>CAMVAV010000003.1 GCA_947165595.1 uncultured Clostridia bacterium | reverse complement strand
TCGCGCGGCTTTCCAACATGCTCGGCGGCGGCGTCATCGTGCAGCAGTTCGGCGATCTGATCCGCGGCCACCGCTCGACGCCCAAGCGCCTCGGCAAGTCCTTCGTGACGCCGACGCTCAAGGCGACGCCGGGCGATCTGAGCCTCGTCATGCCCAAGCGCATCCTCGACGGCATCATCGAGATGATCTACGCGCTCGACAAGATCGCCCCCGGCACCGCCAACGACGACACGCTGCTCTACGGCGTGGAGGTCAAGTTCTACAACATGGAGGTCGCCATCGACAACCACCTGGAGACCTGCCACCCCGGACTGTTCGTCATCGGCGACGGCAGCGGCGTGACGCATTCCCTGTCGCACGCGAGCGCCAGCGGCGTCTACGCGGCGCGCTATATCGCGGAGGAAATGGAGGGACGGTAGTATGGAGGTCCATGCGCTTCTGGAAGCGCTGCACGTCGCCGAACGGCTCAAGGACGCGACGCGGCACTGCTATACCTCCGGCGGAAGGCGCGAGAGCGTCGCCGAGCACAGCTGGCGCATTACGCTGATGGCGTTTTTCATGCGCGACGAATTCCCCGGGGCGGACATGGACAGGGTGATCCGCATGTGCCTGATCCACGACCTCGGCGAATGCTTCACGGGGGATATCCCATCGTTCGACAAGACGGCGGCGGACGAGGCGCGCGAGGAACAGCTGCTTTCCGAGTGGGTCGAAGCTTTGCCGGAGCCGTACCGCGCGGAGATGCGGGAGCTGTACGCGGAGATGGCGGCGCGCGAAACGACGGAGGCGAAGATATACAAGGCGCTGGACAGTCTCGAGGCGGTCATCCAGCACAACGAGTCCGATCTTTCGACGTGGACGGAGAACGAATACAGCCTCAATTTGACCTACGGCGAGGACAAGGCCGCCTTTTCGCCCTATCTGACGGCGCTGCGGCGCGCGGTGCGGGAGGACACGGAGCGAAAGCTGACGGCGAAGGCGTGAAACTCGCTCTTGCGCCGCGGGCAAAATAATGTTATTCTTTTTTTGAAGAAGCAGCGGGGACGCTTTGGAACAGATTTGCCTTGAGGTATCGCCAATGAAAAAGATTCTGGTCGTCGACGAATCTCCCACCGTGCTGAGGGAGGTCAGCGAGATCCTGAAAGACAAATACGCGGTCGTCTGCGCCTCTTCGGGCGAGGAGGCGCTGGAGCTTTGCCGGCGCGAGCGGCCGGACATGCTCCTGTGCGATATCAGCATGGAGGCCATGGACGGCCCCGAGCTGCAGCGCCGCATGACGGAGCTGCACGGACAGTCCGTGCCGTTCATGTTCATGTCCGACGAGCAGGACCGGGCGAACGAGAGCCTGGGCCTGGAGGCCGGCGCGATGGACTACATCGCCAAGCCCTGCAAGCCCGAGGTGCTGATCCGCCGCGTGGAAAACATCATGCGCCAGATCGACAGCCTCCGCCAGATCCAGGGGCTGAAGGTCGTCGTGCAGACCGACACGATGACGGGGCTTTTAAACAAGGCGTTCGCGCAAAAGGAGCTCACGGAGCTGTGTACCCGGTCGAACGGCGTGATGATGATGCTCGACCTTGACAACTTCAAGCTGGTCAACGACATCTACGGCCACGACATGGGCGACCGCGTGCTCATCCGCTTTGCCGAGATTCTGCGCAGCGTCGTCCGCTCCAGCGACCTTGTCGGGCGCATGGGCGGCGACGAGTTCATTGCTTTCTGCCGCGACATCCGCAGCGAGCGGCTGATCCTGCGCAAGGCGGAGATGATCAACGCGGCGCTGCTCGCCTCCGCCAAGGAGCTGATGGGCGACGATATGAGCATCCCCATCGGCGTCTCCGTCGGCGCGGTCTTCGTCCCGGACGAGGGCACGGACTTCGACGAGCTTTACCGCAAGGCGGACAAGGCGCTCTACTCCGTCAAGGAGAACGGCAAGCACGGCTGCGAGTTTTTCCACGAGCGCGCGGCGCACGCGGCGGACACGACGCAGCGCGAAAGCTCCGCCGTGCTGGAGAGCGCACACAAGATCCTCGAGGAGCGCAACCGCCAGAAGGGCGCGTACGAGGTGGGGCTGGAGAGCTTCCGTACGCTCTACCGCTTCTTTACCCGTGTGATGGAAAACTACCACTACGACGCGGAGCTGGTCGTGTTTACCTTCCCCGCCGATACCGACGGGAACGTGGTGGAGGCCTTCGGCATGCAGCTGCGCGACACGCTGCGCCGCAGCGACGTGTTCACCAAGAGCGGCGACTGCCGCTACATGGTGCTGCTGCCCCAGCCGATCCCGGACCACGGCGTGGTCGCCATCCGCCGCGTCCTCGCCCGCTGGGGCGAGCGAAACATCGGAATCGAGCCGGCCTACGAGCACGAATCCATTGCGGTGGAAGCCTGAGCGAAGCATAAAAACGACATCTCCCTCCGGCAAGACAGGACCGAAGGGAGATGTTTTTTGCTTTCTTACGGCAGGCGGCGCAGGGTCTCGGCGAGCAGCGCCCACGTCCGCTGCACGGAGGCGATGCTGAGCCTTTCACCGGGGGTGTGGACGCCCTCCATGTCGGGGCCGAGGGAGATGCAGTCCAGCCCCTCGAGCCTGCCGGCGAAGAGCCCGCACTCCAGCCCCGCGTGGATCGCCTCGATGCGCGGCGCGTGCCCGGTCTGCTCGGTGAAGACCTTCACCATCAGCTCGCGCAGCGGGGACTCGGCGCGGTACGCCCAGCCGGGATAGTCGCCCGAGAGCGTCACGCCTCCGCCGAGGCGCTCCGTCAGGCATTGCAGCCGGTCGAGCAGCAGCCGCTTCTGCGAGTCGACGCTGCTGCGCACGGAGAACGAGGCGAGCACGACGTCCCCCTCCGTTTTGACAATGCCGAGGTTGAGGGAGGTCTGCACCAGCCCGGCGACCTCGGGGCTCATGGCGTAAATGCCGTTCGGCGCGCACTGGAGGAAGCAGATCGCGTCGGCGGTGCTCTGCGCGCTCATGGGTATAAGCTCCGCCGCGCAGGGCTCCACGGCCAGCGTGACGCCCGGATCGGTGACGCGGTATTCCTCGCGCAGGAGCCCTTGCAGCGCCTCCGCCCCGGCGCGCACGGCCGCCTCGTCGGCGGCGAGCACCGCCTCCGCGCGGACGGGGATGCCGTTGTCCGCCACGCCGCCGCGGACGGAGCAGAGGCGGAGGTTCGCCCTTTTGCCGATCGCGTACAGCGCGCGGCCGAGCAGCTTGTCCGCGTTTGCGCGGCCCTTGTCGATCTCCGCGCCGGAGTGCCCGCCCCTGAGCCCGTCGACCGTGAGCCGGAGTACCGGCGCGCCGAACGGCTCGCGCGTGACGGGGATGCGGCAGTTCGCGCGCACGCCGCCCGCGCAGCTCACGGTGAAGACGCCCTCCTCCTCGGAATCGAGGTTGATCAGCCGCCTGCCCGCGAGCAGGCCCGTGTCCAGCGCGGCGGCGCCCAGCAGGCCGATCTCCTCGTCCACGGTGAACACCGCCTCGACGGGCGGGTGCTCGAGCGCGTCGTCGTCCAGCACGGCAAGCAGCATGGCGACCGCGATGCCGTTGTCGCCGCCGAGCGACGTGCCCAGGGCGCGCACCTTGCCGTCCTCCACGGCGAGGTCCAGCCCCTCGCGCGTCATATCCTTCGCGCAGTCCGCCGTCTTCTCGCAGACCATGTCGATGTGGCCCTGCAGGATGACCGGCGCGGCGGCTTCCTTCCCCGGCGAGGCGGCCTTGCGCACGACGACGTTGTTCGCCGCGTCCTGATGATACCAGAGCCCGCGCTCGCGCGCAAAGGCGGCGATCCAGTCGCTGGCCGCCTTTGTGTTGCCGCTCCCGCGCGGGATGGCGCTGAGCTGCTCGAAAAACGCCCAGACGCGCTTGGGCTCCAAGCCTTCAAAAACGGACATGATGAGTTCCTCCCTGTATGATGAATTTCAAGGTATGACGGTTTTCAGCCGGACCCGCCGGAGGCCGCGCGGCGCAGCTCCTCCGCGCGGAGCGTGCGGTACAGCAGCGTCACCGACGCCGCCATCATGACCGCCTCCGTCACGGGCTGCGCCCAGAGCATGCCGCCGAAGCCGAAGAAGCGGTTGAGCAGCAGAAGAAGCGGGACGTACAGCACGAGCTGACGCACCAGCGTGATCGTGAAGGCGTACTGCGGCTTGCCCATCGCCTGAAACGACGTGCGGCTCATGGAGATCGCGCCGACGAAGGGCAGGATGCACATCAGCGTGCGCAGTACCCGCGCACCGGCGGCGATCACCGCGGCGGAGTCCGTGAAGAGTCCGATGAGCCGCGGCGCAAAGACGCCGTACACCGCCATGACGCAAAGCTCCGTGCCGCTCACCACCGCGACGCCCGCGCGCAGCACGTCCAGCATCCGGCGGTAGTTCTTCGCGCCGTAGTTGTAGCCCATCAGCGGCTGCGTGCCGGCGGCGAAGCCCTGATAGATGTAGCTGCCGAGGGACAGGAGCTTCTGCGCGACGCCCATCGCGGCGACGGTCAGCTCTCCGTAGGCGACGGCGAGGTTGTTGTTGACGACGTAGGCGACCGAGGTCAGCAGCGTCTCCAGCGTGGCGGGGACGCCGACCCAGAAAATCTCGCGCAGGATTTCCGCCGTCGGGCGCAGGTGCCGCAGCCGCGGGCGCAGCAGCGTCTTGCCCCGCGCGTAGAAGGCGAGCGAGACCGCCGTGCCCGCCGCGTTGCCGAGGACCGTGGCGACCGCCGCGCCGCGGATCTCCATGCCGAGGGCGAAGATGAACACCGGATCGAGCACGATGTTCGCCGCCGTCCCCACGATCATGCCCAGCACCGAATGACGCACCGAGCCCTCGCTCCGCAGCAGCTGCCCGAGCGTGTAGTTCCCCATCGTGAACAGGCTTCCCAGCAGGATGACGCGCACGTACTGCGCCGTATAGCCGAAGGTGTTCTCCTGCGCGCCGAGCAGACGCACGAGCCGCGGCAGAAGCGCGAGCCCGGCGGCGGCGACGAGCAGGCTGTTGAGCGCGGTCAGGACGAAGCCCGCCGTCAGCGTGTGCTCCGCCTTCTCCGTGTCTCCCGCGCCGAGGCTGCGCGCGATCAGCGAGGACGCGCCCGTGCCGATCATGTTCGAAACGGCGATGGAGACCATCATCACGGGATAGGCGAGGTTGACCGCCGCGAGCTGATAGTCGTCGCGCGTCAGCCCGATGAAATACGTGTCGACCAGATTGTAGAGCACCATGATGAACATGCCGGCGACCAGCGGCACGCCCAGCCGGACGACCGCCTTCGCCGGGCGTTCCCGGCTCAACAGAAAGACCCGGCGATCCTCCGCCGGATTGGCTTCCGCCATAGCATCACCCGTTTTTTGCTTTTCTTTTCCCTATTATACCACAGGCGCGCAGCGCCGTTGTGGTATATGCAGCTTGATTATTATAACAGACGCTTCGCGGCTATTATACCACGGCGTTTCCTTTTTGCAAGAAGACGGGAGCGCGCCGCGGCTTTTTTGCACCGGACGGTTGACGAAACGGGGCGGCGGGGGGTATAATGCGAATCACAAAATGCGAAAAGGGGGACTTCTTATGGCGATTGAATCGGTGGTCAGCCCCGTGCTGTCCATGGAGGGCACGAACGGCATCAGCAAGGCGGCGGGCGTGACCGACACGCAGACGAGGGGCATCCTGGACGCGGCGCTTCCGCTGCTGCTCTCCGGCGCGCTGAACCAGTCCAACAACAGCGCCACGGCGAACGGCTTTGCCAACGCCCTGACGCAGCACGCCGCGGACAACACCAACGACGTCGGCGCGTTTATGGCGGGCGTGGATATGAAGGACGGCGAGAAGATCGTCAACCATCTGCTCGGCGCGAACGCCAAGAATACGATCGCGCAGATCGCGAAGAAGACCGGCGTGAAGCAGGCGGACGTCAAAAAGGTGCTCGCCGCCTCCGCGCCGCTGCTGATGAGCCTTCTGGGCAAGGAGGTCGGCGCCCAGCAGCAGCAACAGCAGGCGGCGGGCGGAAACGCGGGCGTCGCGGGCATCCTGGGCGCGATGCTCGGGGGCGGCGGCAACGCCACGACAAACCTGTTGATGGGGCTTCTCGGCGGGGGAGCCGGCGCCGCGGCGAATCAGGCTTCCAACGGCGGCAATACCAACAACAACGCCGGCGGCGGGATCGGGTCGCTCCTGACGGGGCTGCTGACGTAAAATACGCGAGAGAGCGCCGCGGCGCTCTCTTTTCCCACCCGGAGGGGCGGAGAAGGACCGATGGGAGGATCGCCGCGATGAAAGCGGATTATCATGTGCACAGCAGCTTCAGCTTCGACAGCAAGACGCCCATGGAGACGCAGCTCGAGCGCGCGCTCGCGCTGGGGCTGGACGAGCTGTGCTTCACCGAGCATGTCGACTACGGCGTCATGCTGGACTGGGACGATCCGGCGGAAGCGCGGACCTATAAGGACATCGTCCTGCGCAACGTCGATTACCCGCGCTATTTTGCGAAACTGGACGAGCTGCGAAAGCGGTACGAGGGGCGGCTGACGATCCGGCGCGGGCTGGAGCTCGGCGTGCAGCGCCACACGGTCGAAAAGACGAACACGCTCTTTGACCGGCTGCGCGATAAGCTGGACTTCACGCTTTTGAGCGTGCATCAGGTGGACGATCTGCAGCTCTACCCGCCGGAGTATCAGGAGGACAAGACGCAGGACGCGTACAACCGCGGCTACTACGAGGAGCTGCTCGCCGTGGCGCGGGACTTCGACCGCTACTGCGTGCTCGCGCACCTCGACGTCATGCGGCGCTACGACCCGCAGGGCGAGTACCCGTTCGAGAAGGTGCGGGATATCGTGGCGGAAATTCTTCGCGTTGCCATCCAAAAGGGCAAGGGCATTGAGCTCAACACGGCGAGCTGGCGCTATGAGCTCAGCGACATCCAGCCCTGCCGCGCGATCTGGCGGCTCTACCGCGATCTCGGCGGCGAGATTCTTACCATCGGCAGCGACGCGCACCGGCCGGAGCGCGTCGCCGGGAACTACGACGAGGCGCGCGCGATCCTGCGCGACGAGCTGGGCTTCCGGTACTTCTGCACCTTCGAGCGGATGGAGCCGACGTTCCACGCGCTGTAGCCGCCTTTTGCCAAAAACGGCTTGCCGCGGCGCGTTCCGCGTGCTATACTATTGATACGAGCGGCGCATGACGAGGGGGAGCTTTCTCCGCGTCATGCGTTCCCTGCGAAAAAACACGATTTTTCCTGATTTCTCTGGAGGACACTATGAGCGAATACATCATTGCCACGTCCTCGACGGCGGACCTGCCGCGGACGTGGCTGGACGAGCACCAGATCCCTTTTATTGCTTATGGCTACACGGTCAACGATCAGGCGTTTGAGGACGACTGCCGCGAGGAGAGCCGCGCCGCGGTTTACGCGGGGATGCGGAAGGGAGACGTCCTCAAGACCTCGATGATCAACAAGTACGCCTATTATGACTTTTTCAAGGGGCTGATGGAGCGGGGAAAGGACGTCATCTTTCTGGATATGTCGCAGAAGATGTCCGCCTCCTACGGCAACTGCCGGGAAGCGGCGGAGCAGATCGCGGCGGATTTCCCCAACCGCTGCCTCTACATCATGGACACGCGCTGCATCTCGGGCGGGCTGGGCCTGCTGGTGACGAACATGGTCGGACGCATGGAGTCGGGGCAGTCCTTCGACGCGGTCGTGCGCTGGGGCGAGGAGAACAAGCTCAAAATCGCGCACCGCTTCACGGTGGAAGACCTCAAGTACCTCAAGATGGGCGGGCGCGTGTCCAACGCCTCCGCGCTGGTTGGCTCGCTTTTGAGCATCAAGCCCGTGCTGTACGTTCCCGACGGCGGCACGCTGGACGTGGTGGAGAAGGCGCGGGGCCGCCGCGCGGCGCTCAACAGCATCCGCGACGGCGTGCTGCACGATCTCTCGAAGATCGACGCGACCGGCACGGAGATCCACATCCTCCACGCCGACTGTCTCTCCGACGCGGAGTATATCCGCTCCGAGATCAAAAAGGGCTGCCCGCAGGCAGGCGAGATCAACATCACCTCGCTCGGCGTGGTTATCGGCGCGCACTGCGGGCCGGGCCTGCTGACGGTGTTCTACCTCTGCGGCGGGCGCTGCCCGAACTGATAAAAGCGCCGCGCGAGCCGGCGCATACATCCCGATAGCGAGAAAGGAGTGCTGTCCCATGCCGATCCCCGGTGCGATCATCGTTCCGCATCCCCCGCTGATCCTGCCCGCCGTCGGGCGGGGGCAGGAGCGCGGAATTCAGGCGACCGTCGACGCCTACCGCGAAGCGGCGCGGCGCGCGGCGGAGTGGAAGCCGGACGTGCTGCTGCTCACCACGCCGCACAGCGTGCTGTACGCGGACTATTTCCACATCTCCCCGGGACTTGCCGCCTCCGGCGACATGGGAAAATTCGGCGCGCGCGCCACGAAGCTGGACGTGCGCTACGACACGGAGCTCCGCCGCGAGGCGATCGCGCTTGCGGAGCGGGAGGGCATTGCCGCCGGCACGCTCGGCGAGCGCGACGCTTCCCTTGACCACGGCGCGTTCATCCCGCTATGGTTTCTGCGCGAGGCGGGCGTCGAGTGCCCCATCCTGCGCGTCGGGCTCTCGGGCTTCTCGCCGCTGGAGCACTACCGGCTCGGCCAATGCCTTGCCCGCGCGGTCGAGGCGCTCGGCCGCCGCGCCGTGTTCGTCGCCAGCGGCGACCTGTCGCACAAGCTCAAGTCCGACGGACCCTACGGCTTCGCGCCCGAGGGACCGGAGTATGACCGACAGGTGACGGAGGCGATGGCAAGCGGCGACTTCCTGCGCTTCCTCACAATGGACGAGGACTTCTGCGACCGCGCGGCGGAGTGCGGGCAGCGCTCGTTCCAGATCATGGCGGGCGCGCTGGACGGCCTCGCGGTCAAGCCGGAGCTTTTGAGCCACGAGGGGCCCTTCGGCGTCGGCTACGGCGTCGCGGTGTTTACGGTCACGGGCACGGATAACGCAAGGCGCTTCGCGGAGCGGTACGCCGCGGCGGAGCGGTCGCGCCTGGCGGATAGAAAACGCGCGGAGGACCCGTGGGTGCGCCTCGCGCGGCTGTCGCTGGAAACCTACGTCAAAACGGGACGGCAGCTCGAAGCCCTGCCGGACGGCCTGCCCCAGGCCCTGACGGGGGAGCGCGCGGGCGCGTTCGTCTCGCTCCACGCGGGGGGACGGCTGCGCGGCTGCATCGGCACCACCGCCCCGACCACGGCGTCGGTGGCGTGGGAGATCGTGCAGAACGCGGTGTCCGCCTGCTCGCGCGACCCGCGGTTCCCGCCCGTGCGCGCGTCGGAGCTGGATTCGATCGAATACAGCGTGGACGTGCTTGGCGCGCCGGAGCCGATCGACTCCCCGGCGCAGCTCGACGTGAAGCGCTACGGCGTGATCGTCTCGTACGGGATGCGGCGCGGGCTGCTCCTGCCCGACCTCGAGGGCGTGGACACGGTGGAGCGGCAGATCGACATCGCGCGGCAGAAGGGCGGCATCGGCCCGACGGAGAAATACCGTCTGGAGCGCTTCGAGGTCGTGCGGCACAAATGAAGACGACGTGTGAGCTCTGCTTCCACCGCTGCGCGCCGGAGGAGGGGCAGACGGGGCTGTGCCGCGCGCGGGCGAATCACGGAGGGACGATCGTGCCGCTGGGTTACGGCAAGGTCGTGAGCCTCGCGCTCGACCCCATCGAGAAAAAGCCGCTGCGCCGCTTCCATCCCGGCGGCGCGATCCTGTCGCTGGGCGGCTTCGGCTGCAATCTGAACTGCCCGTTCTGCCAGAACCACGAGATCTCCATGGCGGGCGCGGGCGAGCTGCGGACGGAGGACGTGTCCCCCGAGGCGCTCGCCGCTCTGGCGGAGGAGCTTGTGCCCCGCGGCAACCTCGGCGCGGCGTACACCTACAACGAGCCGCTGGTGTGCTACGAGTATATCCGCGACTGCGCGGACGCCGTGCGCGCGCGGGGGCTTTACAACGTGCTGGTGACGAACGGCACGATCGAGGAGGCGCCCTGGCGCGCGCTGCTCTCCCGCATCGACGCGGCGAACATTGACCTCAAGGGCTTTACGGAGGCGTGGTACCGCCGCCTCGGCGGGGACCTCGAAACCGTGAAGCGCAATATCGCCATCGCCGCGGAGCACTGCCACGTCGAGGTGACGACGCTGCTCGTCCCCGGGGAGAACGACGGCGAGGACGAGCTGCGCGCCCTGTCGCGGTGGCTCGCGGGGATCGACCCGGAGATTCCGCTCCACCTCTCGCGCTTTTTCCCGCGCCACCGCATGCAGGACCGCCCGCCCACGGACGTGGGGGAGGTCTATCGCCTGGCGGACGTCGCGCGCGAGGCGCTTCGTTACGTCTATACGGGCAACTGCTGACCCGACGGCCGCTTTCGCGAGAGCGGGGCGGCCTTTTCGTTTCGTGCCGGCGGGGAAGGGAGGGAACGCCTTGACGAAAATACAGGACCTGACCTCCGGAGACGTGCGCGCCGCGATCCTCCGCTTCGCCGCGCCGCTGTTCCTCAGCCAGCTCTTTCAGCAGCTCTACAACTCGGTGGACTCGCTGATCGTGGGCAACTATCTGGGCAAGCAGGCGCTCGCCGCGGTCAGTTCCTCCGGCTCGCTGATCCTGCTGCTCGTCGGCTTTTTCAGCGGCATCTCCGTGGGCGCGGGCGTGGTGATCTCCCGCTACTACGGCGCGCGCGAGCAGGACCGCGTGGAGCTCGCCATCCACACCGACATCGCCTTCGGCCTGTGCGCCGGGGCGTTTCTGACCGTGTTCGGCATACTCGCGACGCCGCTGCTCCTGCGTTGGATGGGCACCGCGCCGGACGTCATCGACGGCTCGGTGCGCTACTTCCGCTTCTACTTTCTCGGCGCGGTCCCGCTGGTGATGTACAACACGCTCACCGGCGTCATGCGCGCGCTGGGCGACGGTCGGCGGCCGCTTTTGTACCTAGTCTTCTCGTCGCTTCTGAACGTCGCGCTCGACCTGCTGTTCGTGGGGAAACTGCGCCTCGGCGTCGGCTCCGCGGCGGCGGCGACCGCGATCGCGCAGGGCGTGAGCATGCTGCTGTGCTTTGCCGCGCTGGCGCGGGGCTACGGGGACGTGCGCGTCCGGTGGCGCAAGATCCGCTTTGACCGCGCCCTGCTGCGCGAGATCGTGCGCAACGGCGTCCCCGCCGGCGTGCAGACCTCTGTCATTTCGCTGGCGAACGTGACGGTGCAGTCGTACATCAACTCCTTCGGCTCGGACGCGATGGCGGCGTGCGGCAGCTACTCCAAGCTCGAGGGCTTCTGCTTCCTGCCGGTGACCAGCTTTTCCGCGGCGCTGACCACGGTCATCAGCCAGAACCTCGGCGCGAAGCGCTATGACCGCGCGAAGCGGGCGGCGCGCTTCGGAATCGTCTTCTGCGCCGTCATGGCGGAGCTGATCGGACTGACGATCGCGCTGTTCGCCCCGGCGCTCATCGGCGTGTTCAACGGCGACCCCCGCGTGATCGCCGTCGGCGTGCGCCAGTGCCGGACGGAGCTGCCGTTTTTCTTTCTGCTCTCGTTTTCCCACTGCGTCGCGGGCGTCTGCCGCGGCGCGGGGAAGGCGAAGGTGCCCATGTTCATCATGCTTTCGACCTGGTGCGTGTTCCGCATCCTCTATCTGACCGTGACGATGCGCCTCGCTCACCGCATTCAGCTTTTGTTTTTCGCCTATCCGATCACCTGGTCGCTCAGCTCCGTGCTGTTTCTGCTCTATCTGCGCAGGAGCGACTGGATCCACGGCTTTGACGACTGAAAAATTGACCCGAGGGAGGACGGCGCATGAATATCTTTGACATCCTGGGCCCCGTGATGGTGGGGCCGTCCAGCTCGCACACGGCGGGCGCGGCGCGCATCGGCGCGATGGCGCGCACGCTGCTGGGCGAGGAGCCGGCGGAGGCGAAGCTCCACCTGCACGGCTCGTTCGCGGAGAGCGGACCCGGACACGGCACGGACCGCGCGCTGGTGGCGGGGCTGCTGGGCATGAAGCCGGACGACCTGCGCATCCCCAACGCCTTTGCGGAGGCGGAGAAGGCTGGGCTTTCCTACGCCTTCGACACGGTGGACCTGCGCGACGCGCACCCGAACACCGTCGTGATCGAGGTCACGGGCAGGAGCGGCAGGACGTTGGAGCTGCAGGCGTCGTCCGTCGGCGGCGGGCGCATCCTCGTGACGAAGGTGGACGGGGTGGACGTCGGCTTCACCGGCGAGTACAACACGCTCATCATCCGCAATCAGGACGAAAACGGCGTGGTGGCGGCGGTGACGACGATCCTCAACCAGCTGCGCATCAACGTGGCGAACATGAGCCTGTGCCGCTCGCGCCGCGGGGGCAGCGCGCTGATGGTCATTGAGACCGACCAGCACATCAAGCCGCATCAGGTCAGCTTTATGTCCGATCTGGAGGGCATCCTTTCGGTCATCTACTACGACAAGGAGGAAGAGGACGATGTCTCTGGATTCGATGAGTCAAATCTTTGAGGAAATGGAACGCAGCGGGCTCCAGTTCTGGGAGGTCGTGCTCGCCTCCGACATGGAGGAGCGGCAGGTCACGCGCGCGGAGTCGATCGCGAAGATGCTGACCGTGTGGCGGGCGATGCAGGACGCGGCGGACTCCTACACCGGGCGGAGCCGCAGCGTCAGCGGGCTCGTCGGCGGGGACGGCATGAAAATGCGCCAGTATTCCATCCGCGGACAGGCGATGAGCGGCGGCTATGTCAGCGAGGTCATCGCCGAGGCGCTGTCCATGGCGGAGTCCAACGCCTGTATGCGCCGCATCGTCGCCGCGCCGACGGCGGGCGCCTGCGGGGTGCTGCCCGCGGTGCTGCTGCCGCTGTGCAAGTACGAGGAACTGACGCAGCACCAGATCCTGGAGGCGCTGTACGTCGCCAGCGGCATCGGCTCGGTCATCGCGTACCGCGCGGGCATCTCCGGCGCGGCGGGCGGCTGCCAGGCGGAGATCGGCTCGGCGGCGGCGATGGCGGCGGGCGCGCTGGTCGCGCTGCGCCGCGGCACGAAGGAGCAGATCGGGCACGCCGTGGCGATGGCGCTCAAGAACCTGATGGGTCTCGCCTGCGACCCGGTGGCGGGGCTGGTGGAGGTCCCCTGCGTCAAGCGCAACGTCATCGGCGCGGTGGACGCGGTCAGCGCCGCGGATATGGCGCTGGCGGGCGTGGAGAGCCGCATCCCCGTCGACGAGGTCATCGACGCGATGGGCGAGGTGGGCCGCCGCCTCCCCGTCGAGCTGCGCGAGACGGCGCTGGGCGGGCTTGCCGCGACGCCGACGGGCCGCGCGGTGAAAAAGCGCCTGCACGGACCGAGACCGGAGTGACGGCGCGAACACATATTAAAAAGCAAACCGTTGACTTGCGCCGGTATTCGCCATATATTATTCCATACTGCATTTTGTTCCGGGAAGGAGCCCGCGCCCATGAAGTTTTCCGAAATGCCTTATACGCGCCCCGATATCGAGGCGCTGAAAAAACAGCTTGCCGAGATACTCTCCGCGCTGGAAAACGCCGCCTCCGCGCACGATCAGATCGCGGCGGTGGAGCGCTTCAACGAGCTGGAGGGACACGTGAGCACGATGGGGACGCTCGCCTCGATCCGCCACAGCATCGACACGCGCGACGCCTACTACGACGCGGAGAACGACTTCGCGGACGAGCGGCTGCCCCTGCTGGACGAGCCGAAGCAGAGGATCTACCGCGCGCTGCTGGGCTCAAAATTCCGCCCGGAGCTGGAAAACCGCTTCGGAAGACTCCTGTTCACCGACCTCGAGATCGCGGAGCGCAGCTTCCGGCCCGAGATGGTGGAGCTGATGCAGCGCGAGAACAGGCTCACGAGCGACTATCAGAAGCTCTGCGCCTCCGCGCTCGTGGATTTCGACGGCAAAAAGCTCCCGCTGCCCATGCTGGGGCCCTATCAGCAGAGCACCGACCGCGCCGTGCGCAGGGCGGCGTTTGAGACCGCCGGGCGCTGGTTCGACAGCCACAGCGAGGAGCTGGACGCGATCTACGACGAGCTGGTGAAAAACCGCACGGCGCAGGGGAAAATGCTCGGGTACGACAACTTCATCCCGTTGGGCTACGACCGTCTGGGCCGCAACTGCTACGGACCCGACCAGACCGCCGCTCTCCGCGGACAGGTCGCGCACTACACCGTGCCGCTCGTCGCGCGGATCAAGAAGGAGCAGGAAAAGCGCCTCGGCGTCGAAAAGCTCATGCTCTGGGACGAGCCGCTGCTGTTCGCGGACGGGAACCCCGTGCCGCAGGGCACGGCGCAGGACATTCTCGACGCGGGCTGGGAGATGTACCACGCCCTCAGCCCCGAGACGGGCGCGTTCATCGACATGCTGTACAACGGCGAGCTGCTGGACGTGCTGAGCAAGGAGGGCAAGGCGCCCGGCGGCTACTGCACGGAGCTCTACGACCACAAGGCGCCGTTCATCTTCTCCAACTTCAACGGCACCTCCGGCGACGTGGACGTGCTGACGCACGAGGCGGGGCACGCGTTTGAATCGTGGCGCGCGATGAAGAAGGGTTACCTGCTGCGCCAGCTCTGGCCGACGCTGGAGGCGTGCGAGGTGCACTCCATGTCGATGGAGTTCCTCACCGCGCCGTTCCACAGGCTGTTTTTCGGCGCGGCGACGAAAAAGTACGAGCTTGCCCACTGCGAGGAGGCGCTGACCTTCCTGCCCTACGGCTGCCTGGTCGACGAGTTCCAGCATGTGATGTACCGCAGCCCCGGACTCACGCCGAGGCAGCGCAACGGCGTATGGCTGGAGCTGGAGAAGAAATACCGCCCGTGGATCGACTACGGCGACCTGCCGTTTTACAGCCGCGGCGCCGTCTGGCAGCGCCAGGCGCACATCTACACCAACCCGTTTTACTACATCGACTACTGCATGGCGCAGGCGGTGGCGTTCCAGTTCTGGATGGCGTCGATGACCGACCGCCGGGGCGCGTGGGAGCGCTATCTCGCCCTCGTGGACCGCGGCGGCACGGCGACCTTCGAGGAGCTGGTGCGCGGCGCGGGCCTGAAGGTCCCCTACGAGCCCGGCTGCATGAAGGAGGTCGGGGAGGCCGTCGGCAAATGGCTGGACGGCAGCCGGGCGGACTGAGCCATGCTTTCCGGCAAATACGCGAAGGATTACAGCCTGCGCACCGTGCCCGGCCCGGACGGGAGGCCGCGCACGGAGGGCGTGTACGTCGGCCCCTACTTCCGCCTGAAAACGGAGGGGGAGACGCTGCGCCGCGCAAAGCGCGCGCTTTGCCTCGCCGCGACACTCTGTGCCGCGGCGGTGCTGGTCCCGCTGCTGCTGGTCGCGCCGGTGCTGCGCTGCTGGTACGTAATGCCCCAGCTCGCGCTCGCGATCGTTCCGGCGGCGCTGCTGGCGCGCTGCGCCGTCGTGCTGCTGCGGAAGCGGCGCTTCACCCGGCGGGAGAGGGACGCCTTTCCCGGCGGGATCGCGCCGTGGAGCGCGTCGCTGCTGGCCCTCTCGGCGCTCTCGCTCGCGGGGCAGCTCGTCTACGCCCTGCGCGTCGGCCCTGTCCCGGCGGACGCGCCCGTCGCGCTCTCGACGCTGGCGCTGCTCGCGGCCGCGGCATGGGCGTTTTCCCTGCGCAGAGCCTTTGCCGCGGAGGAGCTCCCGGCGGAGGAGTGAGCCCCGCCGCCGGACGCGGCGATCGAAGGACGGATATTGCCGCCTCGCGGCGGTAGAAATGAAAACGAAAAAGGAGATTTCGCATGAACAGCAAGAAACTATTGTCCTTGCTGCTGGCGCTTGTCATGGTGCTCGCGCTCGCAGCCTGCGGCGGCGCACAGCCCGCGCAGCCCAACATGCCCGCGCAGCCGGAGCAGCCCGCGACGCCCGCGACCCCGGCGACTCCGGCGGAGCCGATGACGCTCTCCGTCGGTTACAGCCCCTTCAACAGCAAGTTCTCCCCCTTCTTCAACCAGACCGCCTACGACAAGGAGGCGCAGCTGATGACGCAGCTCGTGCTGCTCAACAGCGACCGCACCGGCGCGATCATCCTCAAGGGCATCGAGGGCGAGACGATCCCCTACAACGGCACGGACTACACCTACTACGGCCCCGCCGATCTGACGATCACCGAGAACGCGGACGGCTCGGTGGACTATGACTTCGTGCTCCGGGACGACCTCGTCTTCTCCGACGGCGAGCCCCTGACCGTGGACGACGTCATCTTCTCGATGTACGTCCTGTGCGACCCGACCTACGACGGCTCCGCCACGCTGTACACCCAGTCCATCGAGGGCATGGAGGCGTACCGCTCCGGCATGGACACGCTCTTTAACCTGCTCGTCGCCGCCGGCCGCGACAACACCGACTTCACCTATTGGGACGAGGCGACGCAGTCCGCGTTCTGGGCGGATATCGACCAGGCGGGCGAGAAGTTCGCGCAGTCCATCGTCGACTACTGCAAGGCCGCCGGCTACAACGACGCCGCCGACTCCGTCTCCGCCTGCGCTGCGAACTGGGGCTTCGAGGTCCCGGAGGACGGCACCGCCGCCGATTTCTGGAGCATCCTGGTCGAGAGCTATGAGGGCGACCTCGCGACGCTGTCCGACACCGAAAAGGCGGATTCCACCCTCTTCGACCTGATGACCGGCTACGACAACTACACCAAGGGCATCCAGACCGGCGAGTCCGCGCCGAGCATCACCGGCATTCAGAAGACCGGCGACAACTCCATGCGCGTGCACCTGACGAAGGTCAACGCCACCGCCATCTATCAGTTCGCCTTCGAGATCGCGCCGCTGCACTACTACGGCGACAAGGCGCAGTACGACTTCGCGAACAACCGGTTCGGCTTCCCCAAGGGCGATCTGAGCATCGTGCGCGCCAAGACCACGCAGCCGCTCGGCGCGGGGCCCTACAAGTTCCTCAAGTTTGAAAACGGCGTCATCAGCTACGAGGCGAACGAGCATTACTTCCTCGGCGAGCCGAAGATCAAGTACATGAACTTCGTCCAGTGCAACAGCGACGACGACAAGCTCAATGGCATCACCACCGGCACCATCGACGTCACCGACCCGACCTGGAGCGACAAGAACGTCACCGCGGTCGAGCAGGCGAACGACGGCGCGCTGACCGGCAGCAAGATCACCACCAACACCGTCGACAACCTCGGTTACGGCTACATCGGCCAGAACGCCATCAACGTCTCCGTCGGTGGCGACGGCTCGTCCAAGGCGTCCAAGAACCTGCGCAAGGCGTTCGGCACCATCTTCGCCGTCTATCGCGACGTCGCCATCGACTCCTACTACGGCGACCGCGCCAGCGTCATCAACTACCCGATCTCCAACACGTCGTGGGCGGCGCCGCGTCCCTCGGACGACGGCTACAAGGTCGCCTTCTCCACCGACGTGAACGGCAACGACATCTACACCTCCTCCATGAGCGCGGAGGAGAAGTACGCCGCCGCCAAGGCCGCCGCGCTCGGCTTCTTTGAGGCCGCGGGCTACACGGTCGCCGACGGCAAGGTCACGGCGGCTCCCGCGGGCGCGAAGATGGAGTACACCTTCTGGATCCCCGGCGACGGCACCGGCGATCACCCCGCGTTCATGATCGTCACCGAGGCGAGCAAGGCGCTCGAGGAGCTGGGCATCAAGCTGAACATCAAGGACCTGACCAACTCCTCCGACCTGTGGAACAACCTCGACGCCATCCAGGTCGACATGTGGGCCGCCGCGTGGGGCGCCACCGTCGATCCGGACATGTATCAGATCTACTATTCCGACGTGGCGAACAAGGGCACGGCACGCACCGGCCAGAACCCGCTCGGCGGCTCGGAGCAGGGCGGCTCGAACTACCAGTACTGCATCGCCGACCCGGAGCTGGACCAGCTCATCATGGACGCCCGCGCCACGACCAACCAGGAGTACCGCAAGGCGATGTACAAGGCCTGCCTCGACATCGTGGTCGACTGGGCGGTCGAGACCCCGACCTATCAGCGCCAGAACGCCATCATCTTCAGCACCGAGCGCGTGAACATCTCCACCGTCACGCCCGACATCACGACGTTCTACAACTGGTACGCCGAGATCGAGAACATGGAAATGAACTGAGGCCATGCACAAGTACATCATCAAGCGTCTGCTCTATTCCCTGATCATCTTCTTCTTTGTCATGCTCATCATCTACATCGTCCTGCGCTGTCTGCCCACGTCGTATCTGGAGAACGTGGCGCGGCAGATGTCGCAGCGCCCCGGCTCCAAGACCTATCAGGAGTGGCTGGCGCAGCTGGAGGCGCAGTACGGCATGGACAAGGGCTATCTCGCCGGGTATCTGGACTGGCTGAAGAACTTCTTCTCCGGCAACTTCGGCGACAGCTGGTTCTACACCGTGCCGGTCGTGGAGAAGTTCCACGACACGGTGTGGCTCTCGTTCGTGATGGGCGTGATCGTCCTGTTCTTCGAGATCATCATTTCGATCCCGCTGGGCATCCTGGCCGCGACGAAGCAGTACACCGTCACGGACTACACCGTGTCCATCGTGGCGCTGGCGGGTATCTCGCTGCCGACGTTCTTCTTCGCGTCGCTTTTGAAGCTCGTGTTCTCGGTGAAGCTGGGCTGGTTTGACCTGTTCGGCCTTGTCGGACGCGACTACGACCGCCTGTCCGCGTGGGGGCAGTTTCTCGACAAGGCGGACCACCTCGTGCTGCCCATCGTGACGCTGGTGGTGCTCTCCATTGGCTCGCTGATGCGCTATACCCGCACCAACATGCTCGAGGTCATGAACGCGGACTACATCCGCACCGCCCGCGCCAAGGGCCTCGACGAGCACACGGTCATCTACAGGCACGCGTTCCGCAACACGCTCATCCCGCTGGTCACGATCCTCGGCGGGTCGCTGCCGGGCCTGTTCTCCGGCGCGCTGATCACCGAGACGCTCTTCGCCATCCCCGGCATCGGCTACACCTCGTATCACGCGATGGTCGGCGGCGACATCCCGTTTTCGATGTTCTATCTGGCGTTCATCGCTATTTTGACCCTGCTGGGCAACCTGATCGCCGACCTTCTGTACGCCGCGGTCGATCCGCGCGTGCGTCTGACGTAGGAAGGGGGGCGGTCCGATATGAGCGACAGACAGAACGACGACAGGGAAACCGGCGCCGGGGCGAGCGGCGGCAGCTCCGCCGCGGAGGTGGCCTACGCCCTCGACGACGAGCGCCGCGTCAAGGTGCTCTCGCCCGGCGCGATGGTCGCCAAACGCTTTTTCCGCAACCGCATCGCCGTGGCGGGGCTCGCGATCCTCGCGGTGATGTTCCTCTTCTCCTTCGTGGGCGGGCTGATCTCGCCCTACGCGGAGGACGAGCTATTCTACACGCAGACGCTGCAGAAGAAGGAGTACGCCGGCGCGGTGAAGAACGACGAAATGCGCTTCCTCGGCGCCGAGGGGCAGGACTTCGGCTCCATCATTCAGGCGCAGGTGGTGCTCGCCGTGACCACGAGCAAGGACGTGGTGACCTACCGCGAGGTGAACTACCATGTGACGCAGGAGGGGCGCGACTTCTACTCCGTCTCGCTGGACGACGGCACCGTGATTGGCATAGCCTACAAGGACGTCGTCTCCTCCAGCGTGGAGGGACAGAAGCTCGGCTTCGACTTTGTGTACGCCGCGCTCAAGGCGTACACGAACGGGCAGACCGAGTTTACCGTGCCCGCCGCCGGCACGCGCCATGAGATCACCGAGGGCGGCGTCGTGGAGGCGGACGGGGAGGAGCTTGCCTTCATCAGCCGCTACGTCATCAACCCCATCGCGCCCGACGTCTTCCTCACCCGCGCGTTTCAGGAGGAGCTGGCGCTCGCGCTGGAATCCGGCGACGAGTCCTTCGCCTTCACCGACGAAAACGGCGTGGAAAGCGAGTATTTCATCGAGTACAAGCCGGACGTGAAGAACTGGATCGTCCGGCAGGAGACCTACACCCGCACCTATGACCGCTATGCCGCGCCGAGCGCGGAGCACTGGCTCGGCACCGACCGCAACGGCATGGATATGCTCACGCGGCTCATGTACGGCGGCCGTGTGTCGCTGGTCATCGGCTTCATCGTCGAGCTGATCTCCCTGATCATCGGCGTGATCCTCGGCGGCCTCGCCGGCTACTTCGGCTCGTGGGTCGATTTCCTCATCATGCGTATCGTCGATATCTTCTACTGCATTCCCTCCACGCCGATCATCATCATCCTCGGCGCGGCGATGGACACGATGGGCGTTGACCCGAAGATCCGCATGCTCTACCTCATGCTGATCCTCGGCTTCCTCGGCTGGCCGGCAATGGCGCGCCTCGTGCGCGGGCAGATTCTCGGATTGCGCGAGCAGGAGTTCATGGTCGCCACCGAGTCCAGCGGCCTGCGCGTCTCGCGCCGCATCTTCCGCCATCTGGTGCCGAACGTCATCCCGCAGCTGATCGTCTCGTGCACGATGGGCATCGGCAGCACGATCCTGATCGAGGCGACGCTCTCGTTCCTCGGCCTCGGCGTCAAGTTCCCGTTCGCCTCGTGGGGCAACATCATCAACGACGTCAACAACACCTTCGTGCTGCAAAACTACTGGTTCATCTGGATTCCCGCCGGCGTGTGCATCCTGCTGACGGTGCTGGCGTTCAACCTCGTCGGCGACGGCCTGCGTGACGCGTTCGACCCGAAGATGAAGCGCTGAGGGAGGGAGGCACGACATGGCTAAGAAAAACAGCGACGGCTATCTGTCCGCCCGCGAGTCGCGCCGGATCTCGCGCGAGAACCGCCGGATCACCGACGAATACGAAAAGCGGCGCAAACGCAAAAACGTGCCCGAGTCGGAGTATCTCACGACGATGCGCGACCCGAAAAACGCCGTGGAGTTCGACGACCTGCACACCTACTTTTTCACCGACAGCGGCGTCGTTCACTCGGTGGACGGCGTGACGTTCGAGGTGCCCGTCGGCAAGACCGTCGGCATCGTGGGCGAGTCGGGCTGCGGCAAGAGCGTGACGAGCCTTTCGCTCATGCAGCTCCTGCAGCGCCCGCAGGGGCAGATCGTGCGAGGCGCGATCCGCCTCAACCTCGGCGACAGGGCGTACGACGTCACCAAGGCGCCCAACGAGGTCATGCAGAAGCTGCGAGGCAACTACGTCTCCATGATCTTCCAGGAGCCGATGACCGCGCTCAACCCCGTGTTCCGCATCGGCGAGCAGCTCAACGAGGTCATCCGCCTGCACGACTCCGGGCACAAGACGGAGGAGCAGGTCAAATCGCGCACGATCGAGCTGCTGGAGATGGTCGGCATCGCCAACAGCGAGGGCGTGTACCGCATGTACCCGCACGAGCTCTCCGGCGGCATGCGCCAGCGCGTGGTCATCGCCATGGCGCTCGCGTGCAGCCCGCGCATCATCATCGCCGACGAGCCGACCACCGCGCTCGACGTGACGATCCAGGCGCAGATCCTCGACCTGCTGCGCCAGCTCAAGAGCAAGACCAACTCCTCCATCATGTTCATCACGCACGACCTCGGCGTGATCGCGGAGATGGCGGACTACGTTGTGGTCATGTACGCCGGGCGCATCGTCGAGAAGGGAACGGCGGAGGATATCTTCTACCACCCGGCGCACCCCTACACGATCGGACTGATGGCGTCCAAGCCCGTCGTCGGCAAGCAGGTCGACAAGCTGTACTCCATCCCCGGCAAGGTGCCCAACCCGATCGACATGCCGGATTACTGCTATTTCCGCGACCGCTGCCAGATGTGCGTGGAGGCGTGCCGCGGCGACTACCCGCGGGAGGTCGCGATCTCCGACACGCACAGGGTCAGCTGTTACCGTTGCGGCGGCGCGAAGGGAGGGGAGACGGATGGCGAATGAAGCATCGGCCTCCGAAAACCTCCTGGAGGTAAAGGGCCTCGTTAAATACTTCCCCATTAAGGGCGGCTTTTTCGGACGCACGGTGGGCCAGGTCAAGGCGGTGGACGGCGTCACGTTCAGCATCCGGCGCGGCACGACGATGGGACTCGTGGGCGAGTCGGGCTGCGGCAAGTCCACCATCGGGCGCACGATCCTGCGCCTGCAGGACAAGACCGCGGGCGAGGTGCGCTTCAACGGCATCGACATCTTCGCCCTCTCGCGCGAGGAGCTGCGCAGGCTGCGCCCCAGGCTCCAGATTATCTTTCAGGACCCGTACTCCAGCCTCTCCCCGCGCCTTCCCGTCGGCGAGATCATCGGCGAGGCGGTGCGCGAGCACGGCATCGTGCCGGCGGACGAGTTTGACGGCTATATCACCGACGTCATGCACAAGTGCGGCTTGCAGGAGTACCACAAGGACCGCTATCCCCATGAGTTCTCCGGCGGTCAGCGCCAGCGCATCTGCATCGCGCGCGTCCTCGCGCTCAAGCCCGAGTTCATCCTCTGCGACGAGCCGGTCTCCGCGCTGGACGTGTCCATCCAGGCGCAGATCATCAATCTGCTGCGCGAGCTGCAAAAGGACATGGGGCTGACGTACCTCTTCATCTCCCACGACCTGAGCGTGGTGGAGCACATCTCCGACACGGTGGGCGTGATGTACCTCGGCACGATGGCGGAGTTCGCCGAGACGGAGAAAATCTTTTCCCACCCGCTGCACCCCTATACCGAGGCGCTGTTCTCCGCCATCCCGGTGCCCGATCCGCACTACCGGATGGAGCGCATCGTGCTCGAGGGCAGCATCCCCTCGCCGGCGAACCCGCCGGGCGGCTGCAAGTTCCACACCCGCTGCCGCAAATGCACGGAGCTGTGCAGGCACGCCGTGCCCGAGTGGACGGAGGTCGAGCCGGGACACTTCTGCGCCTGCCACCTCTACAACAGCGCGGAGCAGAACGCGAGGGCGGAGGCGGCGGTGAAGGCTGCCCAGGGGTCCGCTGCGCGGAAGCCCGAAACGGAGGAGAAGGAATGACGAAGCGGAGCGAACGCCCCGACGGCTGGGACGACGGCTGGACCGTCGCGGATATGGACGTCGAGGGCATGCCGTGGCACGACGCGCGCCGGGGGAAACGCCCGCCCGGCGGTTCGGCGCAGGGCTCCGGCGAGCGTCTGGACCTCCGGCAGCGGCTGAACGCGTACGGCGGCATTCTCGCCGCGGTCGGCCTCGTATCGCTGGCCTTCGGCGGCGCGTACTTCCTTCTCATCCTGCTGATGGACCTCGCATGGTAAAAAAATGCCTCTCCCGAGGGAGAGGCGTTTTTTTGCTATTTCGCCGCCTTCGCGCCGCGCAGGTCCAGGTCCATGTCGACCGCGCCCGTGATGCCGGGGACGGTGCCCCTGTGCGTGAACTGCCAGAAGTCGAAGTCGTAGTAGAACGCGGGGCTTTCGTGGTACTCCGCCAGCCAGAAGGGATAGGCGGTCAGCCGGTCGAGCCCGTAATCGAGGTAGCCCTGGTCCTGGTTGAAGTAAACGGCGGGGGAGTAGCCCGCGGCGGCGATCGCGTCGCAGAAGGCGATCGCGCAGCGCGTGACCTCGTCGGAGCTGAGGCTGTTCGTGCGCGCCTCGGAGTCGCTGATGCGCTCCCAGTCGAACACGACGGGATACGCGAGCTCGCGCCCGTCGAGCAGCGCCACCACATAGGCGGCCTCCTGCCGCGCCTCCCTCTCGTCGATCGCCTGCGAGAAGAAGTAGATGCCCACGTCCACGCCCGCGGCGCGCGCGCCCTTATAGTTCGCCTCGAAGTACTCGTCCTCCATCAGACCGCCCTTGGTGTAGCCGCGCAGGCCCGCGCGCAGGAACGCGAACGTGACGCCCGCGTCCGCCGCCTTGCGCCAGTCGATCTCGCCCTGATAGGAGGAGACGTCCACGCCGACGCGCGCGCCCGGATAGGTCCGCCAGCCGTTGTCGTCCGCGTCGAAATCCTCCGGCTCGTACAGGTTCAGCGGCACGCCCTCCAGGATCGGCAGGATGTGTCCGCGGTAGACGATCGTCGGGACCTCCGGCTCCTCGACCGGCTCCGGCTCGGGCTCGGACTCCGGCTCCCGCGCGGGCTTGAGATACAGGAACAGCACCACGCAGGAGAGGATCAGCGAGACCAGCGAGATCAGAAGCGCCAGCGCGTCCAGCCGCGGTCCCCTCCGCCTGCGCGCGGGCGGCCTCGGTACGGGAACACGCCCGCGCATACGGTCCTCGCGTTCCTCCGCAGCCGCCTCTTCGCGCTCCAGAAGCTCGTCCATGGGATATCCCCCCCCTTTTTTTTTGTGCTTTCGATGGCTCCATTATACCCAATGCCTCCGCCGGCGCGCAATGCGCGGATTCAACAGAATTCGACACGCCCGGAAAATGTGCGGCGGGCGAAAATAGGTATTGTGCATCGCCAATTTTTTTGATAAAATCTTAACATGCGGCGGGAGACTCAGGAAAGCGCCGAAGCAATCAACGCGTGCATGGGGATTTGTCCGCATCTCCCCGGCGCGCCGGATACGTCGACCCGTAAAGGGGGGGCAATGCATGGAACAGTTTCGGGTCAGAAACAGACAGGAGCTGCTGAGCGATCTGCTCACCGGCGCGATTATCGCGCTGCTTTCGGTGCCGCTTTCGATGGGCTACGCCCAGGTCGCGGGGCTTCCGGCGCAGTACGGGCTGTACGGCTCGTTCCTGTCGACGCTGCTGTTCGGCGTTCTGACCACCTCGCGCCGCTTCGTCTTTGGCGTCGACGCGGCCTCGGCGGCGCTGGTGAGCGTGACGCTCGTCTCGCTGGGCGTGCCGCGCGGGGGAATGGAGGCGGTCGCCGCCATGCCCTCCGTCACGCTGTTCACCGCGCTGTGGCTGTTCCTGTTTTTGCTGATGCGCGGCGGGCGCTTTGCGCGCTACGTCTCGGAGTCCGTCCTCGGCGGCTGCGTCAGCGCCATCGCCACCATGGTGATCCTCGCCCAGCTTCCGCTGCTCTTCGGGGGCGACACCGCCGTCGGCCACGGGAGCGTGCTGATCCTGTACGCGTTCCGGGAGCTCAGAAAGTTTCATCTGCTCTCGTTCCTGATGGGCGTCGCGACGGTCGCGGCGATTCTGTTCGGGCGGCTCAAGACGCGCATGAGCGTGTCCGTCATCATGATGGCGGCGGGTATCCTGAGCACGCAGCTGTTCCACGTCGAGCGCTACGGCGTCAAGCTGATGAACGCGATCCCCGCGGGCCTTCCGGGGATCCCGCGGATGGATTTCTCCTACGCCGCGGACAACCTCGGCAAGACCGCGCTGGATACGCTCGCCATCGCGCTGGTCATCGCGGCGGAGACGCTGGTCTCCACGCGCGACAACGCGCGCAAGTACGACGAGTACATCGACAACCGGCGCGAGCTGTTGGCCTACGCCCTCACCAACGCGGTCGCCGCGGCCTTCGGCAGCAGCCCGGTGGGCGGCAGCATCTCCCGCACGCGCCGCGCGGAGCGGAGGGGGGTGCACAGCCAGTGGATGAGCGTTTCGTCCTTTGTCGTGCTGGGGCTGTTTCTCCTGTTCGGCACGCCGCTAATCTCCTATCTGCCCGTGCCGGTCCTCTCCGGCATCGTCATCGGCTCGCTCATCACCATGCTGGAGTTCAGGATGGCGGCGCGGCTTTGGAAGGTGGACCGCTCGGAGTGCAACATCTTCATCGCCGCCTTTGCCGCGGAGTTTCTGGGCCTGTCCACGGGCGTCATCGTGGGCGTGTTCCTGACCTTCGCCTCCTTTACCATGCGTGCCTCGTCGGAAAAGGGCTGCTTCCTCGGCATCCTCCCCGGCAGGGAGGGGTATTACGACATGAACGAAAATCCCGCCGCCAGGCCCATCCCCGGCGCCGTGATCTACCAGTTCACCGGGCCGCTGTTCTTCGCGACCATCCATGAGTTCAAAAAGGACATCCGGACGGCGCTGCGGGACGACACGCGCCTTGTCGTCGTCACGGGCGTCACGTCGGTGGATATGTTCGCCGCGGAGCAGCTGCTGACGTTCTATCGGTTTTTGTGCCGCCGGGATATCGTGTTCCACATCACGGGAAACACCGACGTGCTCAAGAGGCAGCTCACGAACTACGGCGTGGATGAGCTGGTGCGGGAGGGCGTGCTTCTGCGCCGGCTGACGACGGCGCTCAAATCCGGCGATTTTCTCGCGGCAGCGGGCGCCTCGCCGGCACCGGAAAAAGAAAAGAAGGAATAAAACGGGGCTGTGAAAAAACGTGAGTTTTTTCACAGCCCCCTGTTTTTACTCCACCGTGACGCTCTTGGCGAGGTTTCTGGGCTTGTCGATGTCGCAGCCGCGCTGCAGCGCCACATAGTAGGCGAACAGCTGCAGCGGCACGACGCCGAGGCTCGGCAGGAGCATATCGAGCGTGTCGGGGATGGCGAGCACCGTCGGCACGGTTTTGAGCATCTCCTCGCGGCGGCTCTCGGTCGTCAGCGCCAGCACGTCCGCGCCGCGCGCCTTGACCTCGACGACGTTGCTCATCGCCTTCTCGAAGAGCTTGCTGTAGGTGCCCAGCGCAATCACGAGCGTGCCCTCCTCGATGAGCGAGATCGTGCCGTGCTTGAGCTCGCCGGAGGCGTACGCTTCGGAGTGGATGTAGGAGATCTCCTTGAGCTTGAGCGAGCCCTCCAGCCCGAGCGCGTAGTCCAGATTGCGCCCGATGAAGAAGATCGAGTTGTGGTTGAAGTGCTGCGCGGCAAACTTCTGGATGTCCTCGTGATGCGCGAGCACCGTCTCCATCTTCTCCGGCAGCTTCTGGAGCTCTGACACGACCGCGGCGTATTCCGCCTCGTCCACCGTGCCCAGCGCCTCACCAAAGGCGAGGGCGAGCATGTCGATCACGGCGAGCTGCGTCGAGTACGCCTTCGTCGTCGCGACGGCGATCTCCGGGCCCGCCCAGGTGTAGAGCACGTCGTCCGAGCCGCGCGCGATGGACGAGCCCACCACGTTCACGATCGAGAGAACGTAGGCGCCGCGCTTCTTCGCCTCCTTGAGCGCCTCCATCGTGTCCAGCGTCTCGCCGGACTGGCTGATGAAGATGACGAGCGTCCTGTCGTCGATGATGGGGTCGGAATAGCGGAACTCGGAGGCGAGCTGCACCTCCACGTTCCGGCGCAGCATCCGCTCGAGCGTGTACTTGCCGAGCATGCCGACGTGGTAGGACGAGCCGCAGGCGACGATGAAGATGCGCGTGAACGCGCGAATCTGCTCCGCCGTGAGCTTCATGTCCTCGAAGACCACCCTGCCGTTCTTCAGACGCGGGGAGATCGCGCGGCGCAGCGCCTCGGGCTGCTCGAAAATCTCCTTGAGCATGAAGTGCGGATAGCCGCCCTTCTCCGCCGCCGAAACGTCCCAGTCGATGTGGTGGTGCTCCTTCTCGATGGGCTGCTGCAGGGGGTCGTACACCTGGATGCCCTCGCGCGTGAGCACCGCCATCTCGCCGTCGTCCATGTACACGACGTCGCGCGTGTAGGGGATCAGCGCCGTCACGTCGGAGGCGATGTAATTCTCTCCCTCGCCGAAGCCGAGCAGCAGCGGCGTGTCCTTGCGCACGGCGATCATGCGGTCGGGGCAGTCGGCGCAGAGGATGCCCAGCGCGTAAGCGCCGGTGATGCGGCGCAGGACGCGGCCCACGGTCTCAAAGAAATCGTGGCACTCGTTGTAGTAGAATTCCAAAAGCTGCGCGATGACCTCGGTGTCCGTCTCGGACTGGAAGTGTACGCCCTGACGGATGAGAAACTCCTTGATCTCGACGTAGTTTTCGACGATGCCGTTGTGGATGACGGCGAACTTGCCGCCCTCGCTCATGTGCGGGTGAGAGTTGATGCTGTTCGGAACGCCGTGGGTCGCCCAGCGCGTGTGCCCGATGCCGATGCAGCCGTTCAGGTCCGCGCCGCCGTGCACCAGGTCGCTGAGCACCTTCAGCCGCCCCTCGGACTTGCGCAGATCGATCGTGCCCTGCGGCGTGATGACCGCAATGCCCGCGGAGTCATAGCCCCGGTACTCCAGACGGCTCAGCCCGTCGAGCAGGATGGGGGCGGCCTGCTTCTGTCCGATGAATCCGACGATTCCACACATAAAATGAATTCCTCCTGTTGATTTTTGATGTACGCAAGAATATCAAAGGAGAAACTGCGCAGTCATTTCTCGCTTCTTCTCCGGTCACGGCCCCTTTGTTTTGCGGTCGCCCGCATATTTGCCGGCCGTGTGCGCGCCCGGAGCGGCACGGGGAAGCACCCGCCGAAGGTTCGATCACTTCCCGCCTCGTCAACCCGTCCCGAAGGGGGTCCCGGCGCTTTGACAGGTCCTCGGGCGCGCCGTACGCCGGCGTCCCGCCTGTGAGCCTCCTTTCTCTCTGCGCGTGAGGCGATTGCCTCATTATGTCTACTATATCATACTGTCCGCCATTTAGATAGCCCCTTTTTTCATTTTTGCCGTTTTTTTTCGCGGAACGCGCGCCGCGGGCGGTTTGACAGGCGCGCGGCGGCACGTTATAATGACGGAGGGAACTGAAAAAACGATGAAAAACGGGGGAGGACACGCTATGGATGCCGCAAGTGTTCTGCGGGAATACGACGCCATGCTCGGCGCGGGGAGCGCGGAGGAGGCAGAGGCGTTTCTGGACAGTAAGATCGCCCAGGCGCGCGCGGAGTACGACCGTGCGGCGCTGTTTGCCCTGCTCAACGAATCCGTCGGGCTTTCGCGGAATCTGCGCAGGCGGGAAAAGGCGCTCGCGGGCTGCGACGAGCTGCTGAGTCTCGCCGGGACGCTGGGCGTCCTCGGCACGCCGCAGTACGCGACCGTGCTGCTCAACGCCGGCACGGCGTACAGCGTCTTCGGACGCTTTGCGGGCGCGGAGGCGCTGTTCGCGGAGGCGGAGTCGATCCTCGCGGCGGAGCCGTCCGCGCACGCCTGGGAGCTGGCGAGCCTTTACAACAACCGGAGCATGCTCTATGTGCAGCAGGAGCGCTTTGCCGACGCCGCGGAGCAGCAGAAAAAGGCGCTGGCGCTGATCGACGCGCTGCCCGGCCTGATCGAGGAAAAGGCGACCTCGCGCTCGAATCTCGCCTCCATCCTGCTGCGCCGCTGTGAGGCGGAGCGGGACGAGGCGCTGCTTCGCGAGGCGGAGCGGACGCTGGACGAGGCGATGGCGCTCTATGGCCGCGACGACTGCCATACCTTCCACCACGGCACGGCGCTTATCACAAAGGGCGACCTGCTCGCCGCGCGCGGCGACGACGCCGGGGCGGCGGAGGCGTACCGGGAGGCGGCGGAAAAGCTGGAGGCGACCATCGGCAAAGGCGCGCAGTACGAGGCGGCGCGCACGCTCGAAAAGCGCTCGAGGGCGCGCGCGGAGGGAAAGACATGACGGCGGCGGAGCGGGCGCGGAGCCTTTACGAGACCTATGGCGCGCCGATGCTCCGGGAGCGCTTCCCGGACTATGAGGGGCGCGTCGCCGTCGGTTTCGCGGGCGAGGGCTCGGACTGCTTCGGCTGGGACGACGCGATCTCCCGCGACCACGACTACGGTCCGGGCTTCTGCCTGTGGCTGACGGAGGGCGATTACGCGCGCATTGGGGACGCGCTGAACGAGGCGTACGACGCGCTGCTCGCCTCCCACGCGCCGGAGGCGGGGTACAACCCGCGGCTCTCCGGGCGGCGCGGCGCGCGGACGATCCGCTCGTTTTACGAGGGTATCCTGCACCTGCGCGTCGGCGAGGAACATTTTTCGCTCAGCGAGGCGCAGTGGCTCGCGCTGGACGAGGACGCGCTGGCGGCGGCGGTGAACGGCGCCGTGTTCCGGGACGATCTCGGCGCTTTTTCCAGCATACGCGAGACGCTGCGCGGATATTACCCGGAGCGCGTCTGGCGCAGAAGGCTCGCGCACGAGCTGCGCATGTTCTCGCAGTACGCCCAGAGCAACTACGCCCGAAGCATGGCGCGCGGCGACCTGCTGACCGCGGGGCTGTGCCGGGCGCGGGGGACGGAGGCGGCGCTGCGGCTCATGTTCCTGCTCAACCGGCGCTACGCGCCGTATTATAAGTGGCTGCGCCGCGCGGCGGGCGGCCTGCCGCGGCTGACCGCGGTCTGCGGCGAGTTGGACCGCGTCATGGCGCTGCCGGAGCAGAGCGCGGCGTGGGAGGGCTATGCCTACGACGCGTCGCGCGTCAACACCGCGGACGCGGTGGAGGCGGGCTTCGAGCGCGTCGCCGCCCATTTTGCGCGCGAGCTGGTCGCGCAGGGGCTCTCCTCCGGCGGTACGACGTTTCTGGACCGCCTCGCCGCGGAGCTGATGCCGGAGGACGCGCCGCAGCCGCCGGACAGGGAGCGGCTGATCGGCGAGCTGGTGCGCCTGGAGTGGCGGCAGTTCGACGGCGTCAAAAACGAGGGCGGGCGCGCGGGCTGCCAGGACGACTGGACGACCTTCCGCATCATGCGCACGAGCCAGTTCCGCGCGTGGGACGAGCCGGTGCTCGCGAGCTACCGGCGGGACCTGCTGGATGCGGAAGCGCGGGGATGGAACCTCCTGACGGAGAAGTACGCGCGCATGATGGAGAGCACCGCGCCGGAGGAGTACGCGCGGCTGAGGGACCGTCTGCCGCGTCGCTCGGAGGAGCGGCTGGCGCGGCAGGAGGAGGTCGTCGCGCTCCACGTCGGCTGGAACGAGGCGATGGCGGCAAGGTATCCCAAATACTCCGCCGGGGGACGCCCCATCCACACCGCGGAGGACACGCCGTACGCCACCTCGTCGGAGACCTATCTGCGCGGCGAGCTGGGGACGTATTCGGACGAGACCTTCGCGCTCTACCGCGAGATGATCCTGCGATACCGCGAGCGCGGGGAAAACCTCGTCGAGCGCATCGCGGCGGAGCAGGCGCGCCAGTACGGCTACGACTCGCTCGCGGACGCGGAAAACCATCTCAGATAATTCTCATGCCTCCCGCCGGCATCGCGGTGCCGGCGGGAGGCTTTTTTGAAGGCTCAGAGCATGTGCGGCAGGAGAATCTCCGTGTCTGGGACGAGGACCTCCTTCACCGCGCGCTGGCTGACCCAGCGGAGCAGGTTCGTCTGCGAGCCCGCCTTGTCGTTCGTGCCGGAGCGGCGCGAGCCGCCGAAGGGCTGCTGCCCGACGACCGCGCCGGTGGGCTTTTCGTTGATGTAGAAGTTGCCCGCCGTCTGCGAGAGCGCGCGGGAAATCTTCAGCACCGCCGCCCGGTCGCGCGCGTAGACCGCGCCGGTGAGGCCGTACTTCGTGCTCGTGTCGCACAGGCGGAGCGCCTCGTCCTGCGCCTCGTCCTCGTAGACGTACACGGTCAGCACCGGCCCGAAAATCTCCTCGACCATCGAGCGGTAGTGCGGATTTTTCGCGAGGATGACCGTCGGCTGGATGAAGTAGCCCTCCGCGTCGTCGGCGCCGCCGCCCTCGAGAATCTCCGCGTCCGGGCTCGCCGCCGCGTCGTCGAGGTACGCTTTGATCCGCTCGAAGGCGGCGCGGTCGATCACGGCGTTGCAGAACGCGCGCGGGTCGAGAATGTCGCCCGCGTAGAGGTCCTTCATCGCCTCGTGCAGTCGCTCGCGCACGTCGGGCCAGAGGGAGGCGGGGATGTAGGCGCGGGACGCGGCGGAGCACTTCTGTCCCGCGTAGGAGAACGCCGCGCGCAGCATGCCGGAGACCAGCGCCCCGACCGAGGCGGAGCCGTCCGCGAAGATGAAATCCTTGCCGCCTGTCTCGCCCACAAGGCGGGGATAGGTGTGATAGCGCTCGATGTGGCTGCCGACCTCGCGCCACACGGCGTCGAACACCTCCGTGGAGCCGGTGAAGTGGAAGCCCGCGAGGCGCGGATCGGTGATAACATACTTAGAAAAATCGACGCCGCGGCTGGGGACGAAATTGATGACCCCGGCGGGCAGCCCCGCCTCGCGCAGCACGCACAGAAAGTAGTAGTTTGAAAGCGCCGCCGCCGTGGAGGGCTTCCACACCGCCACGTTTCCCGCCACCGCGCCCGCGCAGGGCAGGTTGCCGCCGATGGACGTGAAGTTGAACGGCGTCAGCGCCGCGACGAAGCCCTCCAGCGGGCGGTACTCGACGCGGTTGACCGCGCCCGGCGTCAGTCCCGGCTGCTGCCTGTAAATTTCCTGGAGAAAGTACGCGTTGAAGCGCAGAAAGTCGCACAGCTCGCAGACGTCGATCTCCGCCTCCCAGAGGTTCTTGCTCTGCCCGAGCATCGTCGCCGCCTCCACGCGGAAGCGGTACGGCCCCGCCAGCAGGTCCGCCGCCTTCATGAAGATCGCGGCGCGGTCCTCCCACGGCATCTCCGCCCAATCCTGTGCCGCGGCGCACGCCGTGTCAACCGCGCGGCGCAGCTCCGCCTCGCCGGCAAGGTGCGCCCGCGCGATCACATGCGCGCGGCGGTGCGGCTCCCGGATTTCAACGACGCTGCCGGTGAAGACCTCCTCGCCGCCGATCACCGCGGGGATCTCGACGACCGAGGCGCGCTGGCGCTCCACCTCGGCAAGAAGCGCCCCGCGCTCCGGGCAGCCCTCCGCAAAGTTCATGCTGTGCTCGTTGACCGGGCGCGCGAGCTGAAAGATGTTGTTTCCCATGACCGCTGCCTCCTGTTTCTCGTTTTGCTTTTCGCGGAACAACGCCAGTATAGCAACGGAAAATCGAAAAGTAAAATTCCAAAAAACTTGATTTTGATAGTTTGAAACTATATAATGGGCGCGAGAAACAACGGACGGGAGGCAGCGGACATGACGCTCAACCAGCTGCTCTACTTCAAAAAGCTCTGCGAGACGGCCCACATGGGGCGGGCGGCGTCGGCGCTTTACATCTCGCAGCCGAGCCTCAGCGTGGCGATCGCGAAGCTGGAGGAGGAGCTGGGCGTCCGCCTCTTTGAGCGCAGCGGGCACCAGCTCCGCCCGACGGCGGAGGCGGGCGAGCTTCTCGCCCACGTCGAGCGCGTGCTGACGGAGCTGCGGGAGGCGAAGGAGCACATGCGCCGCCTCGCGGAGCGGCGGGAGACGCAGATCGACATGGGCTGCATCGCGCCGGTGCTCTACGACTATCTGCCAGCGGCGATGAACAGCTTTCTTGCCCAGCCGGGCTGCGCGTCGGTGCAGTTCAGGTTTTCGGTGGAGAACAACGACGAGCTGATCCGGCGGCTCAAAAACGGCGTGTACGACTTCGTCCTCTGCTCCGAGAGCGGGGACCCGGCTCTCTCGCAGGTCCGGGTGCTTTCGGAGCCGCTGGCGCTTGTGTCCGCGAGGGACGCGCCGCGCGCGCCGGAGACCTGGGAGGCGCTTGCCGCCGAGCCGCTGATCGGCTGCGAGGAGGGCTCCTTCCTCGACCGCATGCTGCAGGACATGTCCCGGCGGTACGGGGTGTCGTTTCACTTCGTCTGCCGCGCGACGGCGGAGGACGCCATCATGTCGCTGGTGGAGCACGGCTTCGGGCGCGCCGTCATGCCGTGGTCGGAGGCGCTGATGAAGAAATATGCCGTCACGCGCGGCGCGCTGCCCGGAGGCGATTACACCCGCAGCGTGTACCTCACGACCCTGCGCGGACACGAGTGCGCCGGTGCCGCGAAGCGCTTCACGGAATTTATCACACAGGCGGCAAAAAACGGGCGGGAGGGCTGACGACCCTCCCGCCTCGCGGTTTTTGGATGGAATATTATTCGACGGCGGCGCGCAGGTAGCGGCCCGTCAGGGACCTTTCGCACTTTACAAGCTCCGCCGGCGTGCCGGTGAAGAGGATTTCACCGCCCTCCTTGCCGCCCCGCGGGCCGAGGTCGATCACCCAGTCCGCCGCGGCGATCACCTCGAGCCGGTGCTCCACGACGATCACGGTGTTGCCCAGCTCCACCAGCCGCCGCAGCAGCGCCAGCAGGCGCAGCACGTCCCGCGTGTGCAGCCCGACGGTCGGCTCGTCGAGGATATAGACATTGCCCCTGGTCTGCAGCTCGCTGGCGAGCTTGAGGCGCTGCGTCTCGCCGCCGGAGAGCGTGCTCGTCGGCTGCCCGAGCGTCATGTAGCCCAGTCCGACCTCGTCGAGGCGGCGCAGCGGCCCGCGGATGCTCTCCTGCGGGAAGAACTCCATTGCCTGCGAGACGGTGAGCGCCATGACCTCCTCGATGTTTTTACCCTGATAGCGGTAGCTCAGCGCGGTGGGGTTGTAGCGCCGCCCGCGGCACTCCTCGCACAGGATCGTCACCGGATCGGCGAAGGCGACGTCCGGCGTGATCTCGCCCTTGCCCTTGCAGACGGGACACGCCCCCTTGGAGTTGAAGCTGAACCACTGGGCGCTGACCCGGTTCGCCTTGGCGAAGAGCTTGCGGATTTCGTCCATGACGCCGGTGTAGGTCGCGCTCGTCGAGCGGTTCGAGGTGCCGATGGGCTTCTGGTCGACGACGACGGCGTCGGGATACCGCGAGAGGAACTCGCGGCAGATCAGCGTGCTCTTGCCCGAGCCGGCGACGCCCGTCACCGCCGTCAGCACGCCCCTGGGCACCGTGACGGAGACGTTTTTGAGGTTGTGCAGCGTCGCGTTTTCAACGGCAAAGCCCTCGCTCCACGGCTTCGGCGCGGGATTGAGCGCGAGGCGCGCGCACAGCGCCTCCGCGGTGGGCGTGGCGTGTCCCGCGAGGCCGGAGACGGGACCCTGATAGACGACGCGGCCGCCGTTCTCGCCCGCCTCGGGGCCCAGCTCGATCAGCTCGTCGGCGAGCGCCATGATCTGCGGGCTGTGCTCCACGACGAGCACGGTGTTGCGCGCGTCGCGCAGCTCCAGCAGCAGCCGCCCGATCCGCTGCGCGTCCGCGGGGTGGAGCCCCGCCGTCGGCTCGTCGAAGATGTAGGTGACGTTGCTCAGGCCGCTGCCGAGGTGGCGCACCATCTTGAGGCGCTGGGCCTCGCCGCCCGAGAGCGTGTCCGTCCGGCGCGAGAGGCTCAGGTAGCCCAGCCCCACGTCCACCATGCGCCGCAGGCAAACGGCGATCTGCGCGGCGATGGACCGCCCGAGCGGATCGTCGATCCCGTCGAGCAGAGGCAGCAGGTCGCTGACCTGCATGTCGTTGTATTCGACGATGTTGTACCCGTTGATGCGCGAGGCGACCGCCTTCGGATTGAGTCCCGAGCCGCCGCAGACGGGGCAGGGCGTGCGGCGCATGAAGCTCGCCGCCTCGTCCCGCACGGCGCGGCTGAGGGCGGAGGTGTCCCGGTTTACATAAATCCTGTTGAAGCGGGGGATGACGCCCTCGTAGGGAAGCTGGGAGATCTGTCCCGTGCGGTGGCGCATGAAGTTCATGATGAGCGGCTCGTCGGGGCCGACGGTCAGCGCCTTCCACTCCTCTGGGGTGAAGTCGCGCAGCTTCTTGTCGGGGCTGAAGAGAGGATTCTGCTTGAAGTAAAACTCCTGCCAGCTTCCGCCGCAGAACTGCGTGAAGCGGATGCCGCCCTCGTTGATCGACTTGTCCATATCGAACATCAGGCTCTCGTCCAGCTCGACCTTCTCGCCCAGTCCCGTACACGCGGGGCACATGCCGTGCGGGTGGTTGAAGGAGTACGCCATCGAGCCGCCCGCGCTGGGCTGTCCGACGCGGGAGAACAGCAGGCGCACCAGCGGCGCGACATCCGACGCCGTGCCGACGGTGGAGCGCGCGTTGGAGCCGATCGCCTTCTGGTCGACGACGACGGACGGCGTCAGGCCGCGGATGTCCTCCACGTCGGGCCGCTCGTAGCGCGGCAGGCGGCTGCGGAGGAACAGCGGGTAGGATTCCTGCCACTGCCTCGCGCTCTCGGCGGCGATGGTGTCGAAGACCAGCGAGCTCTTGCCCGAGCCGGAGACGCCCGCGAACACGATAAGCTTCCCCTTGGGGATGGTCAGGTCAATGTGCCTGAGGTTGTTTTCCGATGCGCCGATGATTTCAATGTTGTCCTGTGCGTCCAGATAACCCATGTCGATCCGTTTCTCCGTTTACGATATCCTTATTTGTCATTCCGGCAGACAGCCGCGTTCGCGCAGCAGCTCCGCCGCCTTCTCCACGGCGCTCTCGATCAGCCCCGGACAGACGCGGGGAATGTTGGCCTGATCGCCCTCGAGGATCGTGTCGCAGTCGGGGCTGCCGTACGTCTCCTCGAACCACGCGAGATATTCGGATACCAGCTCGAAAAGCGCGGGGTTTTCCGCCTCCTCCGGCGTGCCGCGCCCGAGGAACAGGCCGAACATGCACACGCCGCCGGTCAGCGCGCCGCAGTTGCGTCCGCAGCCGCCCAGCCCGCCCGCGAGCCCGTTCATCGCGCGCAGCAGATCGGGGTCGTCCTTTCCGAGCAGCTCCATGCCGGATTTCATCAGGATCTGCGAGCAGTGGAACCGCTGCGCCAGCAGCTCTTGAATGCGATCGTTGTCCATACAGGCGTCCTCCCTTGTGTAAAAAAATGAAAGATCGGCGAAATTATAGCCCTGCCGCCGCGGAATGTCAACGCCCGCGCCGGCGTTATTCAAAAGATTGTGCAGGCGTTATTCAAAAGATTGATAATTGACAGGCGGACGGGCGGCGTATATACTCAGACCGTATGGCATTTAGAGGGATTCCACGGATATTACAACAAACGGAGGTCAGGCATGAAACTTAGAAAGATGTGGCTCAACATCAACGGCGTCAACCGCGTGTTCACCGTCGACCCGGAGACGGATACGCTGGCGGACGTGCTCCGCCGCATGGGTCTCACGGGTACGAAGGTCGGCTGCGGCACCGGCGTGTGCGGCTCCTGCTCGGTGATCCTCAACGGCGAGCTGATCCGCTCCTGCACCCGCAAGATCCGCATGATCGAGGAGTACAGCACCGTGCTGACGATCGAGGGCATCGGCACGCCGACGCACCTGCACCCGATCCAGGTCGCGTTCATGCAGTACGGCGCGCTCCAGTGCGGCTTCTGCATCCCGGGCTTTATCGTATCGACCTACGCGCTGCTCCAGTCGAACCCCAACCCCACCCGTCAGGAGGCGAGGGAGTGGTTCACCAAGCACAAGAACGTCTGCCGCTGCACGGGCTACAAGCAGATCATCGACGCGGTCATGGCGGCGGCGAAGGTTATGCGCGGCGAGGCGACGATCGACGACATCACCGTGAAGCTGCCCGAGGACGGAGAGTATTACGGCAAGCCGCTGGTCCGCCCGACGGCGCTGGCAAAGGTCACCGGCACCTATGACTACGGCGACGACCAGGAGCTCTCCTTCCCGGAGAACACGCTCTTCGGCGCGATCGTGCAGCCGCGCGTGGCGCATCACGCGAAGATCCTCGCCATCCACACCGAGGAGGCCGAGAAGATGCCCGGCGTCTACAAGGTCGTCACCGCCGAGGCGCTCAAGGCCGCCGGCGGCACGAACATCCTTGCCGAGGGCCAGTTCCACGAGCGCTCCACCGTGCTCGAGTCCTCCCGCCGCGTGCTGTGCGACGAGAAGCTCTTCCGCTGGGGCGACGTAGTGGCGGTCGTCTGCGCCGATACCCGCGCCCACGCCCGCGCCGCCGCCGCGAAGGTGACGGTCGACATCGAAAAGCTGCCCGAGATGCTCAACTATCTCGAGGCGGTCATGCCCGACGCCGTGCGCGTGCACGACGACACGCCCAACATCTACTGCGAGCAGCCCCTGCTCAAGGGCGCGGGCCTCGAGGACGCGGAGAAGGTGCGCGAGATGATCGACAACGCGCCCAACGTGGTCGAGGGCTCGTTCTACACCACGCGCGAGCCGCACATGTCCATCGAGGGCGACGTGCTGCAGTCCTACTTCGACGAGGACGGCTACCTGACCTTCCAGTGCAAGAGCCAGGGCGTCTACTCCTCCATCAGCCGCATCGGCGGCAGCCTCGGCGTGCCGACGAACAAGATGCGCGTGCTGATGAACCCGACCGGCGCGAGCTTCGGCTGGTCGACCAACGCCGGCGACCTCGCCCTTTGCGGCGCGTGTACGGTCGTAACGGGCATGCCGGTGTCGCTCTCCATGACCTATGAGGAGCACCAGCACTTCTCCGGCAAGCGCGCGCCCGCCTACTCCAACGGCCGCCTCGCCTGCGACAACGACGGCAAGATCCTCGCGGTCGAGTTCGACTTCGGCGTGGATCACGGCGCGTACTCCTGGGGCGGCGACGACCTGATCACCAAGGTCGTGCGCCACGCCTACTTCCCGTACAACGTGCCGCACATCGCCGCGCTGGGCCGTATCGCCAACACCAACCACAACTTCGCCACCGCCTACCGCTCCTACGGCTCGCCGCAGGCGTACATGCACTCCGAGTCCATGATGGACATGATGGCGGAGAAGCTGGGGCTCGATCCCTTCGAGCTTCGCTGGCGCAACATCACCCGCGAGGGCGAGCTCGGCACCGCGAGCTACGAGCATCCGCAGTACCCGATGGAGGAGCTGATGAAGAAGGCGAAGCCCGTCTACGAGGAGATGAAGCAGCACGCCAGAGAGACCTCCACGCCGGAGAAGAAGCGCGGCGTCGGCGTTTCGTGGGGCGGCTTCAACGTCACCGAGGGCGCGACCGACGAGGCGTGCGCCGACCTTGAGCTCAATCCCGACGGCACGATCACCAAGTACGACACCTATCAGGAGCTCGGCCAGGGCGGCGACATCGGCTCGCTGATGCTCACGCTCGAGGCGCTCAAGCCGCTGGGCATTAAGCCCGAGCAGGTCAAGCTGGTGCAGAACGACACCAAGCTCTGCCCCGACTCCGGCATGTCCGGCTCGAGCCGCACGCACTTCATGAGCGGGCGCGCCACGATCGACGCGGCGAACAAGCTGCTCGACGCCATGCGCAAGCCGGACGGCAGCTACCGCACCTATGACGAGATGGTCGCCGAGGGGCTCCCGACCCGCTATCACGGCCGCTACAGCAACACGACCGTACAGCCGCGCGGCGCGAAGCTCTGCCGCATGGACCCGAACACGGGCGTCGGCAACCCCAATCCCACCTACACCTACTGCTTCAACATCGCGGAGGTCGAGGTCGATACCAAGACCGGCAAGGCGCAGTGCATCCGCTTCGCCTGCGTCTGCGACGTGGGCAGGCCCGGCAACATCGCCTCCGTCCTCGGCCAGGCGTACGGCGGCATCTCGCACTCCATCGGCTTCGCGCTGACCGAGAACTATGACGACGTGAAGAAGCACGCCAACATCTACGGCGCGGGCGTGCCCTACTGCAACGACACGCCGGACGATATCAACGTGATTTTCTACGAGCGTCCCGACGAGATCGGACCCTTCGGCTCCTCCGGCGCGTCCGAGGCGTTCCAGGCGTCCGGCCACGTGGCGGTCATCAACGGCATCAAGAACGCCACGGGCGTGCGCATCTACGAGCTGCCGGCGTCGCCGGAGAAGATCAAGGCGGGCATGGACGCCATCGCCGCAGGCAAGGAGCCCTACAAGCCCGAGCCCTACTTCCTCGGCAGCGACCTCTACGAGGAGCTGGCGAACATCAAGGCGCATCCCGTCGCCTTCGGCGGCGACAGCTTCTATACGCCGCTGGACGACAAGGACGCGGCGAAGCCGTTCTGAAGCGCGCCGTTTCCCAAAATCCAAACAAGACCGCGGGCGGTTCTCCGTCCGCGGTCTTTCCCTGCCCTTCGCTTGACTTTTTTGCGTTAGCTACGTATAATTTCGTTATCGACAGGAGGGAGGAAACGGCGGGATGGCGAGCTTCAAGGAACAGCTGGAGGCCCTGTGCATGCAGAACGATCCGCCCCCCTGCGCGGCGGAGTGCCCCTTCGGACTGGACGTGCGCGCGTTTGTCGCGCATCTCAAGCGCGGCGCGTTCGCCGCCGCCTATCGGATGTACCGGGACGCGACCGCGTTTCCGGGGATCGTTTCGCGCGTCTGTCCGCATCCTTGCGAGGGGGCGTGCGTTTTCGCGCAGAGGAACGGCGCGATCTCCCTGCGGGAGCTGGAGCGCGCCGCGGCGGCGCACACGCCGAACCCAAGGCCCAACCGCTACAATCTGCCGAAGCGAAAGGAGCGTATCGCCGTCGTCGGCGCGGGGCCGAGCGGGCTTGCCTGCGCGCTGCGGCTCGCGTCGAAGAAGTACGCCGTCACGGTCTACGAGCGCGGCGCGCGGCGCGGCGGCTCGCTGCGCGGCCTGCTGCCGGACGAGGCGCTGGACGCGGAGCTCGACATGCAGTTCATGCACGAGACGGTGGAGTTCCGCTATGAGACGGAGGTGCGCGACCTCTCGGAGCTGGACGCGGAGGCGATATACCTTGCCACCGGGCGCGGCGGCGACGCCTTCGGCATGACGCTCTCCGGCACGGGCGCGTGCGCGAGCGGACGCGAAGGCGTCTTCCTCGGCGGAGGGCTCGTCGGGAGGGACCCGGTCGCCGCCATTGCCGACGGGCTGACCGCCGCGCGCGCCGTCGAACGCTATCTCAAGACCGGCGGGAGGAACGAGCCGTTTCGCGACGGCTCCACCCGCTTTCACCCGGACCCCGCGCTTTTGCCCGCGCCCGCGCCCGCCGTGGCGCCGGGGGAGGGAGGCTATACGCCGGAGCAGGCGGTCGCGGAGGCGCAGCGCTGCCGGGAGTGCCGCTGCGACGCCTGCGTGACGTACTGCGATTTGATGCGCAGCAACCAGAAGTACCCCAGCCGCCTCGAGGAGGAGGTCACGACGACCATCGAGCCGGTCAGCCTCTCGCGCAAGGCGCGGCTCGCGACGCGGCTGATCGCCGCCTGCGACCACTGCGGGCTGTGCAAGGCGGTCTGCCCCGCGGGGATCGACACGGGGGCGTTTCTGCTGGAGAGCCAGAGAAAAATGCAGGAGCTGGGCGCGATGCCCTGGGCGTTCCACGAGTTCTGGCTGCGCGACCTGGAATTCGCGAACGGGGAGGCGTGGCTCTGTCTCTCGCCCTCCGAAACGAAGACGCCGCGGTATCTTTTTTTCCCCGGCTGCCGCCTGAGCGGGTCGAGCCCGGAGCTGGTCGAGCGGAGCTTCGACGCGCTGCGGACGGTCGCGCCCGACAGCGCCGTTTTGCTCGGCTGCTGCGGCGCGGGCGCGTCGTGGGCGGGCAGGACGGAGCTGCATGAGGCGGTGCTGGAGCGGCTGCGCGCGGCGTGGCGCTCCCTCGGCGAGCCGACGCCGGTGTTCGCCTGCATGAGCTGTCGGAGGGAGTTCGCGCGCTATCTGCCCGAGATGGCGTCCGTCTCGCTCTACGAGGTTTTGGACGAGGGCTTTCCCGTGCCGAAGCGCGGCGCGGGGGAGACCGTGTCGGTGTTCGACCCCTGCTCGAGCCGGGATTGGCCCGACGCGCAGCGCGCCGTGCGCTCGCTGGCGGAGAAGGCGGGCTGGCGGCTCGAGCCGCTGCGCATGGAGGGCAAATACGCCCGCTGCTGCGGCTGGGGCGGACATGTGGCGCTCTCGAATCCCGGCTACGCCTCCGACGTGACGAAAAGCCGTGCGGGGGAGGGGGACGCGCCGTACCTCGCGTACTGCGCCAACTGCCGCGACGTGTTCGCGTCGGCGGGGAAGCGCGCGGCGCATATTCTCGAATTGCTGTTCTCCGCTCCCGACTGGGAGCGGAAAGCCCCTACCGCCAGCGAGAGCCGCGACAACCGGCGCGCGCTCAAGCGGCGCTTGCAGGAGCGCTTTACCCCCGGGGAGGTGACGCCGATGGAGGAACCGAAAATCAGACTTTCGATCGCGCCGGAGCTGCTGACGAAGCTGGATCGCGACCACCTGCTGCGCGAGGACGCAGAGGCCGCCGTGCTGCGCTGCGAGGAGAGCGGACGCTTCCTCCGCGACCCGGAGACGGACAGCCGCGCGGGCCACGCGCAGGTGGGGAACGCCACCGTCTGGGTCGAGTACCGCGCGGCAGGGGAGGGCTTCGAGCTGCTCAACGCCTACGCGCACCGGATGCGCATCGTGGAGGGACACGACAATGGCTGAACGGGAGATGCTCTGCGGCAAATGCGGCTGCCCGCTGGAACCGCGGCGGGTGGACTTTGAATATCTGGGGCACGTCTTCTTTGCCGACGCCCCGCGCTGTCCCAAATGCGGAGAGGTCTACCTCTCCGAGGAGCTGGTGCGCGGGCGCGTGGCGGAGGTGGAGATGGAGCTGGAGAACAAGTGAGCGGCGGACCGCTGGAGCGCTGGGTGCTCGCCGACACCGGCTGCAAGGACCGCGCCGCGCTGGAGGCGTGGCAGATGGCGCGCCTGCGCGAGACGGTCGTGTACGCGCGCGAAAAAAGCCGGTTTTACGCGGAGCTGCTGCGCGGCGTCGATCCGAGTTGTCTGCGCGCGCGCGCCGACCTGCCGCTGCTGCCGCTGACGACGGCGGAGCAGCTGCGCGCGCGGGGCGGGGACTGGCTGTGCTGCGCCGCGTCGCGGGTCGGGCGGATCGTGACGCTCAAGACCTCCGGCACGACGGCGGAGCCCAAGCGTGTTTTCTTCACGGAAAGCGATTTGGAGCGCACGGTCGACTTCTTTACGCATGGGATGCGGGAGCTGATCGCGCCCGGCGAGCGCGTCGGCATTCTGATGCCGTCGGAGCAGCCGGGGAGCGTGGGCGACCTGCTCGCGCGCGGCCTTGCGCGCATCCCCGCCGAGGCTGTGAAGCTCGGCCCCGTTACCGACGTCGCGGCGACCTATCGCGCCCTGCGGGAGGCCGGCTGCGGCTGCGCGGTGGGCATCCCCGTGCAGGTGCTCGGCCTTGCCTGCTATGGGGCGGCGCTGCCGGAGCCGGAGCGGCTGCGGCTCCGCTCGGTGCTGCTCAGCGCCGACGCCGCGCATCCCGCGCTGGTCAAACGCGTCGGGGCGCTGCTGGGCTGTCCGGTGTTCACACACTTCGGCATGACGGAGCTGGGCTACGGCGGCGCGGTGGAGTGCGCCGCGCACCGGGGCTGCCATGTGCGGGAGAACGACCTTCTGGTCGAGGTGATCGACCCCGAAACCGGCGCGCCGCTGCCGCCGGGACAGCGGGGCGAGCTCGTCTTTACGACGCTGCGGCGCGAGGCGATGCCCTTTCTGCGCTATCGGAGCGGCGATCTGGGCGTGCTGCGGACGGAGCGCTGCGGCTGCGGGAGCCGGCTCGCGCGCGTCGTTCCGGAGGGCGGGCGCGCCGCGCGGACGGATGAGAGGCTCTCCCTGTGGGAGCTGGACGGCGCGATCTTCTCCTGCGACGGCGCGGTGGATTTTTGCGCGCGCGCGGAGGGGGAAGCCCTTTATCTCACTGTTTTTGGACTTGAGCCGCCGGACAAGGGCGCGCTCCGCGCGGCGCTTCTTGCGTCGGGCGCGGCAAGGGGGCTGCGCGTCGAGCTGGAATGCCGGACGCTCCGCGGCTTTTCGGGCACGGGGATGGACAAGCGCGCACTGACGAAGGGAGGCGGACGGGAGACATGAACGGAAGAAGGACCGCGAGCGTCTGCCCCGTCTGCCTGCGCCGCGTCCCGGCGAAACGGGTCCGGCGCGGCGGCGCGTGGGTCCTGGAAAAGACCTGCCCGGAGCACGGGGACTTTTCCGCCGTGGTCTGGCGCGGGAGCGAGGATATCGACTCGTGGACCGGCGCGCTGCCGGAGTACGGCGCGGAGGAGGGGCTGCGCTGCCCGGAGGGCTGCGGGCTTTGCGACAGGCATCTGCGCAAGTCCTGCTGCGTGCTGCTGGAGGTGACGGGACGCTGCAACCTCCGCTGCCGGTTCTGCTTCGCGGACGGCGGCAGCGGCGGCGACCCGGACGGCGAGCTGCTGCGCGCGCGGATCGACGACATTGTGAAAAAGGCGGGCGCGCCGCTGCTCCAGCTCAGCGGGGGCGAGCCGACGCTGCGCGACGACCTGCCGGAGCTTGCCGCTCACGCCAAGCGGGCGGGCTGCTCCTTCGTGCAGGTCAACACGAACGGACTGCGCCTCGCCGCCGATCCGGGCTATGTCAGGGCGCTGGCGGAGGCGGGAACGGACATCGTGTTTTTGCAGTTCGACGGCGTGCGGGACGATATCTATGAGACCCTGCGCGGCCGGCCGCTCCTGCGCGTCAAGGAGGCGGCGATCGAGGCCTGCGCCAAAAACGGCATCGGCGTGACGCTGGTGCCGACGCTCGTGCCGGGCGTCAACACCGATCAGATCGGGGCGCTTGTGCGCTATGCCGCCGCCCATACCCCGGCGGTGCGGGGCGTCCACTTCCAGCCCGTGAGCTGGTTCGGGCGCGTGCCGTCCCCGCCGAAGGATAAGGACCGCTATACGCTCGGCGAGCTGATCGACGCGCTGGTGGAGCAGACCGGCGGCGCGATCACGCGCGAGAGCCTGATCCCCTCCGCCTGCGACCATCCGCTCTGCGGGCTGCACGGGGAGTATATCGCGCTGCCGGGCGGACGGCTCGAGCCGCTGACAAAGCGCGGCGAGGCGGCGGAGAGCTGCTGCGGCGCGCGTGATTCGGCGGAGCGGAACCGCAATTACATCGGAAAGCGCTGGTCGGGCGCGGGGGACGCCTGCTGCTGCGATGACGCCGACCCCCATTCGCTCGACGGCTTCCTCCTCTGGAAGCGCGCGCACGGCTTCACCGTCAGCGCGATGGCGTTTCAGGACGCGGGGAATCTGGACGTCGAGCGCCTGCGCCGGTGCAGCCTCCACGTCTGCCGCGACGGGCGGCTGCTGCCGTTCTGCGCGGCGTATCTGACGGGGTACGCGCCATGAGCTGGTGGACGGCGCTGTGCGGCGACGCGCCGGAGGGGCAGCGCCCCGGCGGACTGCCGCTGACGGAGCGCGCCGCAGGGCTGAGCGGCATTTCCGGGGAAAGCCGGGTGCTGGACGTCGGCTGCGGGCGCGGCGAAACGCTGCGCTTTCTGCGCGAACGCTGCGGCTGTGAGGCGCTCGGCGTCGAAGCGGACGCGTCACTCTGCGCGGATGGCGTCATTCACGCGCGCGCGGAGAAATTGCCGTTTGAGGCGGCGTCCTTCGACGGCGTGCTGCTCGAGTGTACGCTCTCCCAGATTGAGGACGCGGACGCGGCGCTCGCGGAGTGCGCGCGCGTGCTGCGTCCCGGCGGGCGCCTGATCGTGAGCGACCTTTACGCCCGCGACGGAGGGGAACACACCAAAAGCGCGATGGGCCGCGTCGAGAGCCGCGCGGCGCTCGCGGAGCGATTTTCGCGCGCGGGCTTTCGCGAAGCGCTGTTCGAGGATCAGAGCGAGGCACTGGTGTCTCTCTGGGCGGGGGCGATGCTCTCCGGCGGAGAGGACGCGTGCGCGCTGCTGCGCGCGAACCGGGCGGAGGACCTGAAGCCGGGATATTATCTCTGGATCGGGGAAAAATCGGAATAGAAAGCAGAGAAAAAGGAGAGAACACAAATGGCAAAGTACGTGGTGATCGGCGGCTTTTTGGGCGCGGGCAAGACGACAAGCATGCTCGCGTTTTCCGAGGAGATCAAAAAGCGGGACCTGACGCCGGGCCTTCTTATCAACGACCTGGGCTCGCGCAATCTGGTGGACGGCGCGTTTTCCGCCGCCTCGGGCGTCGCGCAGTCCGAGGTGACGGGCGGGTGCATCTGCTATCAGACGGAGAACCTGGTGGACAAGCTGCGTCGGCTCCGGGACAGGGAGCACGCGGACCTCATCCTCTCCGACATTCCGGGCTGCGGCATCGGCGGGCTGGACCACGTCTATCACACGCTCGCGCGGGAGTACCCCGGCGAGTTCGAGCTCTGCCCCTTCACGGCGGTGGTCGATCCCGAGCGGCTGCGCGCCCTCATGCCGGAGCACGCCGAGCTGCATCTGCCGCCCGAGATGCTGTATCTCTTCGACGCGCAGCTCCGTGAGGCGGAGCTGGTGCTGCTCAACAAGACCGACCTGCTCACGCCGGAGGAGACGGAGCGCGACCTTTCCTTCCTGCGCGAGAACTATCCCCACGCGAGGGTGCTCGGCATGTCCGCGCGGACGGGCGCGGGCGTCGCGGAGGCGGTGGACGTGCTGCTCGCGGAGCGCTCCGCGCTGCCGACGCCGGACATCGGCTGCGGCGGGCCGGAATTCCTCGCCGCGGAGCAGCGCCTGAGCTGGTACAACCGCCAGTTCCAGATCGTCGGAGACAAGCCCTTTGACGGCAACGCCTTCGTGGAGGACCTCATGGAGACCGTGCGCGGCAGGCTGCGCCGAGCGGGGCGCAACATTCCGCACCTCAAGGTCCTGGCGTCCACGCCGGACTGGCAGAGCGTCAAGGCGTCCTTCCTCGGCATCGACTACCCCGTGGAGTACGACTGGCGGCTCGACGCGCCGCAGACGGACCTGCGCGTGGTCGTCAACGCCCGCGCCGCCTGCGAGTCCGACAGGCTGGACGCGCTGATGGACGAGGCAATGCGCGAGACCGTCGGGCGCTTCGGCACGCGCTGCCAGGTGTTCTTTACGGAGTGCTTCGGCATGATGGACGAGGGAAGACTGTAAGATGATAAGGAGGAACCAACCATGCTGATTGCCGCCGCTGTGAACGAAAACAGCCTGGACGCGCTGATCCCCGGCACGCTGGACGGCGCGAAGGGCGTTCTGATCTTCGACGCCGAGTCGCCGGACGACCCCGCGCCGCGCTTCGTGACGGGCGATATCGCCAGGGAGATGGCGGACGTCTGGTGCGAGGCGGTGCTGTGCGGGTTCATCTACAGCCCGGAGCTGTTCGAGGCGATCGCGGACGCGGGCATCACGCGCTACTTTGCGGCGGATATGACCGTGCGCGAGGCGGTGGAGGCGATGAACGCCTACCGGCTGGGCATGATCCGCGACTACGTGGGCGGCACGGGCTGCCACGACCACGGCGCGCACGGAGAGCCGGACTGCGACGGCGACTGCGCGCTTTGCGCCGAGGACTGCGCGGAGAGAAAGGCTTGACAATCCGCGAAAACGTGGTATGATTCACTTTATTCTGATATCTCGGCGAAGCAACGAAGGGGGATTCGATCATGTATAAGGCGGGATTCATTGGCTGCGGCAACATCGGCTCGGTCCTCGCGGCGGTCGCCGCGAAGAGCGTGGGCGGCAGCAACATCATCACCGCGGACCACAACGAGGAGAAGCTGACGCGCCTGCACCGCGACCACGGCACCGTGCCGGCGACGGCGCAGGAGGTCGCGGAGTCGAGCCGCTTTATCTTCCTCGGCGTCAAGCCGCAGGTGATGAAAAAGGCGATGGAGGAGATCCGCGAAACGGTCATGGAGCGCGCGGCGAACGAGCATTTCGTCGTCGTGACGATGGCGGCGGGCTTTCGCATGAAGCGGGTGTCGGAGCTGCTGGGCGGCTGCCCGGTCATCCGCATCATGCCCAACACGCCGTCGGCGGTCGGCTCCGGCGTGATCCCCTACTGTCTCAACGACGGCGTGACCGACGAGGACGAGAGCCTGTTCTACAAGCTGATGCGGCCCGCCGGCATGATCGAGCGCGTGGACGAGAGCAAGATCGACATGGCGTGCGCCGTGACCGGCTGCGGGCCCGCGTTCGTGTGCATGTTCCTCGAGGCGATGATCGACGGCGCCGTGCGCTGCGGACTGCCGCGCGCGCAGGCGAAGCTCTTCGCCCTGCAGACCATCGAGGGCACCGCCAAGCTGGCGCTGGAGATGGAGCGCGACCCCGCCGAGCTGCGCGCCGACGTGTGCTCGCCCGCCGGCAGCTCCATCGAGGGCATCGCCGTGCTCGAGCAGCGCGCCATGCGCTCCGCCGTGATCGACGCGATCCAGGCGGCCTATATCCGCACGGTCGAGCTCGGCAAGACCGCCGAGGGATGAATCAAAATGGTTTATATCATTCAAAAAAACCGGAGCTATCCGGTTTTTTTATATTTTTGAAGGAGCACCGGGCAAAAATTTGGTGAAACTGGTGAAAACAAAAATGCAAATATATACGAAACGCCGAGAATGAATTGTTTGCAATCGCCGGTGCGGTGTGCTATGATACAAGAAGCTCACGAGGCATACGAATCCTGTGTTTTTTCCGGCTTTTCCGCCGTTTGATCCTGACCCCGGAGGGCAATGCGATGGAGACTCCGCTTGTATTCAATATTCAAAAATATTCCATCCACGACGGCGACGGCATCCGCACGACGATCTTCTTCAAGGGCTGCCCGCTGCGCTGCCAGTGGTGTCACAATCCGGAGAGCCAGCGCTTTGAAAAGGAGCTGATCCTCCACCGGCACAAGTGCACCGCCTGCGGCATGTGCGTGAAGAAGTGTCCGAACGGGGCGAACGAGATCGCGGACGGGAAGCTGGTCTTCCACCGCGACCGGTGCACCGCCTGCGGCAGGTGCATCGACTGGTGCATGACCGAGACGCGCGAGATCGCGGGGAAGGAATACACGGTCGACGAGCTGCTGAAGGAGGCGAAGAAGGACCTGCCGTTCTACGAGCAGTCGGGCGGCGGCGTCACGCTCTCCGGCGGCGAGGTGATGGCCGTGCACGACATGGACTTCGTCGCGGAGCTGTGCCGCAGGCTCAAGCGCGAGGGCATCAGCGTGTTCATCGACACGAGCGGCTTCGCCCCCTATGAGCACTTCGAGCGCGTGCTGCCCTATGTGGACGCGTTTCTCTACGACATCAAGAGCATCGACCCGGACGAGCACCGCGCGGACGTGGGCGTGGACAACACGCTGATCCTCGCCAACCTGATCCGCCTTGCCAGGGACGGGGCGAAGCTCTATCTGCGCCTGCCGATCGTCGAGGGAAAAAACGACGAGACGGAGCATATCGTTCAACTGATGGATTTCCTGCGGGAAAACCATATCGAGCCCTTCCGCATCAACCTGCTGCCGTACCACGACATCGGCAAGGGGAAGTACGCGGGGCTGGACCGCCCCTACGACGAGGAGAGCATGCGCGTCCCGCCCAAGGAGCGGATGGAGGAGTTGAAAACCATGTTTGAGGCCCATGGATTTCATAATATCAAGATAGGAGGATGACACGATGGCAAACGCCGCAAACCAGCAGGATACTTCCTTCAACGTCAATACGCCCGAGCGGCTGCTGAAGGACAACGAGCGCGGCTGCACCGAGCGCATCAAGCGCCTGAGAAGGATCAGCCACGCCACGCAGCCGCACATCGACATGGAGCGCGCGAAGATTGAGACGGAGGTCTACAAGCAGTACGAGGGCTCCGTTTCCATTCCCGTCCTGCGCGCGATGGTGCTCAAGGAGTACTTCTCCAAAAAGACCCTCTATCTCGGCGACGACGAGCTGATCGTCGGCGAGAAGGGCAAGGACCCCCAGTGCTCCCCGACCTTCCCCGAGCTGTGCTGCCATACGATCGAGGACATGCACATCATGAACGACCGCAAGCTGGTCAACTTCACCGTCACGCAGGAGGACCTCGAGCTGCAGGAGAAGGTCATTATCCCCTACTGGAAGGACCGCGCGGTGCGCGAGCATCTTCTCAAGGCGATGACGCAGGAGTGGCGCGACTGCTATGAGGTCGGCATGTTCACCGAGTTCATGGAGCAGCGCGGCCCCGGCCACACCGCCGGCGGCAAGAACTTCTACATCAAGGGCTACCTCGACTACAAGGCGGAGATCGAGGAGGCGATCCAAAACCTCGACTACTTCAACGATCCCGACGCCTACGACAAGGAGCAGGAGCTGCGCGCGATGGCGATCGACTGCGACGCCGTGTGCATCCTCGGTCAGCGCTATCATGACCTGGCCCTCGAGATGGCGGCGAAGTGCGAGGACCCGCAGCGCAAGGCGGAGCTGGAGCAGATCGCGGCGAACTGCGCCGTCGTTCCGGCGCACAAGCCCGAGACCTACTGGCAGGCGCTGCAGATGTACTGGTTCACGCACCTCGGCGTCACGCTGGAGCTCAACCCCTGGGACGCGTTCACGCCCGGCCGTCTCGACCAGCACCTGATCCCGTTCTATGAGAAGGACATCGCCGCCGGCACGCTGGACGACACCCGCGCGCTCGAGCTGCTCGAGTGCCTGTGGGTGAAGCTGTTCAACTCCCCCGCGCCCGTCAAGGTCGGCGTCACGCTCAAGGAGTCCGGCACCTATGTCGACTTCGCGAACATCAACTCCGGCGGACTGAAGGAGGACGGCTCCGACGGCGTCAACGCGGTCTCCTACCTGATCCTCGACTGCATGGAGGACATGCGCCAGAACCAGCCCAACTCCAACGTGCAGATTTCCAAGAAGACGCCGGAGAAGTTCCTGCGCCGCGCCTGCGAGATCGCCCGTCAGGGCTGGGGCCAGCCCGCGTTCTACAACACGGACGAGCTCATTCAGGAGCTGCTGCTCGCCGGCAAGAGCATCGTTGACGCGCGCAACTCCGGCTGCTCCGGCTGCGTCGAGACCGGCGCGTGGGGCACCGAGGCGTACATCCTCACCGGCTATCTGAACATCCCGAAGTGCCTGGAGCTCGCGCTCTACGACGGCTATGACCCGATGTTCAAGAAGCAGATCGGCCCGCACACCGGCAAGGCGGAGGACTTCAAGTCCTACGACGAGCTCTGGACGGCGTTCAAGACCCAGCTCGAGCACATCATCGACGTCAAGATGCGCGGCAATCTCGTCATCGAGAAGATCTACGCCGAGATGATGCCCGCCCCGTTCCTGTCCATCTGCACGGACGACTGCATCAAGAAGGGCAAGGACTACAACGCCGGCGGCGCGCGCTACAACACCAGCTACATCCAGGGCGTCGGCATCGGCACGATCTCCGACTGCCTGTCCGCGATCAAGTACAACGTCTTCGACGAGAAGAAGTTCACGATGGCGGAGCTCATTGCGGCGATGAACGACGACTTCAAGGGCCACGAGATCATCCACAACCTTGTGAAGAACAAGACGCCCAAGTACGGCAACGACGACGACTATGCCGACAGCATCATGCAGACCGTCTTCAACGAGTACAAGGACTACATCACGGGCCGCCCGAACATCCGCGGCGGGCAGTACCACGTCGACATGCTGCCGACGACCTGCCACGTCTACTTCGGCGACGTGATGATCGCCTCCCCGAACGGCCGCCTCGCGCACATGCCGCTGTCCGAGGGCATCTCCCCGGAGAAGGGCGCGGACATCAACGGCCCCACGGCGGTCATCAAGTCCTGCTCGAAGATGGACCACTGCTCCACCGGCGGCACGCTGCTCAACCAGAAGTTCACCCCGTCGGCGCTGGCGGGCGAGGAGGGCATCGCCAACCTGGCGGCGCTCATCCGCTCCTACTTCGCGATGGACGGCCACCACGTCCAGTTCAACGTCATCGACCGCGAGACGCTCATTGACGCGCAGAAGCGGCCCGACGAGTACAAGGAGCTGATCGTCCGCGTCGCGGGCTACAGCGACTACTTCCGCAATCTCGACTCCAAGCTGCAGGGCGAGATTATCGAACGGACCGAGCAGAGCTTCGGCGGCTGCGGCTGCTGCTGACCGCCGCGGAGGCTCTGTCAGGGGATAGAAAAAACAAAATTTAGGAGGGAAAACGTCAATGGAAGCAATTAGCAGTCTGGTAGGGACCCTAAACGGTTTCTTCTGGGGAATCGGCATGCTGATCATCATCGGCGGCGGCGGTATCTGGTTCTCGATCAAGCTCGGGTTCTTCCAGATCACCCACCACGGCGATATGTGGAAGCGCATCTTCTCCGGCGGAAAGTCTGAATCCGGCATTTCCACCTTCGCTTCGTTCTGCACCACGATGGCGATGCGCATCGGCACCGGCAACGTCGCGGGCGTGGCGGTCGCGATCTATCGCGGCGGCCCCGGCGCGATCTTCTGGATGTGGATCATCGGCATCACCAACGCGGCGGTCAACTTCGTGGAGTGCACCCTCGGCCAGCTCTACAAGAGGAAGATCGACGGCGAGTACCGCGGCTCCGGCGCCATGTGCGCCGAGTACGGCTGGAACAAGAAGTGGTACGGCACCATCCTCGCTCTCGCGCTCGGCCTCGGCGCGGCGCTCTTCATGCCCGCCGCCGCGACCAACACCATCAGCGATTCCTTCAAGAACGCCGCGGGCGTCCCGATGTGGGTCACGTCCCTGATCGTTGCCGCCATCCTCGGCGTCATCATCATCGGCGGCATCAAGCGCATCGGTGACTTCGCCTCCCTGGTCGTCCCGTTCATGACGGTCGCGTACCTGCTCTTCACGATCATCATCGTGGTCGCGAATATCGGTCAGATCCCCGCCGTGTTCGGCATGATCTTCAAGGGCGCCTTCGGCAAGGACGCCGTCATCGGCGGCGCGATCGGCACGGCGATCCGTCAGGGCGTGCAGCGCGGTACCTTCTCCAGCGCCTCCGGTATGGGCGAGGCCGTCCCCGCCGCCTCCGCGACGGAGACCTCCCACCCCGTCAAGCAGGGCCTCGCGAACGCCGCGGGCGTGTTCCTGGATACCATCGTGGTCTGCTCCTGCACCGCGTTCATGGTCCTTCTCACCGGCTGCTTCAACACCGCCTCCGGTTATCAGGGCGCGGCTGCCGTTGCCGGTCAGGAGGGCGGCGTCGGCTTCGTGCAGGCTGCCTGTGACTCCGTGATCGCCGGCTTCGGCCAGTGGTTCGTCGCGGTCATGCTGCTCCTGTTCTCCTTCACCTGCATCGTGTCCTACTACTATGAGGCGGAGACCTCCCTGCTGTACCTGTTCCAGGGCGACGGCAAGGAGAAGCAGCGCAAGACCTTCCAGCTCGTGCTCAAGGTCGTCATGATCGTCCTCGTGGTTATCTACGGCATCGTCCCCGCCAGCATGGCCTGGGACCTGTCCGACCTGGCGCTCGGCTCCGTGACCTGGTTCCAGACCATCATGCTCTGGTTCCTCGCTCCGAAGGCGTTCGCGCTCTACAAGGACTATCGCGCGCAGATGGACGCCGGCAAGGACCCGTACTACGATCCCGACAAGCTGCCGTTTGACGGCGTCGACAAGGATCTGTGGCGCTCCATCAACAAGGACCGCATCGCCGCGGACAAGAAGTAATTTCCCGCAATCCCGAAATCAAGCAAAAAGGCGCCGCTTGCAAAAGCGGCGCCTTTTGTCGCTTGACAAAGCGGCGGCGGTATGGCATGATAACGATATTCAGAAGAATGAATATTGGTCGGCTGCGGCTGCTTCGGACGGGGGTGGAAGCTTGAAGGTATCGGCGGTGATCGCGGCGGCGGGGCTCTCCTCGCGCATGCGGGATTTTAAACCCCTCGTCCAGGTGGGCGGGGAGGCGATCGTTGCGCGCATCGTGCGCAGCATGCGCGACGCGGGCGTCGGCGAGATCGTGGTCGTCGGCGGCTATCGGGGCGACGAGCTGGAACGCGCGTTGCGGGACCGGGACGTGCGCGTCGTGCTGAATCACAGCTACACGGACACGCAGATGCTCCACTCCCTCAAGATCGGCATCGCCTCGCTGCGCGAGCCCTGCGACAGGCTGTTTCTCACGCCGGGGGATATCCCCCTGATGCGCGCGGAAACCCTGCGCGCGATGATGGCGCAGGAGGGGCAGGCGGTCCGCCCCGTGCACGACGGGAAGACCGGACACCCGCTGCTGCTGGACGCGGCGCTGATCCCGGCGCTGCTCGACTTCAGGGGCGCGGGCGGGCTGAACGGCGCGCTGCGGGAGTTGGCGGTCGCGGCGGTGGACCTGCCCGTGGACGACTACGGCTGCACGCTGGACGCGGACACGCAGGAGGACCTGCTCAAGATCCGCAGGCAGTATTCCGTGGAGCGGAGCGGCGACGGCTTCTGGCCGAAGCTGCACATCCAGATCGGCCGCGGCGGCTGTCTGTTCGGGCCGGAGGACGCGCAGTTCCTTGAGATGATCGGGCAGACCGGCTCCATCCAGCGCGCGTGCGCCTGCGTGCACATCTCCTACACCCGGGGCTGGACGCGGCTGCGCGACATGGAGCGCGAGCTGGGGCTGCGGCTCACGGAGCGCAGCGTCGGCGGCGCGGAGGGCGGCGGTACGATGCTAACCGCGGACGGGCGGGCGCTGCTCGCGGCGTACCGCGGCTTCGTCGGGGAGCTGCTGACAGCGAGCCGCGCGGCGTTTGAACGCTCCTTCGGCGCGCTGAACGGGCGGCTTAAGGACGGGGAAGCCGGAACGACGTGACCGCTCTTTTCTTTTTGCGTACGTTATTCAAAATCCAAATGACAGGAATACGGGAGGTTTGCGATGACAGAGGAATTTGCGGCGCTGCTGGAGCAGCTGGCGGAGGGACGCGAGGCGGCGCTGACGCGCACGGTGGACGGAAGGCTCTACACAAGGCGCTTTGCGCGGCCGGAGCGGCTGATCCTGCTCGGCGCGGGGCATGTTTCCCAGGCGGTGGCGGAGCTGGCGGCGAAGCTGGAATTCGCCGTGACGGTCGTGGACGACCGGCCGGAGTTTGCGAACCGGACGCGCTTTCCGGACGCTGCGGAGATCGTGTGCGACGATTTTGCCTCGGCGATCCGCGCGCTGCGCATCCGTCCGCTCGACTATGTCTGCGTCATTACGCGCGGGCACCGCTTCGACGGGGACTGTCTGCGCGCGATCCTGCCCGGGGAGGAGATGCCGTACTATCTCGGCATGATCGGCTCGCGCCGTCGGACCGCCGTGCAGCTCAAGCTGCTGGAGGAGGAGGGCTTCGACCCGGAGCGCATCCGCAGCGTCCACACGCCCATCGGCATCCCGATCAAGGCGCTCACGCCGATGGAGATCGCGGTCTCCATCGCGGCGGAGCTGATTTTGGCGCGCCGTTCCCGTCCGACGGACGAGTCGTATCTGGAGCGGACGGACGCGGATGAGGCGCTGCTTCGCTTCGCCGCCGACACGCAGACGCCCAAGGCGATGCTGCTGGTGCTGGAAAGCCGCGGCTCCACGCCCGCGAAGACCGGCTCCATGATGATCGTCGACAAGGCGGGGCGGAGCGCGGGCACGATCGGCGGCGGCTGCTGCGAGGCGGAGGCGCTGCGCAAGGCGGAGCGGTTGATCGGCACGGGGCGCGCGGAGGTCGTCGACGCGGATCTGAGCAACGAGGTCGCCGCGGACGAGGGCATGGCGTGCGGCGGCTCGCTCAAAATACTGGTCGAGGACATCTCCGGCTGAGCGCATGGCAAGGACGGTGTATCTGCTCCGCCACTGCGAGCCGGAGCTTCCCGCGGAAGGGCCTGTCTGCCTGGGCGCGACGGACGTGCCGCTCAGCGCGCTCGGACGCATGCGCGCCGCGCTGCTGGCGGAGACGCTGCCGGAGGTGACGCGCGTGTTTACGAGTCCGCTGTGCCGCGCGCGGGAGACCGCGGAGGCGCTCGGACGCGGGGCGGAGACCGTAGAGGACCTGCGCGAGCTCGGCATGGGCTGCTGGGAGGGACTTTCCTTCGACGAAATACGCCGGCGTTTTCCGGCGCTCTACGAGAAAAGGGGGCGGGAGCCGTTCACCTGCTTTCCCGAGGGGGGCGAGGCGCCGGCGGACTGCCGGAGACGCGCGCGCACGGCGCTGGAGGAGTGTCTGGGGCGCTCGTCGGGCGATATCGCGGTCGTCGCGCACGCGGGGGTGAACCGGCTGCTGCTGTGCGCGCTGAGCGGGCGGGACGGAAACGAATTCTGGCGCCTGCCGCAGCCCTTGGGCTGTGTGAGCACGCTTCGCCTTGACGGTTCGGCATGGACGATCGAACGGCTCGCCGCGCTGCCCGATCCGCCGCCGCTGACGCCGGAACTGTGCGAGCGGCTGCTGGACGCCGCGGGGACGCCGGAGCCGGTCCGCGCCCACGCAAGGGCGGTCGCGGCGCGTGCGGAGGAGCTGGCGGCGGCGCTTAAAGAACACGGGTACGCGCTCGACGCGGCGCTGCTGCGCGCGGCGGCGCTGCTGCACGACGTGGCGCGGACGGAGACGGAGCACGCGCGCACGGGCGCGGCGTGGCTCCGCGCGCTGGGCTATCCGCGGGCGGCGGAGGCGGTGGAAAGCCACCACGAGCTGTCGCCGGAGCATGAGCGGCTGCCGGACGAGGCGGCGGTGCTGTACCTCGCGGACAAGCAGACGCGGGGGACGGAGCGCGTCACGCTGGAGGCGCGCTTTGCGTCGAGCTATGAGAAATGCAAAACGGACGAGGCGCGTGAGAACCACGCGCGGCGCTTTGCGCAGGCAAAACGCGTGGAGCGGATGCTCGGGCGCGCCCTGCGCGGGGAATGACGGAAAGAGAACGCAAAATGCCAGCCCTCCTCACAGCCTTTGGGACTGCGGGGAGGGCTTTTTTGTGTCGGATGCGGCGGAGGAGGACGGACTCAGCCGGTTTTCGCGTAACTGAGGAACGCGTCGAGGTCCATCGGGTGCCCAAAGAAGTAGCCCTGGAAGCTCCGCACGCGATAGCGCTGCAAAATATCGCGCATCCCGGCGGTCTCGATGCCCTCCACGCAGACCTTCGCGCCGAACAGCGCGGCGACGGCGGTGAAGTGCTCCACAAGCTGCTGCTCCTGCCGGTCCTCCTCGATCTCGATGACGAAGCTGCGGTCGATCTTGATCGTGTCGAGCGGGATCGCCTTGATGATCCCGACGGAGGAAAAGCCGGTGCCGAAGTCGTCGAGCGCGAAGCGGATGCCGGAGGCGCGGAGCCGCGCGACGATGTTGAGCAGATGCTCGACGTCGAGCAGGCGGCAGCGCTCCGTGATCTCCAGACACAGATGCTCTGGCGGATACCCCGTCTCGTCGAGCAGGTTGAGCACCATGTCCGCGAAATCCGGCTTTTCGAGCTGCGTGTAGGACAGGTTGACGTTGACGACGAACTCCGGGCAGACGGCGAGGACCTTCTTCGCGTCGAGCAGCGACGTTTTGAGGATCCAGTGCCCGAGCTGCGGGAACAGCGAGTCGCGCTCGAGCAGCGGGACAAAGTCGTTCGGCATGACGAGACCGTATTTCTCGCTTTTCCAGCGCAGCAGCGATTCCGCGCCGATCAGGCGCTCGCTCGCGGCGTCGACGACCGGCTGGTAGTACAGGAAGAAGTTTTTGCAGTCCTGCGCGATCGAGTTGCGGATGGCGTGCAGCATCTCGAGCCGCTGCTGGCTCTCGCCGTTCCACTCGTTGCGGAACTCCACCATGTCGCCCTGCCGCCGGATCTTCGATTCCCCGTAGGCGAAATTGAGCCCGGCGTAGACGGTCTGCACGTCCACCGAGAACTCGTCGAGCGAGAGGAAACCGGCGTTCATGTCGAGGATGATGTGCTTGCCGTCGACCCGGATGCCGTCGCGGAAGTGGGCGCGGATCGCCTCATACTCCTCCCGGACCTCGCGCTCGCCGAGCGTTTCGGTGATCACGGCAAACTTTGTGCCGTCCATCCGGTAGACGTGCCCGCGGTTTCCGATGTGCTCGAAGAGGAAGCGCCCGAAGCGCTGGAGCACCTGATTGCCGAACAGATAGCCGTAGACCTCGTTGATCTCGGTGAATTTGGCGAGTCCGATGAGCAGGATGCGGACCTTGCGGTGCCTGACGATATCGCTGTTCAGGTCCTCAAAAAAGCCGTACTGGTTGCGCAGCCCGATCAGCGTGTCCATGCGTCCCTGCACGCCGTGGTTGCGGATCGAGCCGCCGAAGTACGCCGGCACGCCGTTCTCGTCGCGCATCACGACGCCGCGGCAGGTGCAGACCTCGTACTCGCCGTTCGGCTTGCGCGCGCGGTACTGCATGTCGTGCCCGCCGTCCTGCCCGGAGAAGATGGCGTCGATGCTCCTGTGATAGCTCTCGCGGTCCTCCGGGTGGATGTGCTCCTCCCAGATATCGCCCGCGCCGAACATGTACTCAGAGGGCAGCCCGAAGGTCGTGACCGCGGATTCGGACCAGCGCGAGTAGTCGTATTTCATGTTGCAGAGGTAGACATAGGTCCCCTCCGCGATGGTGGAGAACGCTTCAAAAAGCTCGTCCAGACGGACCCTGGCTTCGTCGGGGACAGACTGATTCATGACGACACCCCCTATGATGGTATTATATCGCGTATTCCGGCGCATTTCAACACAAACCTTCGCCGCCACGCATGACGGAGCGGACTGCCGCGGCGGGACCCTTTGCATTGTACCCGCTTTTGCCGTATTTTAACGGGAGCCGCGGCAGGCCCTCCGGCATGAATCGTGCCCTCCGCTCATAGGGATGGGTTGAAAACCATGAGAGGGGAGGCGCAGGGCATGAAGGCGCAGAACAGGGACGAGCGCGTCTATACGGTCGACCGCTTTTTCGTCGGCACGCGCACGGCGGAGGAGGTCGTTCTCGACCTCATACGGGCGCATGACGCCTGAAAAAAAGCTCTGGCGGGCGGCGGCGTACTGCCGTCTGTCCAGAGAGGACGGAGACAGGCCCGAGAGCGACAGCGTCGTCAATCAGCGGCGCTGCATCGAGGATTTCTGCCGCGCGCGGCCGGAGCTTCGGCTCGCCGCCGTGTTTACGGACGACGGCGCGACGGGGACAAATTTCGCGCGCCCCGGCTTCCGGAGGATGCTCGCGGACATTGAGGCGGGAAAGCTCGACTGCGTGATCGTGAAGGACCTTTCCCGCTTCGGACGGGACTACATCGGCATGGGCTGGTATCTGGAGCGGTATTTCCCGGAGCGGGGCGTGCGCTTCCTCGCGGTCAACGACGGCGTGGACAGCGAAAGCGGGCCCTACAGCCTGCTCCTGCCGCTCCAAAATGTGTTCAACGCGCAGTACGCGCGGGACATCTCCGACAAGGTGCGCAGCGCCATCCGCGCCAAGCAGAGGCGCGGCGAGTTCTGCGGCGCGTTCGCCCCCTACGGCTATCGCAAGGACCCGGAGAACCGGAATCGCCTGCTCGTCGATCCCGCGGCGGCGGAGGTCGTGCGCCGCGTCTTCCGCATGGCGGCGGAGGGAGTCGGACAGGCGCGGATCGCGAGGGCGCTCAACGAGGACGGCGTGCCGAGCCCCGGCGACTACAAGCGGCTGATGGGGCTGCGCTGCGCGGGCGGCGCGCCGCCCGGAACGGCGGGGCGCTGGACCTACGCGGCGGTGCACAAGCTCCTGCGCAGCGAGACGTACCTCGGCAGCCTGACGGCAAACCGCACGGCGCGCGCGGTCATGCACGGCAAAGCGCGCGCGGTGGAGCGCAGCGGCTGGATCGTCGCGGAGGGGACGCACGAGCCGATCGTTTCCCGTGCCCTCTGGGACGCCGCGCAGGCGGCGTCCGCCGGACGCGCGCGCTCTGGCGATCCCGCGGGGAGGCTTTCCCTCTTCGCGGGCTTTCTGCGCTGCGGCGACTGCGGCGCTGCCATGACGCGGACCGCCCGGCACGGCGGGACGACCTACGCCTGCGGCGCGTATCAGCGCCGCGGCTCCGCCGCCTGCGCGAGCCACTCCGTCCGGGAGGACGCGCTCAGCCGGATCGTGCTGGCGGACCTCAACCGCGTCCTCGCGCGGGCGGGGGACCTCGGCACGCTCGCGGAGCGGGCGGCGTCCGGGCAGGCGGGCGGCGGGGGGGACGGCGCAAGACAGCTGGAGGCTGCGCTCGCGCGCGTCCGAAGGCTGCGGCAGGACGTCCGGGAGGACGTGCGCGACGGACTGCTGCGCCGGGAGGAATTCCTGTGCTACCGGGAGGACTATGCCGCGCGGGAGCGGACGCTGAACGCGCAGCTCGCGGCACTGCGGGAGCGCGCCGCGCAGGGGGCGCCGCGCCGTCCGTGGACGGAGCGTCTGCTGCGCGAAGGACGCCTCACGGAGTTGGACCGCGCGACGCTCGCGCAGACGGTGGCGGCCATCCGCGTATTCGAGGGCGGGCGTCTGGAGATCGACTACAGGTGCTCGGAGGCGCTCCGGGCGGTGATGGAGGCGCGAGCGGGAGAGAATGGGAGAAGCGGCGAATGAAATCCTTCTCCCCGCGTTGCATTTTTCGACCGTCTGTGTTACGATGAGACTGCCGCGGATGACCGCGGCAAATATCCTGAAACGAAAGGGAGATACACATGAAGCTCTGCAAGCGCCTTTCCTGCCTCGTGCTCGCGGCGGCGACGGTTTTGTCGCTCTGCGTCGGCGCGCGCGCGGCGTCCGCCGTCGTTTCGGACCAGAAGCTGGAGATCGACGGCAAGGCAGCCGCGGCGGCTGCGTACAACATCTCCGGCAACAACTACTTCAAGCTGCGCGACCTCGCGTATCTGCTCAACGGGAGCAAGGCGCAGTTCAGCGTCGGCTACAACAGCGCGACGAACGCCGTGACCATCACCACGGGCAAGGCGTACGTGAAGAACGGCGGCGAGCTGGCTGCCGTCGGCAGCGGAACGAAAAACGCCGTCAAGAGCGCGCAGACCATCTACATCAACGGCAGCAGGACCAACTCGCTCACCGCGTACAACATCGACGGGAACAACTACTTCAAGCTGCGCGATCTGGGCGACGCGCTGGGCTTCGCCGTGAGCTACGACTCGGGCCGCCGCACGATGCTCGTCGCCACCGCTCCCGCCTCCGGCGAGTCGGAGAACTGGGATCCCGATTTTTCCTTTACCACCGTGGATATGAACGGGAAGACCTGGACGGACGCGTGCTTTTCCGGGCATAAGCTCACGGTCGTCAACTACTGGGCGTACTGGTGCGGCCCCTGCGTCGGCGAGCTGCCCGACCTGCAAAAGCTCTCGCGGGACTACGCCGACAGGGACGTGCAGTTTCTCGGCGTCTACGACGCAGAGGATGAGGCGGACGACGTCAAAACGGTGAAGCGCCTCGGCGTCACCTACCCCTGCCTGCGCTACACGAGCGGCTTCGACCCCTACATGGATACGGGCTACATCCCCGTGACGATCTTTGTCGACGGCAGCGGCAAGGTGCTCGGCGAGGCGTATATCGGCAGCAGGGACTACAACGGCTGGGCGTCGATCATCGACGGGTATCTGAAATGAGAAAGACGCGCGGGCCGCGGCGTGCCGCCGAAGGGGGCGAAGCGTGATGGGACTTACCTCCGCCGTGCTGCGCTTTGCGGCGCCGCCGCCGCGCCTGACGGAGTTTTCGCGGTATCTGCGGCGGCTTTTCTCAGCTTTTACCTGCTCTTTTGTTTCTTTATTTCGCGCTTTGACTTGAAAACCCCCGGCCGGGAGGACGATCCTCTCCCCGAGGCCGCAGGGGAGGCCGTCGCGTCGAAGCGGACCGATATCCTTGCGGAAGGGGTCAACCTGTCTCTTGTGCTGGAGGCTTTGGGAGGCAGGGAGAATCTGCTTGCGGTGGACAACTGTATCACCCGGCTGCGTCTGGAGCTGCGTGATCCCGACGCGGTGCGGGAGTATCTGCTCCTCACCGCCGGAGCGAAGGGGGTGTTCCGCCCCGGCGGCGGAAGCGTGCAAGTGGTCATCGGCACCCGTGTGCAAAGGGTGGCGGACGCACTCAGGAAACTGTTGTGAGCATTGTTTTGTGCGGCGACGACTGCGACGGCTGCCACATCACCGGCTCGATCGCCGTCAAGGAGGTCGCGGACCGCGCGGTATTTTGAACGAGCCCTCCCGCATAGTCTTGCAAAAAGACTGTGAGGAGGGCTTTTTCATGCGATTTTATTTTGTTCGCAAACGGTATCTCACGCTGCTCGCGGCGGCGCTGGCGAGCGTCGCCATCTTTGCGGCGGTGAACGCTCCCGCCGCGGTGACCGCCGCGGCGACCGCGCGGCAGCTGCCGATCTACTGCGTCGAGCGCGACCAGCGGGTGTGCTCGATCTCCTTTGACGCCGCCTGGGGTGACGGCATGATGCGGTTACTCTGTTTATGCGCCCTTGCGGGTTCTGAAGCGTCTCCGTTTACCCCGTCAAAACGGTAATCGTGAGGCTCGCCGTCGAACACGCCGTGCTTTTTCTCCGGCATCCTTTCCACCGGCGCGGGCAGATTCCCGTGCATCCGCTCCCGGAAACGGTTTTTGATCGTGCCAAGGTCCGCACTGACAAGGACCCGGATTGCTCCGTCCGGCAGCAGGGCAAGCTGCCTATCTCTTTTTGCAGGTTTTCCAGAAACCTTCCCGCATGGGCGCCGTCCAGTTTTACCCATTGTCAGTCACTCCGTACGTCTTGATGAAATGCCGGCTGAACGCCTCGATCTGAGCCATGGCCGCGTCCGTCTTCTCCGGTTCCCGATCACAGAGGTGAATGAGAGCGGAGATCGGCGCGGTATAGGCGAAGGCAAGCGCGGCGGGATCGTCCCGTCTCAGCAGTCCCTTCTCCATCATTCCGGCAAAGACCGGCGTGAACATATCCCTGAGCCCCGTGAGAAAATGCTTCGTCGCAAGAGCTCTGGCTCGCTCGTCGCGAAACTGCTCGATCGTCAGAACCTTTCTCGTTTTGACGATCTTCTCGTCATGGATCGTTAAATCCACCATCCGCATGGTCATCGACACGAGCGCTTCCGCAGAATCCGGCACAGGCGGAAGATGCTCCGGTGAGCCAAAGCGCTCGCCGTAATAGGCGATCATCTCATCCAAAAGACGGTTCCATATTTCCTCTTTGCTCTCAAAATGCTTGTACATCGACGACTTGACCAGTCCGAGAGAGGCCGTGAGCTCGCGGACATTCGTGCCCGCATAGCCGTTTTGAGAAAACATATCCAGCGCCGCCGCAAGAATCCTTTCCTTTGTATCCTTTGCCATGGGAACCTCCCTGATATGCAGAGTGACCTTTCGTTCACCGATTATAGTGAACGAAAGGTCACTTGTCAAGCTTTTTCTCATAATTTCTATAAGGTACGCAGTAAGGTGCATTAAGATGATGAACTGGGATAAAAACACCCTTGACAAATCACTTGTCACCGAGGGATGGAGCGGTAATGCGCCGACGGCGGCGTGGGCGAACGCCGGCGGCACCGGCGCCGAGAACGACCCCTGGGTGGTCACCACCTGGGCCGAACTGAAAGAGAAGATGGAGGCGGGCGGATATATTCGGCTGAATGCGGATGTGAGCGACCCCACAAAATCGAGCAGCAGTTATTTAAGCGTTCCATCGGGCGTCACCGTCACGCTCAACCTGAACGGCCACACCATCGACCGTGCATTGACGGCGGCGGCGGAAAACGGCTTCGTCATCAATGTCATAGGCAATCTGACAGTGACGGACGGCAGTGTGGATAAGACCGGCAAAATTACCGGCGGCAAGAACAGGGGCGACTTAGGTGGCGGTGGTGTGGTTGTACTCGGCGGTACGTTCAACATGAGCGGCGGAAGCATTACCGGCAACAGCGCGTGGCAAGGCGGCGGTGGGGTGTACGTTATTAGAGGCGGTACGTTCAACATGAGCGGCGGAAGCATCACCGGTAACAACAGCACGAATACTGTTGGATACGGCGGCGGGGTGTACGTTAATGACGGCTGCACGTTCGCGATGACCGGCGGAAGCATCACCGGCAACAGCGCGCTGCTCGGCGGCGGCGGAGTGTGCGTCGGGAACAGCACGTTCACGATGACCGGTGGAAGCATCAGCGACAATAGCGCGGGCCCGTACGGCGGTGGCGTATTCGTCGATGGTGGCACGGTCACCATGAGCGGCACGCCCGTGATCAATAATAACAAAAACAACAATTCACGGGTGAGCAATGTCATATTTTACGGAGACGAACTCATCACCGTCACCGGCGCGCTGACGACCGGCGCGAACATCTGCGTCACCGCGGTCGCGGGCGATACCGCCGCGGTGGGCGGCAAACTGAATGAAGGCAGCATCAACTACACCCTTACCGCCGACGACGCGGCGAAGTTCCACAGCGACGCCGCAACCCTCGCCGCCGTGCTGGACGGCGGCAAGGTCGTGTTCAAGGATACGCCGGGTATCAATGGTGAGCCCTCGCTGCAGAGCGATTCCTGTTACGACGGCGAGAGTCAAGCACTGACCACCGGGAATATAAATGCAGAAGGCGGAAATCTCCTGTATGCCGTTACCACAAGCGACAGCAGCACCCCGCCGACGGAAGGCTGGCGTGCGTATTGCAACGATGGCAACCAACCGGGGGGCATTTGGCCTGCCGCGACTGATGCGGGCACGTACTACGTCTGGTACTATGCGCAAAGCAACAATGAGGAATATGCCGACGGCCCGAAAATAAAGTGCGGGTCCGTCACAATCGGGCAGAAAGAGGTCGGCTTGAATTGGAGCAACACGTCGCTGACCTTCAACGGCTCGGCGCAGGCGCCCACCGCCACGGCGACAGGTACGGCGAACGGCGACACGATCTCCGTCACTGTCAGCGGCGCGCAGACTGACGCCAGGACGGGCTACACCGCCACGGCAAGCGGCTTGACCGGAGAGAAGGCGGCGAACTACAAGCTGCCTGCGGCAAATACTACCACATTCACCATCGGCAGGGCGGCCCACAGCGACCAGACCGCCACCGGCTCCGCGAAACTCGGCGCGAGCGGCACGGTCGATCTCTCGGCGCTGATCGTGGACGGCGGCACGGCGAGCATCACTTCAACGACGGACGCCGACAGCGTTTTGAACGGCAATCCCTCCGTCGCAAGCGGCAAGCTCAACTTTGCATTTAAGGATGTTGAGGCCAACAAGGGCAAGACCGCGGCCGTCACCGTGAAAGTGACCTCGCAGAACTACGCCGATTACAACATCACCGCGACGCTCACCGTGCTGGATAAGCTCGCCATCACTCCGACCGTGACGCTCGCGGGCTGGACGTATGGCGACGCCGCCAAGACGCCGAGCGTGAGCGGCAACACCGGCAACGGCGCTGTGGCCTATGCTTACAAGGTGAAAGGCGCGGATGACAACACCTACGCCGCCGGCGTTCCGACCAAGGCGGGCGAGTACACGGTCAGGGCGACCATCACGGAAACCACAGATTACGGCGCGGGCGAGGCGTTGGCGAACTTCACGATCAGCAAGGCGACCATCACCATCACGGCAAAATCCCCCAGCATCCAAGTGGGCGGCACCGTACCGACACCGGGCGAGGACAGCTACACCGTCGCGGGACTCAAGGAACGGCGAGACACTGGCGAAAAAGCCTGATGTCACTTATTCCGCGCAGCCCGACAACACCAAAGCGGGCAGCTATGACATCATCGTGTCCGGCGCGGAAGCTCCGGCGGGCGGCAACTACAACGAGATCAAGTATGTGAACGGCAAGCTGACGGTCAACGCCAGACAGTCCGGCGGCGGCAGCGGCTCCGGCGGCAACGGCGGCGGCAGCGGCTCCGGCGGCGGTTCGTCCGGCGGTTCCTCGGGCGCGCCGGCGACGACAAGCATCACCACCACGACCAACCCGGACGGCAGCAAGACCTCGACCACCACGAACGCGGACGGCTCCAAGACCGCCGTGACGACTGCGACGGACGGCTCGACCACCACCATGACCACGGCGAAGGACGGCAGCGCCACGACCACCGAAAAAGCGGCGGACGGCTCCACCGGCACGGTCAAGACCGACGCGCAGGGCAACACCGTCAGCGCCGAGGCCGCGCCGAGCAACAAAGCCGTTGAGGAAGCGGCGAAGTCCGGCGAGCCGGTCACGCTCCCCGTGAAGGTCAAGGCGGCGGCGAGCGCCGAGAGCGCGGCGGAGATCAACGTTACGCTCCCCGCGAACAGCGGCAGCGTCAAGGTGGAGATACCCACCGAAAACCTCACTCCCGGCACGGTCGCGGTCATCGTCCGCGCGGACGGCACAGAGGAGATCGTCAAGACCTCGACCACGGGCGACGAGGGCGTCGTACTGACGCTGGAAAGCGGCGCCACGGTCAAGATCGTCGATAACACCAAGCCGATGAACGATGTGACGGGCAACGAATGGCACGCGGACAGCGTTGCCTGGGCGACGAGCCATGAGGTGATGAACGGCGCCGGCAACGGCGAGTTCCACGCGGACGCGGAAGCGAGCCGCGGGCAGATCACGCAGCTTCTGATGAACCTTGACGGCGCGGAAGCGCCCGCCGATCTCGTGGAGTTCCTCGACGTACACGCGGACGACTGGTTTGCGGGCAGCGTGGCGTGGGCTGTTGAGAACGGCGTCGCGCAGGGCGAGGACGAGAAGTTCGGCGCGAACGATCCCGTTTCCCGCGAGCAGCTTGCCGTCATGCTCTACAACTACGCGCAGTACAAGGGCTACGACGTGAACGTGAGCGGCGACGTGAGCAGCTTCCCCGACGCGGGCGATGTACACGACTACGCGCAGCAGGCGCTCGCGTGGGCGGTCGGCGCGGGGCTTATCAACGGCACGACGGACGGCAGCGGCAACGTCGTCCTCGATCCGCAGGGCACGGCAACGAGAGGCCAGATCGCGGCGATCATCGAGCGGTTCTGCGAGAACGTGGCGAAGTAGGGCGTATACAGCAGGAGGGCAAGCCGCAGCTTGCCCTCCTGCTGTATGCAGAACTATATTGCGTAAATCACTTCGCTGTAGACGACTTCCTCCGCCCTCGACCGGATGCTGTTTATCCGCTGCACCCACTCCATCTGATCGTACGCCTTCAACGCTTCGGTCACGCCTTCGCGCTTTGCCATCTCTGCGGTCAGCTCCGCGAGCATACGCTCCGCGCGCTCGTCGCGTTTGTCGGACCGTTTCGTGAACCTGAATATAATAAAGGCCTTTCTCATGATGCTGCCTGCCGAAACGGTTTTGTGTTAGACGCTGTAGCACATATACCAGTCGTAGTGGCCGCAGGTCCAGCCGTCGTCGAGCATTTCCTGCTTCGGCTGTTCGGAAAACCGGACCTCACGAAGTTTAATTCCCGGTCTGGGTCAGATAGTGGGCAAGGCGGCGGAGCGTGCAAAAACTTCAGGACTGAAGACATAGAAACGACTCAGACCGCCGTCTCATACGTCTGCCTGGGGCTGCGCGGCTTCTCCGGCAGCGAGAGGCGGATCGCCCCCGCCTCGATCAGCGGATCGAGATAGCGGCGCAGCGCGTATTGCGCGGACGGGATCGCAAGGAACCCGACGATCTCCGCGCGGCTGCGCGGCGTTTTGCAGAATTCCAGCAGCCCCTTTTCGTCGGACACCGCCGCCGGGACGCTTGCTCCTTCCTCCGCGGCTTTGCCGTGATACAGGCAGACGGAAAACTCGCCGCGCGAGTCGGCGAACACCGGCTCCGGCAGGGACAGCTCCGCCATCGCGCGGCGAATGCGCGGAATGCCGGAGTAGCGGTTCTCGGTCTGCCCCATCGACTCCATCGCCGTGACCAGCACGGGGTTGCGCGTGTCCGGCTGCGCGCGGCCAAGCTCGTCGACGGTCAGTCTTCCGTACAGTCCGCCGGGATTCCGCACCTCAAGGCGATCCGAATAGAGGATCAGCTGGATCGGCATCCCTTCCGTGTGGAAGCTGTAATCCCGGTGGACCAGCGCGTTCAGAACGACTTCACGCACGGCGTCCATCGGATACTGCGGCACGTCGATCCGCGCCCCGGTCGCGGGGTCGAGCTTCGTCGCGACCTTCATGTTGTTTCGCACGAAGGCAAGCGCGCCGTCCAGCATATCCGGGAGCGTTCCCTCAATGCGCTTGCTGTCCGTGAAGCGGTTCCCCTCCGCGTCCAGCACGCCCATCTCCGTCGCCGGCACGGCAGTGGCGATGATGCTCAGCTGCGGGAAATACGCCTGCGGATAGATACCGAACAGCAGCAGCGCCGCGAGCGTCAGCTGCCCGTTTCGCGTGATGCTCGTCAGCTCGTAAAGCTGCTCCACGGGGAGCGCAGAGAGATTCGCCCGCCCCTGCTTCCGACGCAGAAGATATTGTTCCAGCTTGTTTTGATCCAGCGCGGCGACCGTCAGCTCCTCCACGGGGCGCACGTCGTCGCGGTATTTTTTGCGGAACGCCTCGTAGCTGTAGACCTCGTACTCGGTCATCCGCTTGTCGGCGTCGCCCACGCGGACATACGAGCCCTGCAAGCGCCCCTTCGCGGTCTTAAAGCAGGGACGCTCCGCGACGTCCACGGGCGGGATCTCCGCCGAGACGAACACAAGCCCGTCCTCCTCCGTGACCGTGAACACGGGCCGCACGACCGGCGTCATCTGCTCGCAGTATTCCATGACCTTCTTCTGCAAGTCCTGCGCGTCATAGACGCCCACGCGCGCAAAGCTCCGGCGCTCATCCAGCCCGAACAGCAGCGTCCCGCCGCTGCTTTGATTGGCGAACGCGGAGATGGTATCGTAGAGTTTCTCCGGGCAGCCCTCGTGCGCGGACTTCACTTCTACGACTTGTTCTTCACTTTTTCGCGCTTCCACTTGAGAAATCAACTTTTTGAGTTCAGTTTCCACCATGTAAATCAACTCCTCGATGGTAGTATAACTCGAGAAGTGAAGAAAGTAAACAAAAAATTGAGTTTTTTGAGGCGGTTTTATATTGCCGATGTGCCTATGCCCGACGAAAACGAATCGGATCTTAAACGCTAAAGCTGTGCGCAACGCCGTCCTTTTGATACGAGATCAGCGTTTCCAAGGTGATATCGATTTCCATGAATCAACCGTCCGCCTTTTGCTTTTTGGTCTTGCGCCCCTCCGGATAATTTCCGCCTCTGTTTGCCAAGCGCGTCACCAACTCTAAACCTTATCAGCCTGCTATGTCAATAGGCTTTAAGAAGTTACACCGTTTGAACTGCTTGTTCAAAGCATTCTGGTCATATAAAATTTTATTAAATTGGTAGTTGTAATATATCCAGCCGCAGTGTATTGTATCATCCGTAAAATACATATTGTCAATGGCCTAAGTCGGCTATGGCTGGGAGGATACCATGGAAAGTCGGTTTAATCGCAAAAGTGAAGCGGCGGCGATTGCCTTGAACGCGCTGTGCATCACGCTGGTGTTTGTCGGTACGCGCGTTTTGCAGTTTCCCATCCCGCTCGGATACGCGCATCTCGGGAACGCCCTGATCCTGCTCGTCGCAGTCTATTACGGGCCAAAAACCGGCGCGATCGCCGGCGGTCTCGGCTCCGCGCTTGCGGATCTGACAAGCTACCCGGCATGGACGCTGCCGACGCTGGTCATCAAATCGCTGATGGGGCTGCTCTGCGCATGGATCGCCGGGTCTCCTGCAGAGCATATGCCGCGTTGGCGGCAGCCGCGCGTATTTTTTGCTTGCCTTGCCGCTGTCGCCGAAATGATCTTTGGCTACTTTGCCGCAGGTTCCGTTCTGTACGGCTCCGTCGCAGCCGGAGCGCTCCAGATTCCGGGGCTCACGGCGGAGGGGATCGTCGGGATCGTTCTATTCTATGCGGTCGGCGTCGCCCTGGAAAGGACAAGGGTGCTGCACTATGCCGGATAAGCCGATGCCGCCGGATCACAACCGGCAGAAAAAGATTGCCGTGATCAATGATATGACCGGCTTCGGGCGCTGCTCGCTGGCGGTGTCGATCCCGGTCATCTCACGCCTCGGCGTGCAGTGCTGCGCCGTGCCGACCGCGATCCTCTCCAACCACACGGGCTACCCCAGCTTTTTTCTTGACGATTACACAAAGCATTTCACGGCGTACACGGACGAATGGAAAAAGCTCCGTCTTCGCTTCAACGGTATTTTGACGGGTTTTCTCGGTTCGGCGGAGCAGTTCGCGCTGGTCGGGCGGTTCCTGTCCGGCTTCTCCGACGCCGGCACGATCGTCTGTGTCGACCCCGTGATGGGAGATTATGGCAAGGTCTACAGCAGCTATACGGACGAGATGTGCCGCGCCATGCGGGAGCTTGTCCGGCGCGCGGACATCATCACGCCGAATCTGACGGAGGCGTGCATCCTGACGGATATGCCCTACCACGAACGGAAATGGACGCGCCGGGAGCTTGACGAGATTTTGACGCGGCTCAAGGCGCTGGGGCCGCGGAAGATCGTGGTCACGGGTATCCCGCAGGGCGAATTCATCGCGAACCTGAGTTGCGCGGACGGCGGCGCGCCGTCGCTGACCCGTCAGCACCGCGCGGGCGAGTCGCGCAGCGGCACGGGCGACGTTTTCGCATCCGTCGTCATTGCCGACGCGGTCAACGGCGTGCCGTTCGACCGCTCGGTGCGCCGCGCATCGGCGTTCGTGAAAAAGTGCATCCTGCGCTCGATAGAACTCGATATCCCGACAACTGACGGCGTATGCTTCGAGGAAGTGCTGGGAAAGCTGAAATGGGAGAAGGGCAATGAATAACATCCTTTACAAGGTACATGACAATCTGTATGTCAATCTGACCAACCGCTGCCCCTGCGCGTGCACGTTCTGCCTGCGGCAGACGATGGACCGCGTGGGCGAATCCGATTCGCTCTGGCTCAGGGAGGAGCCGGACTTTGAGACGGTCGCGGCGGAGTTCGGCCGCTTCGACATGGACGCGTTTCGCGAGGTGGTGTTTTGCGGCTTCGGAGAGCCGACCGAGCGCCTCGACCTCCTGCTGCGCGTGGCAAAATACGTCAAGGAAACGTGGGGCAAGCCCGTGCGCATCAATACGAACGGACTCGGCGCGCTGATCAACGGGCGCGACATCGCGCCGGAGCTGGAGGGACTGGCGGACACCGTGTCGATCAGCCTCAACACGCCGGACAAGGACGCCTATTTGAAGCTCGTGCGCCCGAAATTCGGCGAGCAGTCCTTCGACGCGATGCTGAGCTTCGCGAAGGAGTGCGTGCGCTATGTGCCGAACGTGGTGCTCACGACGGTGGACACAACGCTCACGAAGGAACAGGAGGCGCGCTGCGCGGAGCTCTGCCGCGCGATCGGCGCGAAGTATCGCATCCGGGCCTGGGAAGGATAACGATATATATTGCGGCAAACGCCCGCGCGGCAAATAATGCCGCGCGGGCGTCGACCCTTGGAGATACTATGGCAAAAGTGAGGTGTCCTGTCAAACCGCCGCGAAGCTCTTTTCAAGGTCAGCGATGATATCGCGGAAAAATACTATTTGGGGCTTGACAAATCAGCCTTCGCCTTGTATAATACCTATTAACTTAATCGACTTTATAGTTATTTAGGGGCTTTCAAAATGTACGACTCGTTTTCCGCATATTTTCGTTTTTCCTTCCTGTGCTGCATGTTCTGTCGATGTTGACAGGCGGGAGATGCGGCGTCATCCTGCGCGCGGCACACGATTTCATTCCCGTCTGGTCACTCTCTGGGTGAACGGGCGGGATTTATTTTACAGAGAAGGAGCTTTTGCGATGGCAAGCTATCAGAGCATCGAATCCGCCGTGATCCACGGCGGCGTCTACGGCGACAAAACGACCGGCGCTGTCAACGTGCCGATCTACCAGACCTCGACCTACGAGCAAAGCGGTCTCGGGCAGAACACGGGCTGGGAGTATTCCCGCACCGGCAATCCCACCCGCGCGGCGCTCGAAGCGCTGATCGCGGAGCTGGAGGGCGGCGCAGCGGGCTTCGCGTTCGCCTCCGGCATGGCGGCGATCACAGCGGTCTTGCAGCTCTTTCAAAGCGGCGACCGGGTCGTGATCTCCTCCAACGTCTACGGCGGAACGTACCGCGTATTGGATAAGGTGTTCCGGCGCTTTGGCCTTTCCTGTTCCATCGCGGACACCACCGACCTCGCCGCGTTGGAGGCGGCGCTGACGCCGGAGGTGAAGGCGGTGCTGGTCGAAAGCCCCGCAAACCCGCTGCTGACCGTCACCGACCTTGCGGCGGTCGCGGAGCTCGCAAAGCGGCACGGCGCGCTCACCATCGTGGACAACACGTTCATGACGCCGTATTTGCAGCGCCCCATCGAACTCGGCGCGGATATTGTCGTCCACAGCGCGACAAAGTACCTCGGCGGGCACAGCGACGTGGTGGCGGGTCTCGCCGTCGTGAAGGACAAGGAGCTTGCGGAACGGCTGGCGTTTTTGCAGAACGCGACGGGCGGCGTGTTGGGGCCGTTCGACTCGTTCCTGCTGCTGCGCGGGATCAAAACGCTCGCCGTGCGCATGGACAAGCACGTCGCAAACGCGGAGCAGGCCGCCGCGTGGCTCAAGGGGAATCCGGCGGTCAAGAAGGTCTACTATCCCGGTCTCCCCTGCGCGCAGGGCTACGAGATCAACCGCGCTCAGGCAAAAAACGGCGGCGCGATGATCTCCTTCGAGTTGGAGGACGGTTATGACATCCGCAGATTCTTCTCTTCGCTTAAGCTTATCGCGCTTGCCGAGAGCCTGGGCGGCGTCGAGTCGCTGGTGTGCCATCCCGCGAGCATGACGCACGCCTCCATTCCCCGCGAGGTGCGGGAAAAGGTCGGCATCACGGACGGACTCATCCGCCTTTCCATCGGCATTGAAAACTGGAACGACCTGCGCGACGACCTGACGCAGGCAATCGAAGGGAGCAAATTGCAATGAAGTATTATGAATCCATGCAAGAGCTGATCGGCAGCACGCCGCTGGTGAAGCTCAACCATATCCGCGCACCGGAGGGCGTGAGCCTTTTTGCCAAGCTGGAGCTGTGGAACCCCGCGGGCAGCGTGAAGGATCGCGTCGGTCAGGCAATGCTCGACGACGCGGAGCGCACCGGGCGCATCCGCCCCGGCGGCGCCATCGTGGAGGCAACGGCGGGCAACACCGGCCTCGGCATCGCGTTCGCGGCGCTCAATCGCGGCTATCGCGTCATCTTCGTCGTGCCGGACAAGTTCTCGCAGGAGAAGCAGACGCTCATGCGCGCCCTCGGCGCGGAGATCGTCAACACGCCGCGCGAGGGCGGAATGCTCGGCGCGTCGGCAAAGGCGGAGGAGCTGCTTGCCTCCATTCCCGGCGCGATCTCGCTCTCGCAGTTCAAGAACCCCGCAAATCCGCAGATCCATCACGATACGACGGGACCGGAGATCTGGGACGCGCTGGACGGGAAGATCGACTACCTCGTCGCGGGCGCGGGCAGCGGCGGCACCTACAGCGGCGTCGTGCGCTGCTTAAAGGAGCGGAACCCCGACGTGCGCGGCATCCTCGCCGACCCCGTCGGCTCGACGATGGGCGGCGGCGAGCACGCCGACTACGACATCGAGGGCATCGGAAACGATTTTATCGCCGATACGATGGACATGTCGCTCGTGGACGCCGTGGTGAAGATCACCGACGCCGAGGCGTTCGCGGGAGCGCGGGAGCTGGCGGCGAAGGAGGGCATCTTCGCGGGCTCTTCCTCCGGCGCGGCGCTCGCGGCGGCGCAGAAGCTCATCGTGCAGGGCGCGCAGGGGAACGTGGTCGTCATCCTGCCTGACCGCGGCGACCGCTATTTCAGCAAAAATCTGTACGCATAAGGTTGTGATGAAATGAAACAGCAGGGCAAACGCAGCAACTTTTCGGGCACGCTGGGCTTCTTCCTCGCGAACGTCGCGGGCGCGGTGGGCCTCGGCAACCTCTGGGGCTTCCCGTTCAAGATGGGGCGCGGCGGCGGCTTCCCGTTCCTCGTGATCTATCTCGTCGCGGTGTTTGCCGTCGGTATCCCCATCGTCATCGCGGAGTACGGCTTCGGGCGCAGGTTCCGCGTCGGGCCGGTCAGGGCGTATGAGGCGGTGAACAAAAAATGGGGCTTCGTCGGCTGGCTGCACGAGATTACCTGCATTCTCGTCATGGGCTTCTACGCGCTGATCGTGGGCTATCTGATGAAGTACATGTGCCTCTATTTCCTCGCGATCTTCGGCGTCGGCGGCTTCGCCGCGGCGGACGGCGCGGCGTTCTTCGGCGCGACGATCTCCGCGCCGGTCGAGCCGCTCGTCTGGACGGCGATCGTGCTGGGACTGACGTATTTCATCATCCGCAGCGACTTCGCCAGAGGCTACGAGAAAGCCTGCAGGGTGCTGCTGCCCGTGCTGTTCATCATGCTCGTGATCGTCGCCGTGCGCAGCTGCACACTCCCCGGCGCGGTCGGGGGCCTCAAGTACATGTTCGAGCCGAACATGGCGGCGTTCCGCGAGATCGGCTTCTTCGGCGTGTTCTCGCTGGCGGTGGTGCAGATGTGGTTCTCCATCAACATCGGCTTCGGCACGAACATCTTCCTCTCGTCCTTCATGCCGGACGAGACGAACATCCCGCGTCAGGCGATCGCCATTCCCATCGCGGACATGATCGTCGCGATGCTCGCGGGCCTTGCCATCATGCCGGCGGTGTTTGCCTACGGCCTTGATCCGACTTCGGGGCCGGGACTCCTCTTCATCACGCTCAAGAGCGTCTTTGCCGACATGCCGGGCGGCAATGTCTTCGGCTTCATCTTCTTCGTCTCCGCGTTTGCGGCGGGGCTCTCGACGAGCATCGGCATCACCGGCGCGCTCGTCCCCATCGGCACGGAGCATTTGAAATGGAGCACGGAAAAGTCCACGGCGGCGTCCTGCCTGCTGTCCTTCGTGCTCTCCGTTCCCGTGTCGCTCGGCTACGGCCCGCTCTCCGGCGTCCATCCGCTCGCATGGCTCGGCGAGCGCTTCGCGGGCATGGATATGCTCGACTCGGTGGACTTCCTCGGAGAAAACGTGTTCCTCTCGTTCGGCGCGCTCTTTATGGTGCTCTTCATCGGCTGGGTGTGGAAGCCGGACGCCGTGCTCGCGGAGGTGGAGAAGAACGGCGCGTTCGCGTGGAAAGGGCTGTGGCTCTTCCTCCTGCGCTATGTCGCGCCGGTCGCGACCTTCTTCGTCGCGCTCACCTCGCTCGGCGTGCTGTGAAGGAATGAAACCTTTACGAAAGATCAAATCCGCAGGAGCGTTTCGTTATCGCTCCTGCGGATTTGTCATTGTCGGAAAGCTTCGTCAGGCTGAGCGCCGGTCGACGGACGTTAAGGAAGCGCTGAATAAATCCCCGCGCACGTCTTGACGGCATCTTTTCCGTCTTGACTGCGCCAAAAATCCTTGAAATACGTTAGTATTCCTGCGGCTTTTTGGCTTGCAAGACGAAAAATCTGCTCGCCAATCCGCACACGTTGATTTAATCAGCGCTTCCTTAAAAAATCCGCCACATTCCGCGCGACCGTCAGCCGATAATCCGCGAAGAAATGGTCGGTCGGATAGCTGACGCAGGCAAGCTGCGTGCCGCCCGCCTCCCGCACGGCCCTGCGCAGCGGCGCACAGAAATATTGGTCCGGCGTATAGCGATCCAGCGAGCCGGTGCAGCACATAGTCCAACGCCGTCTCCGCGTCCTCAAGATTATGTTCCGGCGAGCAGTCGCCGTCGCTGCCCCAGCTTCCGCTGTAATGGATCGTCATCATCAGCAGCACGGGCAGGACAAGCGCCGGAAAGCCAAAGGAGGAAATCACCATCGTCTCCATCGCCGCGCCGCCTCCGGGAACGGAGGAAACCGCCACCGAGCCCGCCGCCGCGATGGTGAGCGCAAAAACAAAATCGCCCTTGGCAGTGATGAACCAGCGGTCTTTTTCCAGCCAAATGTAGGTTTCCTGCCCTTTATGAGGGCTTGCGATGCCAATTTTGTGTAGGTTTGCGATGCCAATTCTGCTTGTTGATTTGTATCGAAAAAGCTGTATAATAAAAAAATAATATAGTTTTTATCTGCGTTGGCCGGACAAGGACGGAAGAATATGAACGACATACTCATTCAGCTTCAGGCACTATATGCCGGGCTGCTCGATCGGCTGCGGGCGGTTGATCTCAACGGCCTGATCTCACGGTTTACAACGTTTCGTGCGGAGGACCTGAACTTTACGCTCCCGGTCTTTCAAACAGAAATGTATTTTACGCAGGACGTGGTGATGTTCCTGCTCACGATCCTTGCGATCCTGACGGGCCTTCTGCTCTGCTTCCAGGGTTATCGGTATTTCTTCACGCTGATATTGCTGGCAGGGGGCTGCCTGTCCGGCGCGGCGGGAATTTTCCTGCTGGAGGACCGGATCGGGAATCCGGTGCTGAAGCTGTTTCTCTTCGTCTCCTTTGTTTTTCTGGGGGAGTGCGTCCTGTTCGCCGTCAGCAGCATCCTGTCGGCAATCATCAAAAAGCCCGGCCTGCGCAGCGCGGTGCGCTTCATGGTCTCGATCCTGGCTCCGGCCCTTGGCGCGGCGCTCGTGTTCGCCGTTGTCTATTTCAGAATCTACCACGATCCGATGATCGATCTGACCATCGCGGGCGTCCTGTTCCTGCTGGGACTGATCCACCAGAAGCGGGCAAAGCGCCTGGGCCGTGACTTCCACACCTATGACGAGCTCTACGCGATGGAGCGGACAGACGGCGCTCAGGAGAAGTACATTGACATCCGCGAGGAATACGGCGGCGCGCCGGCAGAGAAGGGCGCAGAGAAAAATGAGACAGCGCTTTCCGCGGCGAAGGAGAAAGTCGTGGAAGAGCCTTCCGCCCCGGAGAGCGGCGCGAAAGCGGAGCCTTCCGCATGCGGGGCGAAGCAGGGAGAGAGCGGTGAAAAATGCTTGACGTGAGCCGAAAGGAATTGAAATACCTTGTCGCGACCGACGAAACCGCCATGCTGGCCAAGCGTCTCGGCAAGCTGATGAAACCGGACCCGCACAACGGCGAGGCCGGCTATACGGTGCGTTCGCTGTACTTTGACACGTTCATGGACGACGACTACTGGGAGAAGATCGACGGGCTGGATCACCGCAGGAAAATCCGAATGCGTATCTATGGCGCGAACAGCGAAACCATCAAGCTGGAAATGAAAGCGAAGGACGGAGATTTTCAGCGCAAGCGGTCGCTGCTGCTCAGCCGGGACGAGGCGGAGCGAATGCTCGATACGGATTACTCCTTCCTCATGGAGCGGCAGGAGCCCTTTGCCCACGGGCTTTACACGTTTTTGATGACCAGGGGCTACCGCCCGAAGTGCATCGTCGAGTACGACCGGCTGGCGTTTTTGGACGAGTTCAACGACATCCGGATCACCTTTGATATGCGCCTGCGCGCGCTGGAGGATCCGGAGGAGTTTTTCCGCGCGGGCGTCGAGCCCTGCCCGGCGGCGGATCCCGCCGAGACGACCATGGAGGTCAAATACAACGGCTTTTTGTTTTCCTACATAAAAAAAGCGCTGGAAGTGGCGGACCGGCCGCGTATCTCCAACAGCAAATACGTTCGGTCAAGAAACGCAGTAAAATAGCGGGGGAGAGAACATGAAAGAATACTTATACGACAAATTGATCCTGACCACGGGCGCCCTGACCATTCAGGACGTGCTCATCAACTTTGCCGCGGCGTGCGTCCTCAGCATTCTCATCTTTATCTCCTACCGTGTTTCCCACGCCGGCGCGGTTTACAGCCGAAAGTTTAACGTCTCCGTGGTGATGCTTACGCTGGTCACAACGCTGGTGATGAACGTGATCGGCAACAACATCGCGCTGTCCCTCGGCATGGTCGGCGCGCTCTCGATCGTCCGCTTCCGCACGGCGATCAAGGACCCGCGCGACACGGCATACATCTTCTGGGCAATCGCGGTCGGTATCTGCTGCGGCGTGTCGGACTACCTGATCGCCGGCATCGGCACCTTCATCATCTTCCTGTTCCTGATGTTTTTCGGCATCGTGCGCGACAACGAACGGATCATGGCGGTGCTCAAGGTCAAGTCGGATTCCGTCGGCACGGTTTCGCGGGACATCACTTCCTACTTTCGGGGACACGCCGTGATGCGGATGCAGAACGTGTCCAAAGAAAAAGGACAAGCCGAGGTCATCTACGAAATATCGGACAAGCTGCTCAAGAAGGTGGAAAAGAAAAACGGCCCGTTCCTGACGCTCTTTTCCGAAAAGGATAACGTCATTTCCGTCAGCCTGGTCCGTCAGGATGAGGAGATCAATCTGTAGGAGGCGCCGCGGTGGCTCTGCGAAAGGAAAAAACAATATTGCTGCTGGTGTTCCTCCTTGCGCTGGCGCTGCTTGCGGGCCTGTGCCTGCTGCGCGGCGGGATGCACTACACCGAGCATCCGCGCGGGACCTATGCCGCGCTTGCGCCGGACGAGAGCGGCGACGACCCGCTGCGCTTCCTCGGCGAGGACTTTTCGGTGGGCGAGGGCTTCCATACGAATCTGCCCATCGTGATCCTCTCGCTGGACACCGAGCTGCCGGACTACAAGCGTTTTCAGGGCGGCGAAGAAATTGTCACGGAGGGGCTTGATCCCTATACCACGGGTACCCTCCGCATCATCGACACGGGTGCCGGCGTCAATACGACGAGCGACCCGCCCGTCTGCGAAAGCCTGATCCGGATCAAGCGCAAGGGGCATTCCTCCTATAACTACGATAAGCAGCAATACAAGCTCAAAACCATCCTGCCGGACGGAACGGATAACAGCGCGGACCTTCTCGGCATGGGACGTGGGTCTGAGTGGGTGCTCAACGGCAGCATGGCTGACAAGAGCATGCTGCGCAACTATCTCGCCTACCGCATCGCCTCGGAGATCGACGGCAACACCATGGCGCCGGACTGCCGCTACTGCGAGGTGCTGACCGAGCAGGACGGGACGCTTGCCTATCAGGGGGTCTTTCTGCTGATGGAGACCGTTTCCCGAGGAAAGGACCGCGTCAATATTGAGAAGTACGACGAAGAGAAGACGTACTCCGGTTACATCGTGCGCAGGGACCGTCAAACCACCTTCGATCTCATGCTCAACACCTGGGGAAGAGAGTCCGGAATTGCGAAGGGCCACGGAGACCGGGCGGAGCAGGACAACTGGATCGGACTCAAATACCCCTCCGCCTCGCGGATCACGGAGCAAACAGTCCGCTACATCGAGCAGGATTTCTCCCAGATCGAGCGCGTGCTCTATTCGGAGGACGACCGGGTCTTCCGGCTCTATGACAAGTATATCGACGTGGATTCCTTTGTCGATTATTTTCTGATCAACGAGTTTTTCGGCAACTACGACGCGGGCGAGCACTCCACCTACATGTATAAGAATGCGGGCGATCTGCTTCACATGGGACCGGTGTGGGACTATGACCAGGCGCTGGACAACAGCCGCGTGGAAGAGCTGAACACCGCCGATCTTGCCTTTCAGACGCAGACCTTCTTCGCGGAGCTTTGCCGGGACAGAAGATTCGTCTCGCAGCTCCAGAAGCGCTACAGCCGGCTCCGGCGGGAGCAGCTTTCGGAGGAGCATGTTTTTTCGGTAATCGACGAAACGGCCGCGTATCTGCGTTCGGCGCGGGTAAGGGAATGGTACCGATGGGCGGCGGATTATCTGGACGATTCCGGCGATAACTGGCACAACTACCATCTTGAACCGTACGAAATAGACGACGTGAAGCTCAGCCGGTTTACGGATGTCTATGATCAGGAGCTGGTCGTCATCAAGACATATCTTCACAAGCACGGGCAGTCGATCCCGGAGGATCTTACCGATCTGGCTGCCGGAGCAACGATGGATACGACGACGGGCGGCATGCGGGAATTCGCGTTTGTCATCGCCATAACCATGTTCCTGCTGCCGACGTATCTGATCAACAAGAAGGGCTGAGCGATGCTGTTTTCAAGTATCCCGTTTCTCCTCTACTTCTTTCCCGCCGTCTTCGCGGTGTATTATCTTCTGTTTTTTTCCCGCACGCTGCAAAACATCTGGCTGTTGCTGGCAAGCCTGGTGTTCTACGCGTGGGGCGAGCCGGTTTATGTGCTTCTCATGCTCGCCTCCATTGTCTTCAACGCCGTCTTCGGCGGTTTGATCGGCGCGGCGTCGGGCAAGGCGCGAAAATTTGCCCTGGCCGCGGCGGTTGCCGGAAACCTGTCGGCGCTTTTCCTGTTTAAGTATCTCGGCTTTATCCTGAGCATGTTCGGCACACGGGGAGCGCAGCTGGCGGAGGGATTGAAGCTTTCCCTGCCCATCGGCATTTCGTTTTACACCTTCCAGGCGATCTCCTACATTGCGGACGTCTACCGCGGCGACACCAAACCGGTCAATCCGTTTTACGTCGGCCTCTATATTGCCTTTTTCCCCCAGTTGATTGCCGGGCCTATCGTGCAGTTCAACTCGGTTTCGGAGCAGATACGGAACCGAAAAAGCACGCTGGACAAGATCTCCGTCGGCCTTTGCCGCTTTGTAACGGGGCTTGGCAAAAAGGTGCTGCTGGCGAACACCTTCGCCGCCATCGCGGACGACGTGTTCAACTGGTCCGTGCTGGGCGTGGACAAACTGCCGGTGCCCGCGACGCTGGCGTGGCTTGGCAGCATCTGTTACTCGCTGCAGATCTACTTTGACTTTTCCGCCTACTCCGACATGGCGATCGGGCTGGGACTCTGCTTCGGTTTCCGCTTTCGCGAGAATTTCAACTATCCCTATACGGCGGCGTCGATTTCCGACTTCTGGAAGCGGTGGCATATCTCGCTGACCGACTGGTTCCGGGAGTATGTCTACATTCCTCTGGGCGGCAACCGCGTTGAAAACAAGGACACGATGGTGCGCAACCTGTTTGTCGTCTGGCTGCTGACCGGCATCTGGCACGGCGCGAACTGGACGTTTATCCTTTGGGGCTTGCTCTATTTTGCCCTTCAGCTGACGGAGCGCCTTACGGAGTTTCCGGAGCGAGTGGAAAGCAAACTGCTGCTCCGGCTCTACACGCTGCTGATCGTGAATTTCCAGTGGGTGCTGTTCCGGGCGGACGACGTCTATCAGGCGGGGCGCTTTTACCTCAACATGCTCGGCGCGAACCGCAATGGATTTTTAAGCGCTACGGCGTGGATGCTGGTGCGAGAGAACTGGGTCTTCCTGCTTGCCGGTCTTTTGCTCTGCACGCCGGTGGTCCGCACGATGAACGAGTGGTTTTACAAGAACCCGAAAAGCCCGGTGCATGTGCTGTACTCCGTGGTATATCCGCTGAGCATGCTTGCGCTTGCCGTGGCCTGCGTCAGCTATCTGGCGATTGGGTCCTACAACCCCTTCATCTATTTTAACTTCTAGGAGATCGCTATGCGCGGATATCTGCTCAAAAAGAATCTGTTTGCGCTGCTGTTCCTCTCGTCGCTGCTCCTCTTCTGCGGCTGGAACGCGTATGAGAACCGCGGAGAGCTGCTCGACGAGCTCATGGATCAGGCAGAGGACCGCTCCTTCGAGCCCGCGAAGCTGGAGGAGGTCATGTCCGAGGAGCTCAGCGGCAGGATGCAGCTGGTCGAGCTGTACGGCGCGGCGCAGCGCGCGCTCGGCAAGCGGGAATACAACCACTTCGAGCTTATCAAGGACGAGAACGGGTTTCTGAACTACGCGTCCTTCTATCGCGAGGAGGACAAAAACGTCTTCCATTACGCGGTACGCGTGAAGCGGCTTCAGGATTACGCGAAAAAGCACGGAAGCAAGGTGCTGTTCCTGATCGCGCCGGGAAAATACGACCCGCGATACTCGAGGCTTCGCCCGGGAATGCCTGTGAACGACCCGCGAAACAAGGTCAATGAGCTGGTTTTCTACCTCCGCCGTCTCGGCGTGGAGACCGTTGATCTCTCGCAGTACATTCCGGGCGACCGTCTGAGCTATGAGGAGGCATTTTTCCGCACGGACCACCACTGGACGGTTCCCGCGGCGTTTGAGGCAATGCGCGTGATCGTGGATGAAATCGAAAAAAGCTTCGGCGAGGATCTGGATCCGGAGGATTACTATACGGATATCGCCAACTACAGGGTGGAGACCTATCCCGGGAAGATGCTGGGCTCCATGGGCAGAGATACAGGCGCTATCTACTCGGGCTTTGAGGACTTCACGGCGATCTTTCCAACAGAGGAGGGGCGCTATCGCCGCGTGTACTACCGCAGCAGCGAGGAATCATATGAAAGCGAGGGTACCTTATCCCAAACGCTTTTGAATCTTTCCATGGTAAACGATCCGATCAATTATTACGAGGAATCGCCCTATGCGCTTTATCTGGACGAGCTGCGAACGATTGAGGAGATCGAGAATCTGGACAATCCGGACGGACCGGGCATTTTTATGATCCGCGATTCCTATCTGTCTCCGGTCATCACGTTTCTCGCGCCCATGTGCGGCAGGATCGACGCCATCTGGTCGTTGGAAAACATGCGCGGGCAGAGCGTCGGCGAGTATCTTAAGGACCGGGTCGAGGGAGGCGTCCATTACGACTACATCCTCGTCGAGGCATATCCGTACAACATCAACGAGGAAGCGTTCCGGTTTTTCAGGGGGTAGGCTGCGTGAAAGGGAAATTCTGGTTTGTCATCAATATGTTCTTCTCCTCCGTGTACCTGATGTGGCGGTTCTTCTTCACCATACCGTTCGGCTGCGGCTGGATCTGCGTGACCGCCGGCATCGCCCTGCTGGTGCTGGAGGCGATGGGCATGGTGGAGGCGTTCGTACATTTCATGAATATGAATTCGGCGCAGCGCTACTATCTGCCGGCGGTGCCGCGGGACCGCTTCCCGGACGTGGATGTATTCATCGCGACCTACAGCGAGGAGCCGGAGCTGCTGTACAAAACCATCAACGGCTGCAAGCACATGGAGTACCCGGACAAAAGCAAGGTACACATCTATTTGTGCGACGACAACCGCCGCCCGGAAATGCGCGCGCTGGCGGAAAAGATGGGCGTCAATTATCTGGACAGACCGGACAACAAGGGCGCGAAGGCGGGCAACCTGAACAACGCGATGAAGCATTCCAGCTCGCCCTACGTCGTCACGTTCGACGCCGACATGATCCCGCGGCGCAAGTTTCTCATGCATACGATCCCGTATTTTGTGGACGCGGAGATAAAAAATGAGGGAAAACCGGAAAAGGAGCAAATCAAGCTCGGCTTCCTGCAATCCCCGCAGAACTTTTACAACCCCGACCTGTTCCAGTTCAACCTTTTCTCCGAGGGGCGCATTCCCAACGAGCAGGACTACTTCTACCGCGACATTCAGGTGGCGCGCACCAAGAGCAACAGCGTCATCTACGGCGGCTCCAATACGGTCCTCTCGCGCGAGGCGCTTGAGGCGGTGGGCGGCTTTTACACCGAGGCCATCACCGAGGATTTCGCCACCGGCATTCTGATCGAGAAAAAGGGCTACGTATCGCTCGGCATCAGCGAACCGCTTGCCTCCGGCATGTCGCCCACAGACCTCCCGAACCTGATCCAGCAGCGCATCCGCTGGGCGCGCGGCGTCATTGCCACGGGGCGGAAAATGCACCTGTACACCTCCCGCGACCTTTCATTCTCCCAAAAGATGAACTACTGGGCGTCCGTGTGGTACTGGTATGCGCCGCTCAAGCGTCTGGTTTATATTCTTTCGCCGGTCATGTACGCCACCTTCGGCTTTACGATCTTCAAGTGTACGCTGCCGCAGGTGCTGGCATTCTGGCTGCCGATGTATGTCACCAGCAGCATCAGCCTCAAGCTGCTCTCCGGCAACATACGCTCCACCAAGTGGACCGGCGTCTATGAGACGATCATGTTCCCCTACATGCTTTTGCCCATCATTCTGGAGACCTTCGGCTTCTCGCTCAAAAAATTCAAGGTGACGGGAAAGGAGGATCAGTCCGGCGTCAAGCAGCGAAACGGCGTTTTCATGATCCCCTTCCTGCTTTTGATCGTCCTGTCGGTCATCGGTATTGTCCGCTGCTTCGTCGTCATGTTTGAAAGCTCCTCCATGGGGCCGACGGTGGTGCTGTTTTGGCTGTTGACGAACCTCTACTACATGATCATGTCGGTGCTGTTCATCGACGGGCGCATCCCCTACCGCAAGACGGAACGCGTACCGCTGCGCGTGCCGTGCGAGGTGGAGATCGACGGCAGGATCCGTAAGGCGAGGACGAAGGATATCTCCGAGGAGGGCCTGGCGGTGGAATTCGACCGGCCCTACTATATGGAGGAAGGCGTCGTCGTCCCGGTGGAGTTATCCTGGGACATCTACCACGCGAGGCTGCTTGCCAAGCTGGTCTTTATCAGCCAGCGCGGGGACAGCTGGAACTACTCCATGGTCATCGAGGATTATCTGGACTGCTACGACGACTGGCTCCAAATCAATCACGACCGCATTCCTCCCCTGCCGGGGACGATCAAGCAGGACAGCGGCGTGTTCGACGACCTACGCATCAATACCAAAAAGCGCATCGAGACGCCGTTCTTCCAGAAGCGGCACTACCCGCGCATTCTGCTGGAGCTTGATACGGTGTGGAAGCACGACGGCGCCGAGGAAACGGTTCATGTCACGGACTTTAACTACGCCTATATCAACGTCCCGCTGGCGGAGGGACCCGAAGAGGCTGTGGTGCGTCTGCTGGACGGCGTAGAGCTGCCCTGCAGGTTTGAAACGCCGGGGCACAGCCAAAACAGCCTTTACGAGGTAGATGCGGCGGACATTCACAGGATCCTGGCCGACGAGCCGCTGTATGAAAAGCTGCTGGACTGGCTGGTGGAGCAAAATCGCATTGCCCGTCTCGGCGAGGGCGAGGCTCGCCGCCGGCGCGAGCTCCGTGCCAAAGAGACGTTGCAGGAGAAGCTTCAGGGCTTTGACGAGACCGCGTTGGTCACGATGGGGGAGAGGAAATGAAAAACAGCAAACGGCGCAACGCGTCGATCTATCTCATCAGCTTTGCGATCCTTCTCGGGCTTGCCATTGCCTGCTATCTGTTCCTCGCGCCGCGCATCCGCGCCTATCGGAAGGACATGATCGGCATACGCATGATGGAGAAGCTCGGCGCGGGCTTCAACATCGGAAACGACCTGGACGCTTACGGCGTTACGGCGCATAAGAGCGCGCCGACTGTTGAGGACTTCGAGACCTACTGGCACAATGTGCCGGCGACGAAGGAGCTGTTCGCCGCAATCAGGGCGGCAGGTTTTTCCAGCGTGCGCATTCCGGTGAGCTGGAGCGAACACACGGACGCGGACGGAACGATCGACCCGGCTTGGATGGAGCGTGTGCGCGAGGTCGTCGACCAGGCGCTCGCGGAAGGGCTGTACGTCATTCTGGACACGCACCATGAACTGTTTATCATTCCCGACAAGGAGCACGCCCAGGCGTCGGAGGAAGGGCTTCGGTCGCTGTGGCGGCAAATCGCGCCGCGCTTTGCGGACTGCGATGAGCATTTGCTGTTCGAAGGAATGAACGAGCCTCGGATGCGGGACACCGACGAGGAGTGGACGGACGGTACAAGCGAGCTGCGGGACGTGGTGAACCAGCTCAACGCCGCCTTTATCGAGACCGTCCGCGAAGCCGGCGGAAACAACGCAACGCGCTTTCTGCTGATCCCGGCATACGCCACCAGCTGCAAATCCAGGGCGCTGGAGGAACTGGAGATGCCGGAGGATCACCGGGTGCTTGCGTCGGTCCACGCCTATCTGCCGCATTCGTTCACCGATGCGGACAGAGGGAACGAGAGCTGGAGCGAAGAGATCTCCGACGATACGGAGGAGATCCTGAAGCTGCGGGAGGATCTGCAGACATACTTTCTGGACAAGCACATCGGCGTGGTGATTACGGAATTCGGCTGTGAAGAGAGAACGGACAATGCGTCGCGCCTGGATTGGGCAGAGTACTATGTGACGTCCTTTTCAAAGCTCGGCGTCCCCTGCTTCTGGTGGGACAACGGCGACGAATATCGGATCATCGACCGGGTGAGCTGCACCGTCACCGCGCCGGAGCTGGTTCGGGTTCTCACGACGGGGAAAGCGTCAGGATCGGGCGACGGCTGATTTCGCCGTCGCTGCTTTCGAGCCGGTCGCAGCTCCAGCCGATCCTGCCGGGCAGATCGACGCGCGATTCCTCCATCCGGCGGACATAGTTGGATGATGGGAAGGGTTCATTACAGGAACCGGTGGTTTCTGCTATTTTTTGAAAGGAGCAGTGAAAATGAGCGTCACAAAGGAATTCATCTATGGCTTACCCAAGGCGGAGCTGCATCTCCATCTGGAGGGCTCGCTGGAGCCGGAGCTGAAGCTCAGACTCGCGCAGAAGAACAAGGTTGACATCGGGCAATCCACGATCGAAGAGGTCAAGGCAAGCTATCAGTTTACCGATCTGACGTCTTTTCTGAAGGTCTACTATCCGGCGATGAACGTGCTTCAGGATGAGGACGACTTCTGCGCGCTGGCGGTCGACTATTTTGAAAAGGCGAAGAAGCACAACGTCAAGCACTGCGAGCTGTTTTTCGACCCGCAGGCGCACACCTCGCGCGGCGTACCCTTTGAAACGGTGATCAACGGTTACTACAAGGGCATTGAGAAGGGCCGGGAGATGGGGATCGACGCGCATCTCATCATGTGCTTCCTGCGCGATATGACGGCGGACTCCGCGATGGAGACCTACAAGGCGGCGCTGCCGTTCCGCGACAAAATTCTCGGCATCGGCCTCGACTCGGACGAGCGGGACAACCCGCCGCTCAAGTTCGCGGAGGTGTTTGACCGCGCGAAACGGGAGGGGTTCCATGTTACGATGCATTGCGACATCGACCAGAAAAACTCCATCGGCCACATTTACGACGTGCTGCACAAGATCGGCGTCGAGCGCATCGACCACGGCACCAACATTGTCGAGGACCCTGCGCTGGTGGACTATGTGCTCGCGCACAGGATCGGCTTTACCTGCTGCCCCGTTTCCAACAGCTTTGTGACGGAGGATATGAAGGGCAGGGAGATGAAGTATCTTTTGCAGCGCGGCGCGCTTATCACGGTCAACTCCGACGATCCGGCGTATTTCCAGAGCTACATTTCCGACGATTACCATGCCCTGGCAAGCAAGTATGAGCTTTCCCGGGAGGACGTGATCCAGATCGCGAAGAACTCGTTCCTCGCCTCGTGGATCTCCGACGAGGCAAAGCGGAACTATATCCGTATGATCGACGAGTATGCCGCAAAAGCCGTTTGAACGGGGCAGGGGAATGAGCAACCGGGGCCGAACGGATCGCCAAGGCTGACAGGCGGGGCTGTCCGTTGTGTTGTATAAGCCCTGTTGACAACCGTTCAGACGGAAGCGGAAGAGGCCGCAGCCGACATCATCAAGGCGCACGTCGCCTGAGGCTCGGCGGTATGGCGAATACCTCGGCAATATGGCGTCCAACCGCTCGGTGC
>CAMVAV010000002.1 GCA_947165595.1 uncultured Clostridia bacterium | reverse complement strand
AAGGCGGCGGTTCCGCTGCGCTTCCGACCAACAGCACCAGCAGCAGCGCCGCCACCACGGCGCAGGGCAACAAGGAGCACACCGGCGGCATCGGCGCGCGTCCGACGCTCGGCCCCAGGCCCAAGGCGCCGCCCCCGCGTTCGATGGAAGCGCCGGCGTCCTCCGGCAGGCGTCTCACCCTTGAGTCGATGGAGAAGCGGGACCAGCAAAAGAAGGACTTCGCAGCGGCGGTTGGCAGCCAGAAGCTGGGCGCCGGCTTGTCGACCAAAGGCGGCCACAATGAGATAAGCGGCATCGGCTCGCGCCCGTCGCTCAATGAAAAGGCAACTCCCACGGCCGCGTCGCGCCCGAAGGAAGCGCCGACTATCCCCAGAAAACGTATGACACTGGACGACTGAGGATCGTAAAGAATAAGGGATAAAGGATCGTGTAGTTATGACAAGAATGATACCCGGAAAAACCAAGGTTTCCGTGGAGCTGTTCAAGGGCGTGGGAGTGGGAGATGTCGTCGTCGGCGGCATTTCCATGGCATTGCTGATCCTCGCGCTGGTTTCCAACCTTGCATGGAAATTTGGCGTCTGTATCGGTGTTCTGCTTGTTGCGGCGCTTTTGCTGATCCGCATGGATGAGCAGCCAAACTACATCTATATCCTTCATATTTTAAGCTATTTCAGCTATAAGCGCAGCTTTGGCCGCCGCTATAACGACAAAATGCTGATCGAAGCGGGCGAGGGCAGCATCGAGGACATCGCTTTCGATGTGCTGTTTAATGGCGAGCGTGTCGCCGGTGATGTAAGCCTGAAAAAGAGCAAAAAGGAATTGAAGGCGGAGGCGCGCGAGCGGAAAAAAGAGGATAAGCTGCTCAAAAGCCGCAAGACGCCGGAGGAAGTCAAGCAGGCGATCCTGGAAAAGCGCGCGAAGGAAGCGGAGGAGGAACGAAGCGCTGAGGAGGCAGCGCCCGCCACGCAAGACGGCAAGAAAGACGGTACAAGCGCAAAAGAGCGCAAGCTGAGCGAGAAAGAGCGCAAGAAGAACGAGAAGGAACGGGCAAAGAAGCGCAAGGAAGAGGACAAGCTCCTCAAGAGCAAGAGAGTCTCCGAGGAGGAAAAGGACGAGATCCGCGCCCGCCGCGCCGAGGAGAGCAAGGCGGCGATGATCCGTCTGGCGGAGATGAAGGAGGAGCGCAAGCGCCGTGAGCGCATGGAGGACATCATCGCGTTCACGGGGATCAAGGATAACTGCATCGAGTATCTGAACAAGTCCTACTACGGCGCCGTTCTGGAGATCGAACCTGTGGAGTTCCGCTTTTTCAGCGAGCATCGCAGGTCAAATTCCATCGAGAACTGCCTGGGCCGCATCCTGCGCTCCCTCCACGCCGGATACAGCGCGAACATCGTCAAGCTCGAGCGCCCGATCATGTATGACAGCTACCTCAAGCGCGAATATGAGAAGCTGGACGCGCTGAAGGCAAGTTATGAAAACGGCGTATTGAGTGAAGACGAGCTCAAGGCGCGCGTGGAGATCGAATACGACCGCATCAACGAGCTTCGCGCGCTGTGCAACGATACCAGAGTGATCGCGCCGTTTTATTACCTCGCCCTCTTTGAGAGCGACAAGCGCCAGCTGGAAATCCAGATCCGCGAGGCGGAGGGCCTGCTTCGCAACGGCGAGCTGACCGTGCGCCGTCTGGACGACAAGGGCCTTGCGATTTTCCTGAAATACACCAATCAGATCGACTTTGACGAGCGGGACGTGGAAAAGATCCGCCCCCAGGATCTGCACCTCTGGGCGCAGCCGGATACGGTGGACATCAAGGTGCGCCGCGTTGAGGTCAATCATATCATCACCCATAATTTCCGCGTGGTGAACTATCCGACCCTGGTGGGCGACGCCTATCTTGCGGGCGTTATGAGCATCCCCGGAACGAAGGTCGTGGTGAAGTGCCGCCCGATGGATCGCGCGAAGGCGATCCGAAACATCGACCATTCCTTACAGGAGCTGCGCGGCCAATGGAGCGCGACGGGCGTCGATTCCAAGCGTTTGGAGATCGAGACGCACCTTGCGACCCTGCAGGAGCTGCTGACCACGCTCCAGAGCGACAGCGAATCCCTGCTGGAATGCAATATTTACATCACGGCGTACGACATCGTGTCGACGCGAAAGGATTACCGTATCCCGCAGCCCCCGGACAGCGAGCTCCCGAACATCAATGAGATGAAAAAGAACGTCCGCAGGAGCTGGCAGGAAAGCGGCTACCGCCTGAACAACATGGAGTTCGACCAGGTGCAGGCGTTTATCGGCTCGCAGGTCAGCGCGCTCGATCCCCTGGCGAAGGAGGGCCGCGGGATTTCAAGCAATACCGTCGCCGCCTGCTTCCCGTGGATCTTTGCGCACATCAGCGACGAAGGCGGCATCAAGCTCGGCGAGAGCGACGGCGTGCCGGTGTTTATCAACTTCTTCCGCCGCGACAGCGAGCGCGTCAACAGCAACATGGTGATCGTGGGTAAATCCGGCTCCGGTAAGTCCTACTCGACCAAATCCCTGCTGACGAATCTTGCCGCCGAGGACTCGAAGATCTTTATCCTCGACCCGGAAAACGAGTATATGGAGCTTGCCGGCAACCTGCACGGACAGATCATCAACGTCGGCAACGCGCAATACGGACGCCTCAACCCGTTCCACATCATCACCGCGCTCGATGACGACGAGGCGGGCGAGGGCGGGCCGTCCGGCAGCTATGCCACGCACCTGCAATTCCTGGAGGAGTTCTTCCGCCAGATCATGCCGGACTGCGAGAAGGATGCGATGGAGTACCTCAACACGCTGGTGGACCGCATGTATCTCGATCGCAACATTACGCCGGAAACGGATCTTTCCAAGCTGCGCCCCGAGGACTATCCCATTTTCGACGACCTGTACGACCAGGTGCTCAGCGAGTATCAGCATGTGGACAACCAGTTCACGCGCGACATGCTGCGCGCGCTGATGAACTATATCGCCAAGTTCTCCACCGGCGGGCGCAACGCGAATATCTGGAACGGCCCGTCCACCGTCACGACGGACGAAAACTTCACGGTGTTCAACTTCCAGTCGATGCTCGCCAACCGCAACACCACCATTGCCAACGCGCAGATGCTGCTGGTGCTCAAGTACATCGACAATGAGGTCATCAAGAACCGCGACTACAATACAAAATACAAGGCGCAGCGCAAGGTCGTGGTCGTCATCGACGAGGCGCACGTCTTCATCGACGCAAAATTCCCGATCGCGCTCGACTTTATGTTCCAGCTGGCGAAGCGTATCCGCAAGTACAACGGCATGCAGATCGTCATCACGCAGAACATCAAGGACTTCGTCGGAAGCGAGGAGCTGGCGAGAAAGTCCACGGCGATCATCAACGCCTGCCAGTACAGCTTTATCTTCGCGCTGGCCCCGAACGACATGCAGGATCTTGTCAAGCTGTACGAGAAGGCGGGCGGCATCAACGAGAACGAGCAGGAGCAGATCGTGCAGGCGGCGCGCGGACAGGCGTTCGCCATCATGGGCCCGGCAAGCCGTTCCACGTTCCAGATCGAAACGGCGAAGGGCATCACCGACATGTTCCAGGAGCGGGAATATCAAACCCAATACTTCTGGGGCGAAGAGGGCGAAGCAAACTGGGAGGACTTTATCGCCGACAGCCGCGAAGCACATGAACAGGCGCTCGCCGAAAGCGGCCGCACGCCTCGCGTGAACATGCAGGAGCTCCTCGACGACGATGAGGACCTGGATTCCCTGATCAATCTGAGCGCTCTCGATGACGAAGAGGAGGCGGAAGAGGGCGGAGAGGTATTCTCCGGCGGCGTGCGCCTTAATTTCCTCGACGAGGATGAAGAAGAGGCAGACGATGGAGCGGTACGTCTCAACATATTGGACGAAGACGAGAAAGCTGACGGCAACGGCAAAAACGAAGCGGACGACGACAACGCGCTCAAGGGAGCCGCGAGCCTGCGCGCGCTTGACGAGCATGGAGCAGACGCGCTGGCGGGAATGGGCTCCATTGCGGGCGGCGCGGCGGCCGGACTGATTGCGTCCGCCCTCGACAGAGTGGCAGAGGCGCTGGAGCGCGGCGGAGCGATTTCCGCTCCGGCTTCCGCCCCCATACTGCCGGCTCAGCCGGTCGCGGCATTCGCTGCGGCGCCGGCGCCCGCTGTGGCAGAAGCGCCCGCTGTGGCAGAAGCGCCCGCCGCGGCGACGGACGCGCGGGAGAGCGCGGCAAATGCGGAGATGGAAGCGCGCCTGCGCGAGATGGAGGAACGCCTCAGCCGTATGCAGGATATGCAGGACGAGAAGGACGAGATGATCCGCATCCTGCGCGAGCAAAACGATCTGCTTCGCAGCGCGCCGCCGGAGCAGCCCGAGGAGCAGGAAGAGCCCGCCGCCGTCGAATCGGCGCCGGTGGAGGATACAGACGTCCCGGACGTGGAGATCGACTGGATGGACGAGATCGAAGAGAAGCCGGAAAGCTTCTCCGAGATCGAAGAGACCGAGGAGGAGACCGAAGAGGATGCGGACTTCATGAGCGCGCTTTACAGCTATGCGACTACGCTTGCGGAGATGACCGTGTTCGCTCGTATGCGCACCGACGGAGAAACGGTGCAGCGTATTACGGTGGATGATCTGACAAAGGCAATTAAAGCGAAGCGTGAACAGGGCAGCTATTTCTGAAGGTGCTTTTCTTTGGGAATCCCTTATGACAGGAGAGTGAACCTATGAACCTGACAAAAGAGAGAACAGGCAGATATCTGAGAACAGTCACAGCGAACCGCCGCGTTCGCGGTTGGATCGCGCTTGTTCTCAGCCTGGTTCTTTCCGTGCAGCTGCTGCCGGTCAGCGCTCTCGCGGCGGATGACGCGCCGTTGGACTGGCGGACGTTCGGCCGCGCGGAGTCGCCGATGACGCAGGGCACAGCCGCGCAGAACACCTACATATTTGAGGTGAGCAGCGGAACGCGGCTTGGCGGCGGCGCGGCGGAAAATGTGCTGTATTTTATCATCGGCTATACGACCACGGACGGCGCAAAGCGGTCTATGGTGCTCTCGCCGTCTGAGGATGCGATCAAGAACGGCTTTGCCCAGGCGTCGGCTGTTGGCAACAGGGACAGCCGCCGCGCAAGCGTGGAGACGACCTTCGGCTATCAGGTCCCGGCGCTGGACGAGAGGACTGCGTTGTCGTCGGTTCAGACCGATCAGATGATGTTTACGACCCCCGCTCCGGTGGAGTCGATCGACAAGGTGCAGATCTACGGCAGAAAAGCGGACGGATTCAGCGATTGGGCCTGCCAGGGCATGCGCTTTTACCGGGTCGATACGATCTACGGGCTGGAGATGTACGGCTGGTATTCAAACACCGGTTACATCGACTTTTCCGGCGAAATCATCGCGGAGGTAGCGATGGGCGGAGAGGGAAACTTCCGCTGGAACAACAGCGCGGGCATGTTTACCATCGTCAGCTACGGCGCGCAGGGCGGACTGGGCGGCGTTTCCCTGGTTACGACCGCAACAAAGGAGAGCTACGAAGCGAGCAACGGCGCGACGCACGTGGGACTCGAGCATGAGTCCCAGGCCGCCAGCCGGGTCCTGTTTCGCATCGACTTTGCGGACGCCGCGTTCGCGGGCTTTGAATCGCTTGCAGGTTCCTACGAATTGGGGAGCCGGACGAAGATCAGTACGCTCAAATTATGTGAGTGCGCGGCGCTGACGATCCGGTACACGGACATCTATGACTGCGTCCGTGAGATCGCGCTGCCGCTGATCATCAACTCGGTCGGTCAGGCGGCAGAGGTGCTCGGCGACGCGGAGATCACCGGGTACGCGCAGCAGGGAGACAGCATTGCGATTTCGGCCATGCTGCCGGACTTTAAATCGATCAACAGCACAAGCCTGACCATCGGCGAGGAAAAAGCCTGCGCCGCGGCGGGCATCAGCGCGACAGACGCGGCGCAGCGGAACGCGACGCACCGTGCCCGCGCCGCAAAGACCGTGAGCGACGGCATCAGCTATACCTGCATCGCGGTCTATCAGGACGTTGCCGCCCTCATTGCCCTGGACGGCGCGACGGTGCGGTATCGCTATGAGGCGGGACGTGAAAACCCGATCCTTTACTCTACCGCGACCTCGACGTCCGGCGTGACCGTTGAAGCGGATCGCGAGACGACGCTCACGATGCAGACGTATCGCGATTCGATGACGCTTGCGCCGGCCGACCGGCTGGAGCGCTATTTGATTACGGCCTCCACCGACAATGTCAGCAATGCCGGTACAGACAGCGACGTGATCCTGCAATTCAAATATAAGTCGTTGTCCGGTGAAGAAGTGGAAAGCGTCGAGTATAACGCGCGGGAATACGTCCGGCAGTTTTACGGCGAGTGGCCGGGGAATGTGGACGATTTCGCGTACCGCTATGGTTTTCGCGACGGCGGTACCGTCCAGTTCATCATTCCGCTGCAAGGCGTAAAGGAGTTCACTAACGTCTCGGTGAAGGTCAGCGGCGGCGACGACTGGCAGTTCAGCGGTCTGAGCGTTGCCATGGTGAAGGATTACGAGGGCCGCACGGCAAGCTGGGAGGAGATCGACGACGTCGGGCTGCAAAGCCATCTGCGCTATGACCGCCGGGTGAACACGCAGCCGGTCTGCTTCAACGTGGGCAAAACTTACGATCCCCGTGAAGATCGGGGCGAAATCGCCGATGGCAGCGACGTCGGCGAGGGCGGCTACGGCGGTACCGGCACGCTGGTGCAGGACGACGCGTCGTTCCATGAGTTCGACGGCAGAAGCCGCGAGGTCGGCGCCAAGGAGGATGTGGACTGGTCCGAGCTGCGCCACTTTATGACCTATGACGACACGCTGCGGGATCTGGGCTTCACCAAGGAGCGCTGCCTGTATAAGATCGAGGTCCATGTCGCGGGAGACAAGGTCAATGCCGACGATGACGACTGTGGGAGCAAAAACCTGTTTTATTTCCGCCTGATCTTTGAAAACGGCGTCAGCGGCTGTACGCTGGCGAATCAGCAGATCATGGGAGACGCGTTCCGCACGGGCGCGATCACGCCCTTCAAGATCTCCACCAGCCAGGATTATGGCGATCTGACGGCCATTCAAATCATTCCGGACAATACGGACGGAAACGGCGACGTCTATGATAAGCTGAAGATCAAGAAGATCGTGGTCACGCAGGAGACGAACAGCGCGACGAGCACCACCTGGACCGCCAGCAGCGAAAACGAGGACGGCCTTGGCTGGATCGGTATCGACTACCGTGACCCCGGCGAGTTTACCACGAACAAGGGCGCGCAGGGACGCAGTATTTCCGAGCTGGCCACGACCTATGAGATCACGGAAACCACGCAGAGCGTTAAGCTGCTCTTCGGCATAACCACGGGCTCTTACGGTCAGAAGCCCGGCAGGGACGAGAAAGGGTATCTGATCAACGTGCCGCAGGATACGCTCAGCGGCGGCATGGCAATGGGCTACCGCTATGTCGACGGCGACGGGATCATCCATTCCGTCGAGCCGAGTATTGACGTGATCGAGGCAATGAACAGCTATGCCGCGCGGACAGGCGTTAAAAAACGCACGGTGGACGGTGCGACCGAGGAAGTCAGCTATACGGTCAGCGATCCCGCCTACCAATTCCGCGAGGGAAAGACGGATTACTTCTTTGTCACGATCCAGAACATCACGCAGCTGCTCGACATCAGCCTGGAGATCCGCAGCAACGTGGTGACCGACTGGAATATTTCCGGCATCAACGCGTGGCTGATCCGCGGAGAAGGCTCGCGGTACATCAACAGCAAGGGAGAATACGACTACAGATATGCCGAAGGCGAGGAACCCGAGCTGATCGCCGGCTGGGATCGGGAGGACAACCTCGTCAAACCGCTGCAGGTCTACCGTACGCTGCAAAACAACGGCATCGCGCTCATCAGCAATATCCCGTTCAAGGAGAACCATATCGAGCTGAGCAGGGACGCGGGCGCGTGGTCGTCCGTGATCAGGCGCGAGCCGCAGTCGCGCACCGATTCGCTGAACCTCTATCTGTACCCCGGCAGCGCCGAGGGCGCGGCGGATCCGAACGAATACAACCTGATTGCGGCGGTGCGCTATACGGATGCGGAAACGACGCAGCCGATGCAGGTCTCGGCCGGTACGCTGAGCAGGGGAGTGGACTTGGCCGGCAGGACGGTATTCTATGCCACGGGCCTGAGCGTGACCAACATGGACGGCTTTGCCGGCGTCGACATTGCAACAAATTCGCCGCGTCCGCTTCTGGTGCCGATCAGCTACGGCGTCCTCCAGCGTGTGCGCGACGGCGTTCTGATCGAGTCCTACCGGCTCGACGGCCTGACGGACGCTGACCCGTCCGGCTCGGTGGGAGTCGACAGAGACAAGCAGATGAACAGCGTCCAGCGCGTCCTGCTGCAGGTGAGCGAGACCACTGAGAAGCAGCAGCTCAGCGCCGAGATCAACGATCTTGCGGTGGCGCTGCACTTTAAGACAAACGACGTCTCCGGCAGTGAGTTCAGGAGTAAATACGTCTACCTGACGGATCAGGGATATACCTCGGTGAACGGCGGCCAGGTGCTGGAGCTGGACTATGTCCTTGGGGATGTTGCCGAGCTGACCGGCGTGACGCTGGCGGCGATCGGCAATCTGAACATGACGCTGAGCGCCATTTATCTTGTCGATCAGGCGCCTGACAACACCATCACCAAGAGCTGGGGCATTCGGCCGGAGACGCCGGAGGGCATCGTGCCTTCCGCCAGACGCGCAAGCTATGAAGCGCTGGATCAAGTCGAGGTGCTGACGCTGGAGCTGAAGACGGCGCAGGATGCGGACTCCGCGCTCAGCGCAGCACAGGGGTCCGTGCGCATGACCGTGGGCTACTACGACGAGTTCGGCGTTCTGTGCACGGAAGTCTACGAGAATATTCGCAAATACATCATCTCCGGCAACGGATTTGCCGCGGGAGGAACCGATGTGGTGCAAATGCTGATCCCGGGGCTCGCCGAGCTGCGTTGGATCGAGTTCGAGCCTTGGCATGACACGGGGGACACGCCGGCGTCGTGGAAGCTGGAGCAGCTCACCGCAAAGCTCGGACTGGACGGCACCACGATCGCAAAGACGCTGAACCAAACCATCGTGGAGGGGACCCCCCTGCACATCGGCCTTGCCACAGTCCTCGTCGCGGGCGACTTGCAGATGCTTGACGTCAACGGAGAGGATGTGACCGTTGCGGAGGATGTCGCCAATCAGACGGATACGGAAGCGAGCGGAACGGGTACGATCTACAGCGGGCAAAGCAGCACCGTGCTGCTCAAGTCTGGCGAGGGTGTGAGGCTTGACGTTCGCATCTCCGGCTCAAGCGAGGGCTTTACCGCCAAGCTGGAAAGCTATGACGCGGGCAGCGGCGCCACCGGACTTGTCAGCTTTGATCCGACGCATAAGTATTCGACGGAACGGCTGGACGAGATCCTTGCCTCCGCGCAGAGCGTTCTGAACTCCGAGGAGCCTTCCGCGGATGAACTGATCGCGGCGCAGAATATCGTGAATATTGTGGAAAAGCTGAAGGAACCGTCCGGAAGCTATGAGGCCACGGACAGCGGCCTGATTTTCCGCGCGCCGCGCAATTATACCGGTGGAAACCTGCATTATCGCATTACGATCACCGCAAAGGAATCCCCCGAAAGCACGATTGTGATTGACTTGACGGTCAAAAACGAGGAAGAGCTTCTTTCCGACGCGATCGTCAGGCTGGAAACGGCGCAGACCAACGCTTTGATGAAGGAACAGATCGAAAAGCAGCGGGAGCTGGAAGAGCGACTCAATAACATAGAAATGCAAGGAGAGCTCGGCGGCGCCTTCGGAGGCGGCGTCTCAGACGTAGGCGGAGGCGGAGGAGGCGACGGCGGTGGCTAAAACAGTTGTTTTTGAGAGCGAGCGCGTCTACAGATGGGAAAGCATCAAGCGCTATGTGATCCCGGCAATCGCGTTTTGCGTTGTGGTCATCGCCACGATTGTGGCTGCCCTGATTATTCGGGGCAGCCGCGGCGAAACCTTCACCGGCGGAGAGGATACGCCTTATCCCTATGCTTGGACGGTCAATAAGGACGGGAGCGTCCGTCTGGAGGTCAGCCGGTCTGCCTCGCCGGATTACCTGTGGTTCATTTCAGAGGAGAGCACGAGCGTTGAGATCCTGTCGGAGGAAAGCGGAGACGCAGGCGGGGAGTCGTTTATCCTGCCGGTGCTTTCCGCAGCCCCCGATTTGAAGCAATCGAGCGACAAAGCGACCTTCCTGTTGACGCCAAAGACAACGGGACGCGCCGTTCTGCTTTTGAATCTGTGCCATAGCAAAGACGAGCAGGATCAAATCTATGAGATGACGATCCTGACGGAGGTGCTGGAGGAAAACGGCTCGCTGCGTGCGAACCTGATCAGTGTCAGCGGAACGGAACTGCAGGGCGTCGTGCACGGCGGCCAGGAAAGCGCATATCCGTACACGGCGAGCCTGAACGAAAGCGGCGATCTGCTGATCACCGTAACGACGCAGGACAGCGGGGAAGCTGCCGGATCCGTCAGCGTGATGGAAACGACATGGGAATGCAGCTCCGACAACGAAGAAACTGCCTACGTTCTCGGCGTGCTCTACGGCGAAAACGACGTAACGGCCTACGTGCGCGCCGGCGCGGAAGCGGGGCATTGCACGGTACGCATGTTCGCGGAAAACGACGGCGTGGAGATCACGCTGAATTGTGAGGTGCGCGAGGATGGCACGATTTTGGTCCTGTCCCACGATATCACCGGCGGCGGGACAGTATCATAACGTACAGGCCCGATATGGATGCTTGCGCTGCGGTATCTGGGATAAACACGACAAAACGAGGGATCGGCTCTGCGGCAGGATCGTGGAGACCTGCCGGAGACGGAGAGAATGATGGGCAATATCCGATATTTCCGCTTACGCCGGCGGATGAGAAGGAGAAATGATCTTTGATGATGAAGGAAACGAAGCATAAAAGAAGATGGCTCCCCTGTTTATGTGTGCTTCTGGCGCTTATCATTTTGTCGGCCGCAAGCGTTGCGAATGCCGCCGGAAGTTCAGACAGCATAAGCACCGTTGATCCCGTGAACCGGCCCGACAATTTTTCCGCGGTACTGTACAACAATCCCAATGGCCTGCCCACATCCGAGGCAAACGCGATCGTTCAGACGTCGGAGGGCTTCCTCTGGATCGGCAGCTATGCCGGACTGATCCGCTACGACGGCAACACCTTTGAGCGTATGGACTCCTCCCACGGCATTGCCAGCGTGGTGAGTCTGTTCGTGGACAGTCGGGATCGGCTGTGGATCGGCACAAACGACAGCGGCGTCGCGGTAATGGAGCAGGGCGAGCTGCGCAAGTGGGGCAAAGCGGAGGGAATGCCGTCCACCAAAGTGAGCGCCATCACGGAGAGTAAAGACGGTACGATCTACCTCGCCACCTCAAGCGGCATTGCGACGATTGATTCGGAGTATCAGGTGCATACGATGGAAGAGCCTGAGCTTGCCGAGGTGGAAATGCGCGACATCCGTACGGGAATCGACGGGATCATCTACGGCACGACGGACCTGGGCGACCTGATCATGATCCGGGAGGGCAGGCTGCTCCGCTTCATCAGCATTGACGACAACCCGCTCGCCGGGGTGGGCGCCATGCTTCCAGACCCGAAGACGCCCGGCCGCATCTATCAGGAGGCGGCGGATTTTGCCCTCTATTACGTTGATCTCAACGACGGCTTTACAATCCTCAAAAAGTTCGATATCGAGCCGCTGAAATACCTGCGGGATATCGAGTATATCGACGACAGGCTCTGGATCTGCGGCGGGAACGGCATCGGCGTGCTGGACGACGACGGCTTTCATCTGCTGGAAGACGTGCCCATGAACAACAACGTCGGCCGTGTCATGACCGACTACCTCGGAAATCTTTGGTTCACCTCCACGCGTCAAGGCGTGATGAAGGTGGTTCCCAACCAGTTTTCCAATCTGTCAGAGCGTTATGGACTGAGCGAAATGGTGGTGAACTCCACCTGTATGTACGACGGCAAGCTGTTTGTGGGGACGGACACAGGGCTGCTTGTGCTCGATGACGACGGCGTGGTGCCCTCCATCCCGCTGACAAAGGCGGCCACCGTGTCCGGGAAGGATCTGGGCGCGGACGATCTGATCTCACTGCTGGAGGGCTACCGCATCCGCTCCATCATCCGGGACAGCCGCGATCGCCTCTGGCTCTCCACCTGGCGGGGGCAGGGCCTTTTGTGCTACGACCGGGGCGAGGTGACAGTATTTGGCGCGGAAGACGAGATGCTGTCCAATAACTTCCGCGCGGTCTGCGAGCGGGAGGACGGCTCCATCCTTGTTGCGGTTACCGGCGGTGTGAACGTTATCCGCGGCGGCCGCGTCGCAGCCTCCTACGGCAAGGAGGACGGTATCGTCAACACCGAGACCCTTACGGTCGCGGAGGGCACGGATGGCGACATTCTCGTGGGAAGCAACGGCGGCGGGATTTCCATCTTCAACGACAGGGGCCTGGTAAAAACGATCGATGTGGAGGATGGGCTGCCCTCGGGCATCGTGATGCGTCTCAAGCGCGACACGATGCATGGCGTGGTCTGGATCGTCACCAGCAACGCCATCGCCTACATGACGCCGGACTATCAGGTGACAACAGTCCAAAAGTTCCCTTACAGCAACAACTTCGACCTCTATGAGAACAGCAAGGGGGATATGTGGATCCTCAGCAGCAACGGCATCTACGTGGTGCCCGCCGAGGAACTGATCGCCAACGGGGAGATCACCCCCGTGCACTACAGCATCACCAACGGTCTGCCCTGCGTCGCCACGGCGAATTCCTACAGCGAACTGACCCCTGAGGGGGATCTGTACATTTCCGGGAGCACCGGCGTTTGTAAGGTCAACATTGAGAAACCCTTTGAGAATATCGACGAGCTGAAGGCGACTGTCCCGTTTGTGGAAGTGGACGGCCGGACGCTTTACCCCGCCGGAGACGGTACGTTTACGATTCCTTCCGACACACAGAAGCTGACGGTGCCCAGCTTTGTGTTCAACTATTCGCTGAGCGATCCCCAGGTGAGCTATCAGCTGGAGGGCTTTGAGCGCAGCAGCACGACGATCAGGCGCAGCGAAATCGTGCCTGTGGACTACACCAACCTGCGCGGCGGCACCTATCATTTTGTGATGCAGCTGAAGGACTCCATGGGCAGGGGCAACAAGGAGGTGTCCGTAAAGATCGTCAAGGAGAAGGCGTTCTATGAGCAGGCGTGGTTCTACGTTCTTGTAGGGCTTGCGGCGTCGCTGACAATCGCCCTGCTGGTACATATGTATGTCCGCAGGAAGATGCGCGCACTGGAGGCAAAGCATCGTGAGCAGGCCGAACGGGAGCGGATGGAAAACGAGCTGCAAACGGCGTCGAGCATTCAGGCAAATATGCTGCCGAACGTTTTCCCGCCATTCCCGGGGCGCACGGAGTTCGATCTCTACGCGACGATGGACCCCGCCAAGGAGGTCGGCGGCGACTTCTATGATTTCTTCCTCGTGGACGACGACCATCTGGCGCTGGTGATGGCGGACGTGAGCGGCAAGGGTGTGCCGGCGGCGCTGTTCATGATGACGTCGCGGACGCTCATCAAGGACGCCGCGCTGGAGGGGCTCGATCCGTCGAGCGTGATGTTCCGCGTCAACGAGCGCTTGGATGAAAGCAATAAAGACGGCCTGTTCGTCACGGTCTGGCTGGGTATCCTGACGATCTCCACGGGAGAACTGACCTATTCCGACGCGGGACACGAAAAGCTTTTGCTGTATCAGCAGGGCGCGTGGAGATTTTTGCCAAAGGGCGGCTGCACGGCTCTTGCCGTGTTGGAGCCGGACGAATTTGAAGATCTGCCGGACAGCTACCGTTATCGCAACGAAACGATCCGGCTCCAACCGGGCGATATGATCTTCCAGTATACGGACGGCGTGACGGAGGCGACGGACGCGCAGAACGAGCTCTTTGGCGACGACCGCCTTTTGAACGCGATGAACGAGGCGGGCAACATCGTCCCGGAGGAGCTGCTGTCCCATGTGCGCAAGAGGATCGACGAGTTCGTGAAGGACGCGCCGCAGTTCGACGATATTACGATGCTGGGACTGCTGTATCGGGGAAAGAGCGAATAAGGGCCGCACGGAGGTGTAGATTATGGCAAAAAAAGACGGATTTTTGGGGATTAAATCAAGCACATGGGCGCTCTATGCGGGACTGTTCGTTTTATCTTCTCTGCTCATGGGCACGCTGATTCGATTTATCCTGGAGAACATCGGCGGCATGATCGGCGGTTCCGGCGTACGATTCCGCGCCAGGCTCCTGATCGAATGGCAAACATGGGCAATCGGCGGAGGCGTCAGCATCATTTTTGTTGCACTCTACGCGCTCAACGGCGGACTTCGCGGCGTTGGCGGCAAGGGGCTGCTCGACGGCAAAGGCGGCGACGGCGACCGGATCGAGGGCAGCCTCGAAAACAGCCGCTTCCTCACGGACGCCGAGCGCGACAAGTATTTTCCGACGTTTACTTACGAGACGCTGCCACAGTCGAAGAACGACGGCGTGCCCGCCCGCGCCGTAATGAACAAGAAGGGGAAGCTGGAGGGGAACTGGAAGTCCGGCGTCCACGCGCTGGTCATCGGCGCCACAGGCTCCGGTAAGACGACCACCTTCATCAACCCCATGATCCAGTGTATTGCCGCGGCGAACCTCGGCAGCAGCATGATCATGACCGACCCCAAGGGCGAGCTTTTCGACCTGCACAGCGGCTTTTTGAAGCAGCAGGGCTATGAGGTCATGGTGCTCGACCTGCGCGACACCTATTCGTCCTCGCGCTGGAACCCGCTCGAGCCGATCTGGGACGCCTATCAGGAGTATCGCAAGGCCGGGGACAATATCATCGCTCACCTGGACGCCATGTCTGATTACCCTGATTTGAAACGCATGAACGGCGAAGCGGCGGAGGGAGAGCCGTGGGTGGAATGGGACGGCAAGGCGTACACCGATCTGGATCACTGCAAATCCGACGTGCAGGTGGCACAGCAGAAGATCTACGACGAGATGTATGAGGACTTGCAGGATCTGGTCGGCGGTCTCGTCCCGATCCAGAATGAAAAAGACCCCCTTTGGGAAAAAGGCGCCCGTTCCATCGTGACCGCGACCTGCCTTGCGTTTTTGGAGGACAGCGATAACCCGGAGCTGGGTATGACCAAGGAGAAGTTTAACCTCTTCAATATCAACAAGGCGCTCACGGACTCCGCCAACGGCTACAAAACGCTTAAGGATTATTTCGAGGGGCGCAGCCCGCTCTCGCAGGCATATCAGCTCTCGCGTCAGGTGCTCGGCGCGCCGGAGACGACCATGAGCTCGTACATGTCCATCACGATGGATAAGCTGACCCTGTTCAACGACCGGGGACTGTGCGGACTCACGTCCGCGACCGATCTCAAGGCGGAAAAGCTGGCGTTCGGCAAGACGGCGGTATTCTTGAAAATCCCCGACGAAAAGGACACGCGCCACGCGCTCGCGAGCCTGTTCATCCTGAGTACCTACAAGGCGCTCATCAAGATCGCGACGCCGCTGCCAGGGCAGACGCTCCCGCGCAACGTTTACTTCATCATGGACGAGTTCGGAAACATGCCGAAGATCGACAAGTTCGGCCAGATGATCACCGTCGGCCGTTCCAGAAAAATCTGGTTCAACATGGTGGTTCAGTCGTTCGTGCAGCTCACGAACGTCTACGGCAAGGAGGTCGCGGACATCGTCATCGGCAACTGCGGCGTGAAGATGTTCATCGGCTCGAACGACACCGACACCTGCAAGATGTTCTCCGAGATGTGCGGAAACATGACGGTCAAGACGACCTCGACCTCGTCGAACCTCGGAAGCAAGGCCGGAGATATCAACGTTTCCACCAATACGCAGGTGCGTCCGCTGATCTATCCGAGCGAGCTGCAACGGCTCAACAACCAGGAATCCACGGGCAACAGCATCATCGTATCGTTCAACAGCTTTCCGCTCAAAACGAAGTACACGCCGAGCTATAAATGCCCGTTCTACAAGTTCGGTCCCATGGATCTGACGGAGATACGCTCCAACGTCTTCAGGGCGGAAGAGGTGTTCTATGACCTAAAGGTCCGCAATAAAAAGATACTGGGTGAGGAAAGCGCATGAGACACGGCTTCGGAACGGACGGAGAAAATCGGTAAGACTTGCTGACGGATAACAGCAGAGAGTGGTCAACACGGCGTTTGCCGTAAAGTATAATAAAAAGGAGAAAAGAATATGGCACTGGATTTAAATGTGGTGAAGCATGGAACAGAATGCGAATTGAAGTTGGTCGGCCGGCTGGATGCCGTAACTGCCGGCGGCGCACAGGAGGCAATGCTTCAGCTTTCGGAGCAGTACGACAGCATCATTCTGAACTTTACTGACCTTGCCTATGTTTCCAGCGCGGGACTGCGCGCGCTCAAGACGATCCGCGTCGCAATGCGGAAAAAGAACGGAAACCTGGCGATCAAGGGGATCAGCAAGGAGGTCATGGAGATTTTTGAGGTGACCGGCTTTGCGGGGCTGTTTAAATACGTTTGACAGCGTACATATAGTATTCTGCCAGAACAAAGGAGTGACGTACTTTGGTGGAAGTTGTGCTCAAAAAGCGCGGAAACGCCGCAGAATTGCTGATTTCCGGCCGAATCGACTCCAACACGACGATTGCACTGGAGAAAACGCTGTTGGAACAGGCAAAGCAATTCGAAACGATGACGCTGGATTTCAGCAAAGTACCTTATATTTCCAGTGCCGGCCTGCGAACGATTATGAAGCTCCATAAGAAGATGGGGGACAAGGGCGGCGTGCTTCAGCTCAGAAACGTGCGTAAAGACGTTTTGGATGTGTTTCAGGTGACAGGGTTTCTCAATCTTCTCAATATTGAAGACGCGTGACTGCACAGTACAGCGCTATCCGGTTCGTTCGATACAGCGGATGCGCGGGAGGATGTGCGGAAGACGCGCCGGACAAAAGGAGCAATGCGGAGTGAACCGGACGGAACGCAAAGAAATCAAGCGCGCCTTGTGCGGCAGGGTGCAGCCCGCTGAGGACGGGCGCTTGCAGGTGCTTCCCACGGGTGACCACCGTATCCTCGGCATCGGAGACGGAGCGGTTGCTGTACGGCTTTTCGGCGTGATGCGACGCTCCCGCTGCTATGAGACAAAAAGCGGGCGATCCACGGTGATGCAGATCGCCGAAAAGGGGATGCAGAATATCGGACGCGGGCTTATCCTGTCGGAACAGCCGGACACGATAGCCTGCCTGATCCGTTACCTGCTCACGCCGCCCGCTGTCGTGACGTTCCGTTATGAACAGGACATGCCGACTGTGACGGCGTGGGCGGGACGCAGTCCAATGGGGTGGCTCTCGCTGCTCCGAGCCGTCCGCGCGTTTGAAAAGCAGATCCCGGAGGAGCTTCGGCAGAGCGGAAAAAAGGCGCCAAAAGAGCCAAAAAAGCCGAAAGAGCCGAAAGAACCGAAAGAGCCGAAAGAACCGAAAGAGCCGAAAGAAGCAAAAGAGCCGAAAGAAGCAAAAGAGCCGAAAGAAGCAAAAGAGCCAAAAGAGCCGAAAGAAAAGAAAGAGAAGAAACGGGAAAAGCCTGAGAAGCAGAAAAAACAGAGAAAAAAGACAGAAGAAAGCGGAAGAGAAAGCTGACCATCCGCGATGTCAACAAGAATCTAATGGTATGCAAGGGCGTAAGCAACTCGCCTTTACATAGAAAAAACAAAAAGGAGAAAAGAAAAATGTTTAATACCGTAGTTGCACCGATCGTATCCCTTTTGAACCAGCTCATGGGGCCGCTGCTGGCGATCGTGGGCGCGGCGGGCGCGCTGTACTGTGTCGTCCTCGGCGTCAAGTATGCCAAGGCGGAGGAGCCGCAGGAGCGCGAGAAGGCGAAGGGCGCGCTCAAGAACGCGATCATCGGCTTCGTGCTGATCTTCGTGCTGATCCTCGCGCTGAATCTGCTTATGCCCATCATGATCAACTGGGTCAACCAGCAGGCCGGCAGCACCGTCATCACCGCGACAACGTAACAGCGGACGAGGGTGGGGGAGCTGCACGCACTCTCACCGCCCGGACAGAGGCTGCGCGCGGAGAATTGCGCGCAGCCCCGCTCCGAGGGCGCGAGGATTGCTTCGCGCCCCGGGAGCGGAAAAGAAACAGAAAAACCAATGAACAGGAGGGGACGATCATGCCGCCGAAAGCATATCCGAACAGAATAGGATGGTGTCAGGGATGAACAGTATCACAGTGCCGGCGGAGGAAGACCGCCTGTATGAAGTCACGGAATTTGTCGATGAACAGCTTGCGGCTTATGACTGCTCGCCGAAGATGCTGATGCAGATCGAGATAGCCATCGAGGAAATCTTTATCAACATAGCGAGCTATGCCTACAATCCCATCGTCGGAGAGACGGAGGTGAGCTGTGAAGTGCTTCAGGACCCGCTGCGCGTGGTCATTCAGTTCCTTGACGGCGGCAAGCCCTTTGACCCCCTGGCCAAAGAGGACCCGGACCGTTCGGAGGAAGCAATCGACGAGCGGGAGGGCGGCCTTGGCATCTATATGGTCAAGGAGTCCATGGACGACGTGAGCTATACCTTTGAGGACGGCAAGAACATCCTGACGATCCAGAAGAAATTGTAACAGCACCATGGAACAAGGAGGGGACGAGCATGCCACCGAAAGCATATCCGAGCTTTCCGTCCAAAGAGGAACGCGACCGCCTCATGGAGCAGCTCAGGCAGGCGAAGGCCAGCGGCGACGCGCTGACCGTCGGCGAGCATTATAACAAATTCGTCCAGTCGCTCCAAAAGCTCAACGAGATGATGGATCGCTGCTATGCCCCGGACGAGGACGGCAAGGACAATGAGGAGCTGTACGCCCACGTTTCCGACAAGCCCTTCGACGCCAAAACAAACCTCAACCGCGACATCGCGGATATACAGGTGCTGGACTACATCTGCGGCAACATCGACCGCCACGGGGGCAACCTGTTCTACGACGTCGATCCGAAGACGGGCAAGATCATGGGCGTGCAAGGAGCTCGATAAGCTTGTCGGCAAGAACGCATACGAGCGAAGGCGCATCGAATACGCCATAAAAGTGATGGAGAACGTGAAGGAGTACGACCGCATCGCCCACCCCGAGAAGGCGGAGGAGCAAGCGGAGAAGGACGCCGTCCAGGCCCGCGCGGAGCTTTTGGCGCGGCGTCAGGAGAAAGCGGCAAAGGCGCCGCAGAATCCGCCGACGGTGTAAGAGGGAGGAGCAGCCATGCTGACAGCGGAAGAACTGCGGAAAAAGAAAGAGCGCGAAGCGGAGCTTCAGTGGCGGAAAATACTCGCCTACTACATGATGGACACCTACGTGACGAAGGCGCAGGCGCAGGCAGAGGCGGAAATGCTGTCCGCGTACCGGACGGTGAGCGAGTTTATCCAGAAGCACGGACTGCTGCAGCGCCTTTTTGAAACGGACGAGAAGGGCGTCAGCCCCGCGCTGCTGCTGGCGGATATCTGTAAGGACGAGCCGTCGGACAGCCCGCTCGGCGAGCTGTGGGCGGAGATGCAGCATCAGCCGCGCTCCGAGAAAAAACTGACGAAGGCGCTTGCGCGCGTGATCGTGGAGGAGCCGCCGCGCGTGCTCGCGGAGGCGCAGAAGGAGCGGGAGCGCCGCGGCGAATGGGAGCGCGCCCACGCGAAGGAGATCGAGGCGGCGAACGGCTTCGAGATCATCGACGCGGAGCAGGCGCGCTATGAGGCGCGGCTGCAAAAGAAAATGGCGTTATTGAGCGTCGTGATGCCGCCGGAGGTTTACAAGGAGCTGGAGCAAAAGCTTACGAGCGGCGAATACACCATCGACGCGAAGCAGCTGGACGCGCTTGGAAAGCAGCCGGAGCAAAAGAAAGACTATAAGAGCTACATGCGGGAAAAGCGCGTCGAGCCGCAGGAGAAGGCGGGCAAGCTCGCCAACGCCGGCGACATCTACAGCGCCGCGGCGTATATGCTCGCGGCTTACGAGCAAAAGGACGCGCCGGAGTTCGACGAGGCGAAGGCGGACGCCCGCGCAATGGAGCTTTCCGGCTCCCGCGCGTTCAAGGCGTACATGAAGGGCCACCCCGGCAATCTGCTGGCGGCGGCGCGCGGCACGGCGGTCGAGCAGACGCACGACGGCGTGGCGGCGCTGGACGCCGACCTCTCCCGCCGCGACGCGATCCTGACGAACACGCGGGACAACCTCAAAAAAATGGCGACGGGGAAGACGCCGCGCTTCCACCATATGCTCAATGTGCTGGACCGCTTTGTGAACGCGGACACCGAACCGACAAAGCAGGAACTCGGCGAGCTGGCGAAGTCGCTGGCGGATTTTATCTGCGTTGACTGCGCGCCGGACAGCCGCGTGGCGGACAAGGCGTGCTTCAACAACGCGATGTGCGCGGTCAAGGCGATCGTGCCGGAGAAGGATTTCGCCGCCTTTCTTGATCGCGTCAACGTGGGGCGCGCTCCAAAGGTCAAGGCGGCTGACTTTGACATGGAACCGGCGGTCATGGAAAAAACGCAGGAAGCGCCGGTGAGAGAGCTGATACGGGAAATCGAGCCGCAGTGACTTCGAGAAGAGGAGAACGGATATGAACGGACTATTGACGCAGTATACGCCGCTGATCCTCGATTTTATGGTCGTTTCGATCCTGCTGTGCGGCGTGGCGATACGGATGCATAAGGGCCTTTATAACGCGCTGATGCCGCTGGCAGTGATTGGCACGGCGGCAGTGTGCGGATTGGTCCTCTCCGCTGTTTTGACCGGACCCATCGCGGAACGTCTGGCGCCGGCGCTGACGAACAGCATCATGGGCGAGTACCAGTATGCGCTGCTGACGGTCGACGAATATGACGCGATCCTCGCGAGAATGGAAGTTGGCATGACGGACGAGGTGCGCGAGGCGATCAACCTCTCGCGTTATTCCGCCGCGGCGCACGAGGCGGCGCGGGACGCGGGAGACAAGCTGGAAACGGTGAACGACGAGGTGCTGACGGACGAGAACATCGACAACGCGGTCGGCAAGGCGGAGGACGCGGCGGACAAGCTGACCGAGAACCTGCCTGACGCGCTGGTGGACGCCGCGCGCGAGGCGCTCGAGGAAAAGGGGCTGACCGGCGACGCCGCGCGCGAGTACATCCGTCAGGCGGGCGACGCGCTGGGCAGCGTCGGGGACGAAGTGCTGACGGACGAAAACATCGACGCGGCGCTCGCGGCGGCGCAGCGGGAGATGACCTCCGGCGCGCAGTATCTGCTCAGCGACGGCTCGGAGGCGCGCGAGGGCCGCGCGGCGATCCGTGCCGCCGAGGACAGGCGCGCCGCGACGGAGGCTGCGGTTAGCGCGCTGATTGGGTTCCTGACGCCGCGCTATGTGCGCGTGGTGGTATTTCTGATCGGCTGGGTAGCATTCCTTGCGGTGCTTACGGTCATCAAAAACACCTTTGGGCTTGCGTTTAAGCTGCCCGTTATCAAGCAGGCGGACAAGCTCGGCGGCGCGGCGCTCGGCTTCGTCGAGGCGGCGGTCGGGACCTGGGCGGTGCTGTGGACGGTGAAGTATTTAGGCTTTAACGCGTTCCAGGAGCTTGCCAAGGATACCGTGGTGCTTCGACTTTTTACCTAGGGAAGCGCTGAATAAATCCCCGCGCACGTCTTGACGGCATCTTTTCCGTCTTGACTGCGCCAAAAATCCTTGAAATACGTTAGTATTCCTGCGGCTTTTTGGCTTGCAAGACGAAAAATCTGCTCGCCAATCCGCACACGTTGATTTAATCAGCGCTTCCCTAGCAAGGCGTGGAGAAGCAAATCTGGACGGACGCGCTGATGTTTTGGCCGAGGCGCACCATGATGACGCGTCCCTCGTGTCAGGCGGAGAGCATGGCTTTCCCCTGACGGAGGGGCGCGTTTTTTGCAGTCACTTCAGCGTGTACAGATTCGATGATCGGCCGCCGCTGCTGCGATATCGTTCGCCGGCGGACGATTTACACGGAGCTCCGACAGAGCCCCGGATTCAGGGCGATGCGCCGGTTCGCGACTCCGCGCGAGGTCCGTGCTGTCCTGGGGACAGAACATTTGGACGATAACGGCGATTGGAAATATCAGGTCAACTTCACCAGGACGCACAGCCACGGCGGCGAGCTGGACGATATGTTCCGCAAGCACCTCCGGACGCTTCCGGCGGGCGAGCTGCGAAACGACGCCATCCTCAAACGCTGGATGCCGACGGTCAAGGAGCGCATCGAGTCGCTGCAGGAGCAGGCGAAAAAGTCGCTGAACGCAGGCCGTGAGGTCTATCGGGAGGCCACTGAGATCATGCAGCTGCGCATTAAAAAATTTTTCTCGGCTGGCAGCTGCGGCTGCCGGCCGCTTTTTTATACTGAAATTTATTAAAACGATTGAAAATCGTTTTATAGCCGCGCAGCGGCGTTAAATTTCGCATGAGACGTGTTTTGCGCCTTTGGCGCAAAACCAGCGTGCGCAGCACGCGCCTTTCAAATTAAATCTTTTAATTTGAAAGTAGTATTATGCCGCGCGGAGAAAGCGGCACAGCTGACGGTATGTTTGGCTTTTGCCGGGCATAAAGATGGAATGGGGACAGGAGGATACGGATTATGAAAAACGAAAAGCAATCGCAAGAGCGCCTGTACACGATCGACCGTTTCTTCACGGGAACCCGTACGGCGGAGGAAATCGCAGCCGACATCATCAAGGCGCACGTCGCCTGAGGCTCGGCGGTATGGCGGATACAAAGGAGCTCTGGCAGGCGGCGGCCTACTGCCGCCTGTCCAGAGAGGACGGAGACAAGCCTGAGAGCGACAGCATCGTCAACCAGCAGCGGTGCATCGAGGACTTCTGCCGTGCGCATACGGAGTTCACGATTATCGACGTCTATCCGGACGACGGCGCGACGGGCACAAACTTCGACCGCGAGCAGTTCAAACGGATGATCGCGGATATCGAGGCGGGCAGGATCAACTGCGTCATTGTGAAGGACCTTTCCCGCTTTGGACGCGACTACATCGACATGGGCTTTTATCTGGAACGCTATTTTCCGCGAAAGGATGTGCGCTTCATCGCGCTGGGCGACGGGGTAGACAGCCTGAACGGCCCTTACGATATGCTCCTGCCGCTGAAGAACGTGTTCAACACGCAGTATGCCAGGGATATCTCGGGCAAGGTGCGCAGCGCGTTCAAGGCGAAGCAGAAGCGCGGGGAGTTCTGCGGCGCGTTTGCGTGCTACGGCTATTTGAAGAATCCCGAAAACAAGAATCATCTGATCGTCGACCCCGTTGCCGCGGAGGTGGTGCGGCGTATTTTCCGTATGACTGCGGACGGCATCGGACAGGTCAAGGTCGCAAAAGCGCTCAACGATGACGGCATTCCGTGTCCCAGCGACTACAAGCGCATGATGGGTATGAGATACGAAAACGCCAGGCGCCTGCAAAAGACCTGTTACTGGACCTATTCGACGGTCCACAAGATTCTGCGGAACGAAACCTACCTCGGCAATATGGTGTCCAACCGCTCGGTGCGAGCGACGATGCACGGAAAGGCGAAGGCGGCGGACAGAAGCGAATGGATCGTGGTGCGCGGAACGCACGAGCCGATCGTTCCGCAGGAGCTGTGGGACTCCGTACAGATCGTGATTGCCAGTCATGCGCGATCCGTTGATTTTGAGGGCAATATCGGGCTCTTTGCGGGGTTCCTCCGCTGCGGGGACTGCGGCAGGGCGCTGACCAAGACGACATGGAGAGGCGTTACGACCTACTCCTGCGGGTCTTATCACCGCTACGGTTTTAGCGCGTGCACGAGCCACTACACCAGAGAGGCTGACTTGAAGCGCGTTGTGCTGGACGATCTTAACCAAATCATTGCGCAGGTTGAAAACTTAAAAGAGCTTGTAGAGCGAAACGGGAAGAAAGCTGCTTGCGAGGAAGGCTCGGAAGGCGGCAAAAAGCGTTTGGAAGCAGCCATTGAGCGGGTGCGTCGATGGAAGCAGGGAGCTTATGAGGATTACCGGGACAAGCTGCTCAGCCGTGAGGAGTTTCTGCGGTACAAGCAGGATTACGACGCGCAGGAGGAGAAGCTGACAGAGCAGCTTGCCAGATTGAAGGAACAAAAAGCACCGGAGGAACTGCTGCGCCGCCCGTGGGCGGACGAGCTGATGCGTATGGGCAAGCTGACGGAGCTCGACCGCGCGACGCTTTCCCAGACGGTGGATGTCATCCGAGTCTTCGAGGGCAGGCACATCGAGATCACCTACCGCTTCTCGGCTGAGCTGAGCGTGCTGCCGGACGCGGAAACGAACAGAAGAAACGCGTTGAGAGAATGGGAGACAGAGAAAGGTTGTAAAAAGTCTGATAATCCATAAAATCTCTTTCTGAAATGCGCCTGAATTGGGACGCATTTCGACAACCGACCATCCGCGCCGCCTTCGGGCGGCGCTTTTGTTATGATGCGGATGCTCTGTTTTGAACTGATATGGCTTGTTTATAGTACATATTGCTTTATAAATAAGTCAATAGCTTTTATATCAATGCTGTCTGGAAAATTGGCATAGACTATAATCCGAGTGAAGAAAGGCGGCGTTGATATTGGCAAAGGAACCGATCAGTTTCAAAAACAGGGACAGGTTTATTCAGCTTGGCATTGCCATAGCCGCTTTGCGGAAGATGCGCGGAATGTCGCAGGATCAGCTTGCGGAGAAAGCGGGCATCAGCCGTTCGCATTTGAGCGCCATTGAAGCGCCGAACATGGTGCGGGCGTTCTCAATGGAAGCCTTTTACAACATAGCCGATGCGCTGGAGGTCGATCCCGCCGAGCTTATCAATGCCGCGCTCATCCCTGAACACATCCTGAACAAGAAGCAGTAAAAAGCCGCTGCCCGTGCAGTTCAGTTTGCACAGGCAGCGGTGTTCGCTTCAGCTGGTGCTTCCGGCTCGTCCAATTTTTGATATACTCCGGCTTGGCGGCGATGAACCAGCGGCCTTTTTCCGGCCAAAGATACGCCTCCTGCCCTTGGATTGCGGCAGGTGAAGCAATCCCCGACGCTGCCCGCGGACTTGGCAGGCGGCGCGGCGATTGAACCGGATAGTACCGATGCCACTCCTGCAAAAAAGTATGCTTATTTTGCGGCCCTCCTAATAAATCCTTGCAAAATTAGCCTGCGTGCTGTAGAATAGTGACGAAAACAAAAGTGCGGCAAGCCCTTGATTTTGGGGCTTGCCGCATTCTGCCGTCACCCTGGGGCGCGGACAATACGCAGAAGATCCTGGACGTGCTGGACGAGTACGGCATCAAGGCGACGTTTTTCGTCGTCGGCGCGTGGGCGGAGCAGTACCCGGACACCGCCCGCGCGATCGTCGCGCACGGGCACGAGCTGATGAACCACTCCGGCAAGCACGATCATTACAATTCTCTGACCGCCGATCAGATCGTCGCGGACGTCGAGGGGTGCAACCGGACGATCGAGGCGCTCACCGGCGTGACGCCGACGCTGATCCGCTGTCCCTTCGGCGAGTATGACAACCATGTGATCTCCGCCATCCGCTCCATCGGCATGGAGCCGATCCAATGGGATGTGGAGCGATCCCAAACAGGGGAAGGTCCTTTCACGGAGCGGGAGGCGTGCCGCGCCGTATCAACAAGCCCGGCGTCCGCGGAGAAGAAATCCGGCGCGGTCGTAGTCTTTCCGAACCCCATGCCTCATAGGCTTGACACGGGAGGTGTCAACGCTATGGAGATCAGGCAGACCCATCCGGAGCATGCAACGGAGGAGGAGCGCATGGAACGGCTGGCGAGTGTGCGCCAAACCTGCGCGGCGCTGATCCGTACGCAGCGCCGGAAGGAAGCGCTTCGGCAGGGAAAGGGAGCGTAAGACGTGGAGCGGTATGAAGCGGCTTATGCGCGCCAGTCCGTTGAAAAGAAGGACAGCCTTTCCGTCGCCGCGCAGCTCGACCTCTGCCGCAAGGCTTCCGCGAACGAGCACATCAGGACCTATCAGGACAGGGGCTATTCCGGCAAGAACACGGAGCGCCCGGACTTTCGCCGGCTGCTCAGGGACATTCGGGCGGGCAGGGTCAGCAAGCTCTACGTGTACCGGCTGGACAGGTTCTCCCGTTCCATAGCTGACTTCGGCCAGCTATGGAACGTCCTGCGGGAAAACGATGTGGAGTTCGTTTCCGTAACGGAAAACTTCGACACCTCCTCGCCGATGGGACGAGCCATGCTGCACATCATCATGGTGTTTGCGCAGCTGGAGCGGGAGACGACGGCGGAGCGCGTTAAGGACAACTATGCAGCTCGCACGGCGCTCGGGGCGTGGCCGGGCGGACCGGCGCCCTACGGCTTCCTCATCGGGCGCGCGCGGGGAGCGGATGGGCGAATGATCCCGACGCTTACGCAGAACGCGGAGCAGGCCGCGGTCGTCCGGCGCATTTTTGAAGAGTACGCGGAAGCGGACGCGTCCCTCGGCAGTGTTGCGAGGGGCTTGAATGAGAGCGGGATCCCATGTGCGAGGCGGGAACTCTGGGACAATGTCAGCGTTTCACGGCTTTTGCACAACCCGGTCTATGCGATGGCGGACGAGCAGGTGCGGCTGTACTACAAGGCGTTGGGCGCCAGCGTCATTTCGCCCGAGGACGCGTTTGACGGCGTGCACGGCCTGCTGCTCTACGGTAAGCGTGAAGCCAACGAGCGAAAGTACAGAACCGTCCGGGAGCAGAATGTCGCGGTGCTGAACAGTCCGGGCGTCGTACCCGCCGGGCTGTGGCTGGCGTGCCAGGAAAAGCTGGCGCGCAACACGCAGATCGGAAACAGCGGCAAGGGAACGCATACATGGCTCAGCGGCCTTCTCAAGTGCGCCAAATGCGGTTACAGCGTCAAGGTGCAGACGGAAAAGCGGTATCGCCGGATGACATGCAGCGGACGGTATCATCTGAAGCGCTGCGATGCGAAGATCGGAGCCGGTCTCGACGAACTGGAGAAAACGATTGCCGGAGAAATTGAGCGGCTTCTGCTGGAGTGTCCGCAGGATACCCCTGTCATCGAGCGGGATATCTGGTCGGCAAAGCTGGAGGAGCTGGATCGCCGCGCGGACAGACTTGTGGAAGCTTTCGCGGAAAGCGACGACATGACGGGCGCATACCTCCAACGCGCCATTATCAAATTGGAGAAGCAGCGCGCAGAGCTGCTGGAGGCGCGCAAGCGCGAGACCGCAGGGCCAAAGCTTCCGGACAGGATGGAATTCCGAACGCTCGGCTTTGAAGAAAAGAAACTGGTTGCCGCACAGTTTATCGAACGGATCGAGGTCGCGGAAAACAGCGTCGAGGTCAAGTGGACTGTTTGACGCTATGGCAGAAAGAAACGGAACGCCGAAAAAAGCATCATCGCGTCCTCACAAAAGCCCCTCGATGGGGCGATTTTCAAAAAAGTCGATGACGTTCTGCGCGGCGACGCGAGACACGGCAGCCGCCGCCTCCGTCGTGTTTGGGGCGTAATGCGGCGTCAGCAGCACGTTGGACATGGCGAACAGCGGACTGTCCGGCGGGCATGGCTCCCGCGCCGTCACGTCGAGGCCCGCGCCGCCGAGGTGTCCGCTTTGCAGCGCGCCGATCAGCGCCTGCTCGTCCACCAGCGCGCCGCGTCCGCAGTTGATAAAGATCGCGCCGGGCTTCATCAGCGCGAATTCCCGCGCGCCTTTGCCGCCTCCACGTCGATGTTGTCCACGCCGACGCCGTGCTTGGAGATCAGCCGCAGCCGGGGACAAGCTTCGATCAGCCCACGCCCCACCTCTGCGATGCGTACCAGCAGCGCGTCGGCGTCCCGCACGCGCGCTGGCTCGACGGCGACGCCGCCCCTCATGTCCAGCTCCGCGACCTCGTGTCCCGCCGCCTTGAGCAGCGCGATCCCCACGGGGTCGATCTGTTCGGTCACAACAATTTTAGCCATATTCTATCCTTCCTCCAGCTTCATGCCGAACGGCTCGCCCAGCGCGTTGAGCTCCGCGCAGACCGCCTCCGGCACGTCAATACCCTCAGCGGCTTTCTTTGCCGCGCTGCGCGCCGCGCGCTCGCCGGGGAGAAGCACCTCGCCGACGCCCTCGGCGCGTTTGAGCGCCTTGACCTCGCGGATCATGGCGCCCACGCCCGCACGGAACACGTCCGCGTCCAGAAAGTGCGAAACGTCGATCGCGCCGAGGAAATGCCCCACGCCCTGCGGCGCGTCGAACGCATAGAGGTCGTGCAGGTGCGTCGCCGTGCCCGCGCCGCTCAGAATGCCGGCCAGCGCCTCCACCATCAGCGCGAGGCCGCTGCCCTTCGGCCCGCCGATGGGGATCAGCGAGCCGGCGCGCCCCGCCGCGGGGTCGGTCGTGGGATTGCCGTCCCGGTCCAGCGCCCAGCCGAGCGGGATATCCTTGCCCAGCTTCTGCGCGAGGATCAGCTTGCCCAGCGCCACAACCGACGGCGTCATGTCCAGCACAACGGGAAAGCTCTTCGACGGTACGGCGACGGAGATCGGGTCGGTGCCCATGAACGGCTCCGCCGCGCCGTGCGGCGCGATTTTTGCCGTCAGGTTCGTGCAGCAGAAGCCGATCATGTCCGCATCCGCCGCCATGCGCGTGTAGTAAGCCGCCGCGCCGAAGTGATTGGAGTTCCTGACCGTCGCAAAGCAGCAGCCGGTTTCCCTTGCCTTGCGGACGCAGGTTTCCATCGCGAATTTCGCGCCCACCGCGCCGAGACTGTTGCCCGCGTCGATGGCTGCGGCGGAGGGGCTTTCGCGAACGATCCGCGTGTCGTTGCGCTTTGACACCAGCCCCTTGTCCACGCGCTCCAGATAGATCGCGAGCCGGCTGACGCCGTGCGTGGCGACGCCGGTCAGCTCCGCGTCAAGGAGCATGTCGGCGACCGTCGCGGCGCATTCGCCGTCAACGCCGTGCTTCTCCATGAGCTCTTGGCAATACCCCTTCAGATTGCATACCGAAAAACGCATACGCCGATCCTCCTCATTTTGTCGTTCCTTTTGTAAAGCAAAACAGGGCGGCGGATATGCTCTGCCGTCCAAATAACATGATGCACATTATGTCAACCGATTCGCTGCTTAGACGATATGCGATGAACCCCGATTTGCAGAAATGTGGATTTAAAGCCGTCAAAAACCTGGCCGTCGAGCGAATACATTATAACGAAGAATTTGAAAATGGACAAGCACATTTACAACGAATGCAGTATTTGCTCGACAAAATATAAAAATATGCTATAATCAAGCATATATATCGTCTTGGAATGAGGTAACGGATCATCAGGATTGAAGGAGGATTTGCCCTATGCAATTCATCTGCTATCCAAAATGCACGACCTGCCAGAAGGCGAAGAAGTGGCTGGACGCAAACGGCGTCGCCTGCGACGAGCGCCACATCAGGGACGAGAGGCCCACGCTTGCCGAGCTGAAGGCATGGCACAAGCAGAGCGGTCTGCCGCTGAAAAAGCTCTTCAACACCAGCGGGCTTCCATACAAGGAGCTGCACCTCAAGGACAAGCTCCCGACCATGAGCGAGGCGGAGCAGTTCGAGCTGCTCGCGCCCGACGGTATGCTCGTCAAGCGCCCGCTCCTCGTGGGCGACGGCTTTGTGCTGGTGGGGTTCAAGGAAGACGAGTGGAAAGCGCGGGTCCTGAAATGAGCCTGTTTCGGAAACGCGAACAGCCGCGGATCCCCTACGATCCCGCGACGCAGGAGCCTGCGGTCCGGTCCAGCATCTGCACCGGCGAGACGGTCGTAGGCTTTCTTGACCGCAAGACAGGCAGGTTCCGCGAATACGAGCTGACGCGCAGCCGGAGCGACGTGGATGCGTTTTGCGCCCGTGTCGGGATCGAGCCGAAGGACATCAAGCAAATCTATTGACCGGAGGGCGAAGGTTCATGCCCGAAGTAGTGGCGAGAGGATATTGCCCGACGGACGAGCGGGATTTCAGCAGGCATCTCGATGCATTGAGGCGTGCCGGAAACGACCTCTTCTATCTGATCAACCGCGGTTATCCGATCAAGTCGGCGTCCGAGTTCGTCGGGAACCACTACCTGCTCTCCGAGCGCCAGCGGCTGGCGCTGACGCGCAGCGTTTCCCCGGAGGAAAGCATTCTGGCGCGAAAAGCGAAGGAACTGCCTGCCCTGCCGGAGGGCTCGACCGTACATATCGACGGGTTCAATACCATCATCTCGCTTGAGATCGCGTTCGCCGGCTCCACGCTTCTTTTGTGCATGGACGGAACGGTTCGGGATCTGGCGGGACTGCGCGGAAACTACCGCCTGATCGACAAGACCGATATGGCGATCCGCGCGGTCAGAAGCGTGCTGGAGCGGGAGAAGGCGGGCGTGGCGCATTTCTATCTGGACGCCCCTGTATCGAACTCCGGCCGCCTCAAGGCGCGGATCGCGGAGATCATGGAGGCTTCGCCCGTGCAGGCGGATTTCTCCGTTATCAACGACGTGGACCGCGCGCTTTACACGAAGGATCAGGTTGTGACGGGCGACGCGATCATCCTCGACCAATGCAGGTCATGGTTCAACCTGGCCAGACGGGCCATCGCCGCGGAGCTTGGGGAGTATCCCTATGTGAAGATTTTGGAGCCGATGGAAGCATGAACATCCTTGAGGCGATCAGGAACGACGATCTCAAACAGGTCGTCGCCTGCGTGGAGGACGGCAATATGGAGCAGCACAGCGAGCAGGATCTGCAATACGCCGCGGAGTTCCGGGAGGGCGTCTACGCTGAGGCGCTTGAGCGGATACAAAAGCTGCATCCCGAGATCGAGTCCGTCGTCGACCGATGGCCGGTGGAGGCTTATTTTCAGGAGCATTGGGACTATCCGGGGAAATGGTACACCATTGTGGCGATCCCGGAGGAGTGTAAAAGCAGGGAGGCACTGGTCGACGCCATTGTCAGCGACACGCTGAAGCAGCGCGGCATATCGGCGGCGGAGCGGGGCGTCGGCGACGGACTGACGACGGCGGAAGAGGAGGAGCGCAGCATGAAAACAAAAAAGAAGGGCAACAACTGGACGGCGTACTATGATCCCGAAACGGGGCGGTACTTCGCCGAGATCATGTACACCAGCCGCGAGGGGCGCGAGCAGTACGACTACGAGATCACGCAGGATATTTACAGCCGGCTGGGCACGTTCGCCGACGACACGGACAACGAAAGGCTGATCCGGACCGCGAAGAGAACGTATTCGTTTGAGAACACGATGTACGGTACGCTCGGGCCTGAGAGGACGGTCTGGGATGAAGAGGCCAACGAAGCGATGCAAGCGGCGGTCCGAAAGCAGGAGAAGCGGAAGGAAAAGCGGTGACGGATCGGGAACGGGCTCCGGTTTTACGGGAGCTCGACCATTCCGGCTTGACGAGATGACTGCATGACCGAGGAAGAATACCGGAAGAAAGAGAGCACAAAAGATGGGACTGTTTGATTTCACCCGCAAGCCCGACATCAACGAGGGCGTCAGAAACTGCGCCGCCACGCCGGGCGCGATGCTGCTGGACGTGCGCAACCCGGACGAGTACGCCATGGGCCATATTCCCGGCAGTGTCAATCTGCCGCTTTCCGAGATTCGAGCGGCGGAGGATCGGATTCCCGAATTGGACACGCCGCTGTTTGTGTACTGCCTTTCCGGCGCGCGCAGCAGCCGCGCGGTTGCGGAGCTGCAAGGCATGGGATACACAAATCTCCGCAACCTCGGCGGGATCAGCAAATGGAACGGAGAAATCGAGAAATAATGGGTCATTTCTACTTTGTACGGCACGGGCAGACCGTGTGGAACGTGGAGAACAAGATTTGCGGCGCGACCGATATCGCGCTGACGGAGCTGGGGCATCAGCAGGCAGTCGAAACCGGCAGAAAATTCGTGGAGCAGGGCCTGACGGCGGACGAGATACTCTACTCCCCGCTCTGCCGGGCGGCGGACACGGCGAAGCACATCTCCGAGATCACCGGCATCCCGGCGCATCCGGAGCCGCGCCTCACGGAGCAGAACTTCGGGCGCTACGAGTCCACGCCGCGCGACGGGAAGGAGTTCCACGAGGCGAAAAAGGCCATTGCCAGCCGCTACGGCACAGGAGAGTCGATGCTTCAGGTCGCGCAGCGCATCTACAACCTGCTCGACGATTTGAAGAAGGAGCCGGACAAGGTCCGCATTCTTGTGGCGCACAACGGCATTGCGCGCATTGTCGAGTCCTATTTCCGCGAAATGACGAACGAGGAGTTCTCCGCCTTTGGAGTGAAAAACTGCGCGATCGTGCGCTACGACTTTTGAGTATGAGACTGTTTATTGCCATCCGGTTGGATAACAACATCAAAGACGCCTTGACCGCGGTGCAGAAGACGCTGCGCGCCGGTCGCGTCGGCGGGAACTATACGAAGATCGAGAACCTGCACCTCACGCTCGCGTTCATCGGCGAGTACGGTGATCCCGACCGTGTGCTGGAGGTTATCCGCAGCGTGCCGTTTGAGCCGGTCCCCATACAGCTGCAGGGCTTCGGCAGCTTCGGAGACCTGTACTGGTGCGGACTGGCTCGTGCGGAGGAGCTGACGGCATATGTCAGGCGCCTGCGGCGCGCGCTCGCGGAGGCGGATATCCCGTTCGACCGCAAGCGATTCTCGCCGCATATCACGCTGCTGCGCAAGGCGTCGACCGACCGGATGCCCGGCGTTATCGTTCCCGCGGCGTCGATGACGGCGGAGCGCGTGTCGCTGATGCGCTCGGAGCGTGGGAAGAACGGCATGATCTACACGGAGCTTGGAAACAACGAGTGACGGGAGCGACCTATGGACTTTTCATACTGCAAGCTGGAAATCTTCATCCCCGAAACGCATCTGGAGCCGCTGCAGCGCGCGCTGCGGGAGGCGGACGCCGGACACATCGGGAACTATGACTGCTGTCTTTCGTACAGCCCCGTCACGGGCTGCTGGCGGCCGCTGGAGGGGACGAGTCCCTGCCTCGGCAGCGTCGGCGAGATCAGCCGCGAGCCGGAGCTGAAGGTGGAGGTGACCGTCCGCGCCGAGCGCGTGGACGAGACCGTCGCCGCGATCAAGCGTATCCACCCCTACGAGGAACCGGTCATCAACGCGATCCCGCTCTGGCGCACAAGCTTCTGAGTCTCAATTTGCATCTGCGTTTTGCTACCGCAAGACGCAGATTACAGATGACCGATTGCGCAAAGTCAATGGAATCAAAAAAATATTCACTAAACCTATTGACAAAATAAACTTAGTAGGTTATACTTGCCACAACCTAAAGGAAAGGACGGCGGACAGCGACATGAATAACATCTTTTGGCGCCTGCTGCGCGCCAACTTCCGAAACGGCCGAATGTGTACCTCTGCTTGCTGACGGGAAGACCGGCCCCGCAAACCGATCAAAAATCAGATGGAAGCAAGACTTCCCAAATAACAAGAAAGAGGTATTTATCATGTCGAACTATAAATTTGAAACGCTTCAGCTCCACGTCGGACAGGAAAAGCCCGATCCCGCCAGCGACGCCCGCGCGGTGCCCATCTACGCGACCACCAGCTACGTCTTCCGCAACTCCGAGCACGCCGCCGCGCGCTTCGGTCTCGCCGATCCCGGCAACATCTACGGCCGCCTCACCAACTCCACGCAGGGCGTGTTTGAGGACCGCATCGCGGCGCTCGAAGGCGGCGTTGCCGGCCTCGCGGTCGCGTCCGGCGCGGCGGCGATCACCTACACCATCCAGGCGCTCGCCAAGGCGGGCGAGCACATCGTCGCGCAAAAGACCATCTACGGCGGCAGCGCGAACCTGCTCGAGCACACGCTCCCGCTCTACGGCATCGAGAGCACGCTGGTCAACATCCACGACTTAAACGAGGTCACGGCGGCGATCCGACCCAACACCAAGGCGATCTACATCGAGACGCTCGGCAATCCGAACAGCGACATCCCCGACATCGACGCGCTCTCGCAGATCGCGCATGAGCACGGCCTGCCGCTCGTCATCGACAACACGTTCGGAACGCCCTTCCTCATCCGCCCCATCGAGCACGGCGCGGACATCGTGGTCCACAGCGCGACCAAGTTCATCGGCGGACACGGCACGACCCTCGGCGGCGTGATCGTGGACAGCGGCAACTTCGACTGGGCGGCAAGCGGCCGCTATCCGTGGATCAGCGAGCCGAATCCCAGCTATCACGGCGTCAAATTCACCGACGCGGCGGGCAAGGCGGCGTTCGCGGTCTACATCCGCGCGATATTGCTGCGCGACACCGGCTCCAGCATCTCGCCGTTCGCTGCGTTCCTGCTGCTGCAAGGGACGGAGACGCTGTCGCTCCGCCTCGAGCGCCACGCGGAGAACACAAAGAAGGTGGTCGAGTACCTCAAGAACCACCCGAAGGTCGAAAAGGTCTATCACCCTTCGCTGCCCGACCACCCCGACCACGCGCTCTATGAGAAGTATTTCCCGAACGGCGGCGCGTCGATCTTCACCTTCGACATCAAGGGCGGACAGAAGGAGGCGTTCGCGTTCATCGACGCGCTGGAGATATTCTCGCTGCTGGCGAACGTCGCGGACGTGAAGAGCCTCGTCATCCATCCCGCGACAACGACGCACTCCCAGCTCACGACGGCGGAGCTGGAATCGGCGGGCATCCACCCGAACACGATCCGCCTCTCCATCGGCACGGAGCACATCGACGATATCATCGCCGACCTGGAAAAGGGCTTCGCGGCGGTCTGATACGACACCTCACTTTTGCCATAGTATCTCCAGAGTTCAACGCCCGCGCGGTCTCATTTGCCGCGCGGGCGTTGAACACAGGAGACGGACCTGACAGCGAAACGCCCGGTAACAATGCCGGGCAGACCGAAAGCAATTATTCTGACGCTTTTGCGTTGAGAAGCATGCTGCTCCCGGCAGCATCGGAAGGAAGGGACAATGCAATGGGCAAAGTAACGGCGGTATGCACGAGCGACCGCAGGGGCGTCCAAAAAACGCCGGGCGAACGCGCGCGCTTTGTCGCGGAACACGGCATTGAGGGCGACGCGCACGCGGGAGCATGGCATCGGCAGGTGAGCCTGATCAGCGCCGAGCGTGTCGAGGAGTTCCGCGCAAGAGGCGCGGACGTCGGCCCCGGCGCGTTTGGAGAAAACCTGATCGTTTCGGGCATCGATTTTCGGACGCTGCCGGTGGGTACGCTGCTGCGCTGCGGCGACGTGCTGCTGGAAATGACGCAGATCGGCAAGGAGTGCCACAGCCACTGCGCGATCCGCCAAAAAATGGGCGATTGCATCATGCCGCGAGAGGGCGTGTTCGCGCGCGTTCTGAAGGGCGGCACGATCACCGTGGGCGACGAGATGACAGTTGGGAGTGATTCAGATGAAAACGCCTCTTCGCTATCAGATCAGTGAATATGACTGCGGTCCGACCGCGTTCCTCAACGCGGTCAGCTTTCTCTTTGAACGCGAGCAGATCCCGCCGGAGCTGATCCGCAACGTCATGCTCTACAGTCTTGACAGCTACGGAACGGACGGCGTGAGCGGGAAGAGCGGAACGTCGCGCACGGCGATGCTGTTTCTGAGCCATTGGCTCAACGGCTTCGGCAGCGTCGGACGCCTGCCGGTGACGAGCCGATATTTGTCCGGCAGCGCCGTGCGCCTCGGAGCCGCAAGCGAGCTGGCCGACGCCCTGCGCCGCGGAGGCGCCGCCGTTGTCCGGCTGATGCTCGACGAGGAGCACTATGTCACGCTGACAGGGCTCAGGGATGGGAATTTTCTGATGTTCGATCCCTACTTTTCCGAAAGCGGCTTTGCGGAGGCCGGCGTCCAAACCGTCGCGGACTGCCCGTTTTCGCACAATCGGATCGTTCCCAAGGCGGTTTTGGAGCGTGAGAGCGATACGCTCTACGCGCTCGGCAAGGTCGAAGATCGCGAGGCGGTACTGATCTTCAACGAGGAAACAAAATTGACGCCGGAAAAAACCATTGAATACTTCATATAACACGATCCGGCGCACGGAGGATTTACGACAGACGCCTGACTGCTGCCAGACTGCTGTTTTGCGAGAATGCCGCCGGCCCGTTGAATACGCGGGCTGGCGGCGTTTTTGAAGGGTTCGGGATACCGTTGAGCGCGCCTCGAAAGGCGAACAAATACGGCATTTTGCAAAGGCCGCTGGTTCGATCCCGGTTGGGTGCACCACGAAAAACCATCGAAATATGGACCTCTGTATAGCTCTCTGAGGCATTGCGCCGCAGGGAGCCGGTTCTGCTTCAAAGCCGCGTCACAGGCGCGCTTTCCTTTGTTTGGGACGGGGACAGCCTCGATTGGAAGGGCATCTCCGCCGCCGAGATCACGAAGCGCGTGACGGGGAAGGTGGGCTGCGGCTCCATCGTCCTGTTCCACAACGCGGGGGAGCACACGCCCGAGGCGCTGCCGGATATTTTGCGGTATCTCACGCAGGAGGGCTATGAGGTCGTGCCGGTGTCGGAGCTCTTGCTCAAGGGGGAGTACACGCTCGACCACGAGGGGCGTCAGCACGCGGCGGGGGCTTCCGGCCGGTAAAACGGGCGTCCGCGATGCCCTTCATGCCATGTTGACAAATCTCGCAGCGAAATATATAATTGATTTGGTTGTTTGAACCATATTTACTACGCTGGGAGAGGAGATGGATCCATGGCAAAATACGATGCGGTCGTCGTGGGCGCCGGCAACGCCGGACTGTCCGCGGCGATCCGGCAGCACGCCCAAGATGCGCGAGCTGTTCGACCTCTATGAGGAGATCCGCCTCGGTGCGATCTACACGGCGGCGAGCGCGGGGAAGGCGGACCCCAAGTACATGAAGGAGCATTTCCCCAATATGCTCCGCACGGGCGCGTATCCCGTCGCGAAGGTGTTCCGCGCGATGAAGCTGCCGCAGAAGTGCCAGGATATCCTTTCGACCTACTGGGGCTACCTCGGCGTGGATATGGGGCACCTGTCGTTCTTCCACTATGCCTCCATGATGCAGCGCTATGTGCGCATCGGCGCGTATATCCCGCTGCATACCTCGCATGAGATCTCCTGCGCGATGCTGGAGCGGTTCCGCTCTCTCGGAGGCGAAGCGTGGTTCAACTGCCGCGCGGAGCGGTTCCTGTTCCGGGGTGACAGGCTTTGCGGCGTGAAAACCACGATGGGCATCGTGCCTGAATACCTGCTGCTGGAGGACGACGCGGAGATCGGACGCTTCAAGAAAAAAATTTCCCTCTTTGACTTGGTGTTCAGCAGAACGCTCCACGATCGGGAACTGAGGATCGAGGCAAGCCTGTCCGGCATGGATTTCACCATAGCGCTTGGCGGCACGCGCATCGGCAGCGTCGGCTCGTGCGAGACGAGCCGGAAATTCGGTGGCGGCGGCGTGGCCACCGGTTACGCCATCGAGGTCTACGACGCGAAGATGGCCGACGAAGTCGTTTCGATCGCAGCGCTGTGCGCCGTGCTCATTCAGGCGGCGTATCAGGAGCAGCAGAGCAATCGCAGAGATTACGATTAAAGGAAGCCCCGCGCCATATGGCGCGGGAGGAAGGAAACGTATGGATCAGCCCCTGACGGCGCGTGCCGTCCGATGCCCGAACTGCGGTGCGCCGCTGCGCTTTGACGCCGAAACGGGAACGCTGTGCTGCGAGCATTGCGGCGCAGCGCTCGACCCCGAAACGCTGGATGGGCGCTCGGCGCTCGAAAACGCGGCGGCAAAGGGCAGTACGGACGGTCTTAGAGCGTTCGAGTGCTCATCCTGCGGCGCGCAGATGGTCACGAGCGGCGTCACGGCAGCGCTGCATTGCCCGTGGTGCGGCAGCAATACCGTCGTCCCCGCGCAGTTCTCCGGCGAGCTGTGTCCCGATTGGATCATCCCGTTCCAAACGACGCGGGAGCAGGCACTGGAATCCTACCGCGCATATTACCGCGGCAGCCTCTTCCAACGCTTCATGCAGCCGCGTGCGTTCCGCCGCTGCAACGAGGTAGAGGATCTGCAAGGCGTCTATGTTCCGTTCCGTCTCTACGACGGCGCGGCGACCGTGGACGCGGTTTACGACACCTACGACGTGGAGCGGCGCGGGCTGCTGCGCGAGATGCGCGCCGTTTACCGCGAGGAAATATGCGGTGCGATCCGCTTTGAAAAGGTTCCCGCCGACGCATCGCGCCGCATGGACGATGACCTGATGGACAGCATCGAGCCGTACGATTTCGCCGCGCTGAAGCCGTTTTCACTCTCGTATCTGCCGGGACTGCTCGCGGAGCGGTACGACGTGCTCACGAAGGAAGACGAGCGGCGCGCCGCAGAGCGCGTGAAAAAGACTGCGGCGGCGCGTATTGCAAAAGTCATTCGGCACGAAAACCTCGGCGAGACGCGGAATGTGCAGGTCAAGCTCCGCACGGACCGCGCGCAGTACGCGCTGCTTCCCGTGTGGCTGCTGACAGCGCGGTGGAAAGGCGGCAAGCGCACCTTTGCCATGAACGGGCAGACGGGGAGAGTCACCGGCGAGCTGCCCATGAGCGTCCCCAAAACGCTTGCGCTGATGGCGCTTGCCTACGCTCTGCCCGTCGTGCTGCTCTCATTTGTAAAGACCGATTTGTGGACTCTCGGCGCAGCTCTCGGCATCTTCACGGCGCTTGCGGCCTGGGCACAGAGCTTTTGGGTGATGCAGGTCAAAAACGTCCATACGGCATGGGACGCCGCGGCGTATATGGGCGGCAAGGTCAACGTCAAGCGCCGCGCGGAACGCTTTTTGAAGCGCGAGCGGGCACGGCGGAGCTGATCCGGAGGTACGCGCCGGAGCGGTACAGCATCTTTATCTGCGGCCCCGAGGCGATGTACCGCTTCGCGGAGAAGGAGGTCGCGAAGCTCGGGCTTCCGCGCCGCCTCGTGCGCCGGGAGATGCTCGGCGTGACGAAGAAGGTCTGGGAGCAGCCCGGCTATCCCGCCGCCTCCAGGGACGCGGTGTATAAGCTCACGGTCCGGCAGGGACCGCGGGAGTATGTGATCGACGCCGCCGCGAACGAGCCGATCCTCGTCGCGCTGGAGCGCGCGGGGATCAAGGCGCCGTCGCGCTGCCGAAGCGGCGAGTGCGGCTGGTGCCGCAGCCGGCTCGTCTCCGGCGAGTATTTCATGCCGGAGGAGAATGACGGCAGGCGCTGGGCGGACAAGCAATACGGCTATATTCATCCCTGCGCCGCCTTCCCGCTGTCCGACGCGGTATTGGAGGTCCCCGGCGAATACTGGTAAGCGCATTCTTTCTCATAATTATCGACGCCGCGCGGGGAAGGCCCCTGCGCGGCGCTTTTTGCTTCGTTCCTCTTCAGCCGTATCTGGCGTCCCGAAGCGGCTTTTTCCAGTCAATGCTCCCGCCGAGAGAGGCCGCAAGCTCATCCGCGCACACGCGGAACCCGGACATCAGCTCCGCTTCGCGCTTTTTGGAGCGCCGGCCCTTTGCGGAATACAGCTCGCGAGCCGCATAGGCGTCGGAGCTGACGGCATAGTCCTCGTCATCGACGTGAGGGAAGAAGGAAACGCTCTCCTCATAGCGGATCCTGCCGTCCTCGGACGCGGCAGTCAGAAGCACGCGCACGCCGCGCCGCTCCACCTCATGAAAAGTGCAGCGCGCGGCGAAATACTGGTCATAAACATTGATGACTTTCATTTTCTCACCTCAACAGAAAGGATTTTTGTCGAACTGACCTTGTTCACCGCTTTCCGACCATTCTCCGGACGGCCTTTTCCTCCGCGGCGGGCCAGTGCTTCCGAATCTGCTCGGCGATCCGCTCCGCCGATACCTCCGGCGCTTCTCCGTAAGCGGCGGTCACGGCGTCATAGCCCCACACGGCTTCGGGCGGGAGCAGGATCGAAACCGGCATGCCGTACTCGCCGCCGCGCTTGTTCTGCCGGCGCCTGAAGTCCACGACCACGAGGTAGAGCCACATCTGGAGTTCGGTCAGAATGCCCGGGAAATTCTTTGCGCCTTCCTTGCCGAAGCCCGCGAGCTTTTTGAGCTCCGTGGAGAAGATCGGGTCGCTCTTCCACGCGCCGTCATGCTCCGGATCGGCGAAGACGTCCATGATGCGTTTGCTGCGCGCGTTCGCAAGCCCCTCGTCGTAGAGCGAATCGAAGTCGTACCCATCCCTGCGGCAGTTGGCAAAGTACGGCAGCCACGCAAGGCTGATGAAGCCTGCCTTCCCGCCGAAGAACTTGCCGTAGGCGGCCTCGCGGCTGCGCGCGATGATCTCCCGCCATTCCCACGGGTCCTGCTCCGTGTCGCCCGTCCACCAGAAGCTCGGAGACACATGCTCCTCGACGGAAAAGCCCTTGATCTCATTGCCGAACAGCGGCAGAAACCCGACTTCATTGATCCAGCTGACCAGCTCGCGCCGGGATCGGATGCGGAAGGGATCGTTCCAGTCCAGCCCGCGCATGATCCATTCGCCGTTTTCAACGCTCATTTCCCATCCTCGCTTGTCTTATACTGAAATTTATTAAAACGATTGAAAATCGTTTTATAGCCGCGCAGCGGCGTTAAATTTCGCATGAGACGTGTTTTGCGCCTTTGGCGCAAAACCAGCGTGCGCAGCACGCGCCTTTCAAATTAAATCTTTTAATTTGAAAGTAGTATTACTTCGGAGAAGTCCCGCTTCGCCGGGATCTCGCCCTTATCAATCAAGTATATCACAGAAAATCGCAGCCCGCAAAGAAAAATGCGCATCTTATGCCGCATGAAAAATGGGCCGCAGCCGGTTGGCGCGACCCATTTATGCTGTATGCTGTTTGTCAGCAGCCCCAGCTGAGCCCCCTGTACCGATCCGGGCCGAAGCCCAGATAGAGGACAAAGAGCGGATTCAGGAGCATAAGGCCGAGGGCGAACGGGACGCCGTGCCCGAAGGAGCGGGAAATACGAAGCGCAAGACCCGCTTCCATCACGGCGGCGACGATGCCGGCGAGCGAAACCAGGAGACTGCGCGAGTCCGCGCCTCCCGTCGCGCAGACGGCGGAGGCGGCAAGCGCGGCCCAGAAAAAAGCGGTTTCCCAGCACGAGCCATACAGAATATAGTCGGAGTAAATGGGGATGAAGCCCTTCCAGCCGGGCTGGCCCATCTTCTCGAACATCTGCCACCGACCGATGGCAAGCAGCAGATACCCGAACAGCATCGCGCCGATATAGAGCGCGCCCAGCGCCAGCGCGGAGCCAAGAACCGCCATCAGAATCAGAGTCAGAGTCAGCATCATCATCGTCTCCTTCCCGTTTGTTGGGAAAGCGCGCAGGGAGTGCGGTCTGCCCGGACATTCTCTGCGCGCTTTGCTTCATTTTGCCGCTTTTAGGAGCTCTCTTCGGAACTCAGGCAATCTTCACCTGATGCGTCTCGGGCTTCTGCTCCTTCGACTTGGGCAGCGTCAGCTTCAGGACGCCGTCGACATAGGCCGCCTGCACACCGCTCTCGTCGATCCCGCTGAGGTCGAACGAACGCTGATAGCTGCCATAGCTGCGTTCACAGCGCACGTAAGAGTCTTTCTTGTCCTTCTCCTCGTGCTCGCTGTGCCGTTCCGCCGTGATCGTCATCACGCCGTTCGAAACGTCGATGTGGATGTCATTCTTCTGAAAGCCCGGCAGATCGGCCTCCATCAGATAGTGGTCGCCCTTGTCCTGGATGTCGGTCCGGATGCCGCCCCAGTCACCGGCAGTCCCGCCGAAGAAGCGGTTCTCCAGATCCTCCATCTCACGGAAGGGGTCGTATGTGCGGAGATGATTTCCATGCACAAAAGGTACGAGTTCAAACATTTTGAAAACCTCCTTTGGCATGCCGCTCGCGCGGTAGTCGCTTGATATTTATCCTCCGGGGCTTTCCCCCTTCGGACAATTATGAGTATAGTCACGGTCTGTGAACAAAGATACGTCTTTTTATGAACGAATTGTAAAGCTTAGCACTCGACCGATTCGAGTGCTAATACCGCCGGACCTTGCGCCGGCGCTTTCGCGCTGCGCGGAGCCGCTGATTTTCCGGAGCCTGCCGCAGATCAGTCTGTGAATATTATCCGTTCGGGAGCGGACCCGGAGCATTGCAAGCCGCCGACACCGTACCGAAAGTGTACGCAGGCCGTTGTGCTGCCGGAGTCCGGCAGGACACCGGGGGCTTGAACCCCGTCGCAGCCGGGTTCGCTCTCCGCGATGCGCAGCGCGTTTCTGTATACGCGCAGACTGTGGCCGGCGTCGTGCCCGCCCGCGTTGCCGCGGAACAGGTCCTGAATGAATGCGATCGCCGCCTCGATCGTCGTATCGGTCATCGGCTCACCTCGATTCTTTGTTCCCGCTCCGTTGGTTGATCCCGCCGGGGTTCTGGAGACCCGTACAGCCCATGCCTTGCAGCTCGGCGGCGGCCCTGCCGCTCTACGTTTCAGTCATATCCGTGAGAATGCCGTACGGCTCCGGGCAGACGGAGCCTTCATTGCTTTTTCGGCGCTTTTGCGGTATACTGAGCCGCGACGGGACAAAAACGCGGTTTTGCTTCTCCGCGGGGATGCGGTTATTTCGGACCCTGCGCTTGCCGTGTCCGCGCCGCGGCGGGATTGCGGATCGGCTTTTTGCGCATGGGACGTGAAAGGGAGAAATGATGCCATGGGCTTTCTGAACTGCGTATCTGTTGAAAACATGCGTGAGAGCGACCGCAAGACCATCGAAAAGCATGTGCCGGGCCTCACGCTGATGTATCGCGCGGCCATGGGCGTCTGTCGCGCCGCCGACTGGCACGGCAATATTGTCATTGCCGCCGGCTCGGGCAACAACGGCGGAGACGGCTATGCGCTGGCGTATATCCTCAAGACGAACGGCATCGACAGCAGGGTGGTCGCGCTCGGCGAGAGGCTCACCCCGGACAGCGCGCACTTCGCGGCAAAGGCGAAGGCCGCCGGCGTACCTGTTGCGCCGTATTCTACCGGCGCTTTCGAGGGAAGCGCCATCATCGTGGATTGCCTGCTGGGCACGGGCTTCCGCGGCGCGGTGCGCGAGCCCTACGCAACGGCGGTCCGCGAGATCAACGCAGCCGGAGCATACGTCGTCAGCGTGGACATCAACAGCGGCATGAATGGGGATACCGGCGAGGCTGAGCTTGCGGTGCGCTCCGACCTGACCGTTGCGATCGGCTTTGTGAAGAACGGGATGCTGGCGGCCGGCGCGGAAAGGTTCATGAAGCGCCTTGTCGTCACGGACATCGGGATCGTCCTCGACAAAGAGGAGAACAGGATCGCGCTCGACTGGCGGGAGGAGTACGCGGCGCGCGGAAACATCTTCCGCTGTCCGGCTTATCTGGACAGGAACGTTATCGACACGCGGGATGCGGAGTATCCGGGAGCGAGCAGCATTATTTGAAATTCTCCCGCGCGTATGCCGTCAGCTCCGAGCGGAAATCGGGATGGGCGACGGAGATCATCGCCTCCGCCCGCTCGCGCAGCGAAAGGCCGGAGAGCTTGACGACGCCGTACTCCGTCGCCACGTACTGGGTCATCGTGCGCGGCGCGGAAACCGTCGAGCCGCCGGGGATAAAGGGAAGAATGTTGGACTTGCGCTCGCCGTCCTTCGTCACGCGCGAGGAATTCAGGCAGATAAAGCCCTTGCCTCCCTCGGAGCGATACGCGCCCTCGAGGAAATCCATCTGCCCGCCGATGCCGGAGAGCTGCCGCGTCCCCGCGCTCTCGCCGTTCTCCTGTCCCATCAGGTCCAGCTGCACGCCGCCGTTGATGCTGATGACGTTCTTCATCGCGGCGATGCGGTACGGGTCGTGGACATAGTCCAGATCGCCGGGGCGGAACAGCTCCGGCTCCGCGTCCAGCCAGTCGTAGAGCTCCTGTGAGCCCATGGCGAGGTTCCAGACAGAGCGCCCCGCGCCGAAGCCGTAATCCACCCAGTCGCCGTCCCGGACGGCGCGAACCGCCTCCTCCGCGGAGACCAGCTTGCCCTGATAGTCGTATGCCATATTCGCTCCTCCTTCGGCTTTTCCCATTCTACACGAAGGCGCCCCGCTGAACGCGTGAGGCAAAAGGGGACGCAGGCGGCGCTCAGTAGGTTTGGCTCAGCTCCGTCCAGCCGTCCGGGGCGTAGGCGCTCGGCCCCATGTAGAGCAGGTCGCCGTCCTGGTACACGGTGTCGTACTTCGTATCGACCTTGACCGTGCCGCCGTCCGTCGTGGCGTACTCGTTGCGCTCATAGATCACGTCGCTCCACTGGTTCGCCCAGTCGTCGGAGGTGTAGGACGAGGAACTCTCATAGTCGCTGCGCCAGCTCGCGGAGTCGGACCGCAGCCGTGCCTCCGACTGCGCCATCAGGCCCTCGTGGATCGCGTCGCTGATCGCCGCGCCGCAGCGGATGTTGAGATAGAGGAACTCCGCGGTGAAGCTGGAGTTGCCCACGACGGCGGCAAACGTGTCCGCCCAGCGCTCATACGCCTCGCGCGAGCTCGCCCGCAGGATAAAGGACGCGGGGACGTTCCACGAGATCATGTCCTGCGTGACGTGGGACGAAACCACGCGGGTATGCGCGGCGGTGACGAAGGTGACGTATTCCAGATACGCGCCGCCGCTTTGGTAGAGATTGTGCGCCACCGTTCCCTCGCAGCCCACCGCCGTGATGCCGGAGGCGTTCGACGAGGCCTGCAGCTTGACGCGCGCCGCCTCCTCGATCATCTGCCGCAGAGAATCGGAGACGGGGAGGCTCTGTACGGGCGTCGTGCTGCCGAAGCCCTGGTGCGTCAGGTACAGCTCCTGCACCTGCTGGGCGTTGCGGTAGTAAAGCTGCGTCACATACAGGCCACTGTCCGGCCCCTCGCCGAAGTGTATCCCGTTCGCGGTGATATCCACAAACGCCTGGTTGCTCGTGATGGTAATGCTCGCCTGTCCGTCGGGGCTTTGCAGCGTCACCTCGCCGACGCCGGGGCTGTCGGTGCTGACAAAGTTCCAGTTGACCGAGAGCGAGCCCGTCCAGCCGTAGGGCACGAGCACCTGCGCGGCGGGCGCGCCGGTGGCGCTGTCGTAGAAGGTCTCATGCGTGAAATAGCTGCCGCGCGCGCCGCTCGTGTCGAGCTGCGTCACGTCCGCCGGGCGGCTTGAAAAGAGATTGCCGAGGCCCGAAAGTCCGCCGCCCGTCGAGCCGCCGTCCGCCTGGCCGCCCTCGAAGTATCCGGCAAGCGGCGTGTAGGTCACATACTCCTGTCCGAGCTCCATGCGGACCGTCGCGTCCCAGAAGGCGTCCTCCTCCATCGGCTCGTTTCCCGACTCCGTCGCGTGCAGATACGGCGCGCCGGCGTCGTCGTCGTTGAGCAGCGCCTCCGTCATCACGGCATAGCCGGTCTCGTCCAGCCGGTACAGCGCGCAGTAGTAGTCATAGGTGTCGTCCATGCCCTCGCGCACCAGCGTCCCGTCCTCGCGCAGATAGAGCGAATCGAAGTCGCTTGCGGTGAACACCGGCGTCACCGTGCCGCCCGCCGTTGTGTAAAGGGCGTAGATCGTGTCGGCGTACGCGTCGTTGTTGTAGCCCAGCAGCAGCTCGTCCGCGCCGTCACCGTTGAGGTCGGTCAGGTAGTATCCGAACTGCCCCCTGTCCGCGTCGTCGAACTCCGCGAGCAGCGGGCAAAGCCCCATCTCCGCGAGCTTCTCCGCGGTCAGCGGCTCGTACCAGTCGGCGTACAGCGCGTCGTAATACGCCTGCAGCACGTCCTGATAGGCCGCCGCCCCCTTCGGCGCGTCCTCCTTCGGCTCGTTCCCCGGCTTCTCGGGCTTGGCCTCGCTCCTGCCGCCGAGGGATTCCGTGCGCGCGCTGTCGCTTCTCTCCCTCTCCCGCGGCTTGTCCTCGGCCTCGTCCTTCGCGCCGCAGCCGCCGAGAACGGCGAGCGCCGCCGCCAGGCACAGCAGCAGGCACAGCAGCCGCTTTCCGTTTCCACGTTTCATCATTCCGCCTCCGTTTCGCAGTCCATGCTGCCGTTTCCTTCCCGCCGGAGCTTCCGCCGTCCCGCAGGGCGGCTTTTTTCGCTCCGCGCGTCCACTCTGTCTCCGGCCTCTCCCAACATACTGATTATAGCGGAGGATCGCCCAAAGCGCAAGGGCGGGCGGCAATGAAAATACCGGTCTTATTGCAAGGACCCGCGGTATTTCCCTGCGTCTTGCCTCACAGGCGCGACGGGAAAGGCGGACTGCGGCCACGCCCGACCATGAGGGACGCCGGCGCGCGGCGGGTTACGATAAAAAACGTGCAATGAAAAATGCCGAACCATTGTTGCAACACATGGGGCGGCGGGTTACAATAAGCGTATCAAAACCGAAGGAGATGCACGGATGATGCGGAACAAACTGATGCGCGCCGCGGCGGCCGCGCGCTTCGGCGGGAAAAGAAAAATGCCGCGGCGGCGCGGCATCATTGACAGACGGGGACCCGGCGTGTTATCATAAGGCACGATCCGAACGACAGCCCGACTCGCTGCCCGACAGGCGGAAAAAGCTCCGCGGCTTTACGGAAAGCGGCGGAGCCGGACCCGTGCGGGACAAATCGGACAGAGAAGGAACACGATCAGGACAGGAACGACCGCTGAAGCCGCTGATGTCCGGCTGGCGGTCTTTTCCTTTCGGACCGCGCCTCCGGCGAAGGCGCGCGGTGGGCGGACAGAAGGAGATTCGTATGAGAGAGATGAAAGAGGGGCTTGTCTATACCAATGACAAGTGTATCGGCTGCAACAAGTGCATCCGCGCTTGCAGCTGCATCGGCGCCTGCGTGTCGACGCAGCCCGATGAGAACGGCGTATCGAGGATCGAGGTGGACGGGAGCCTCTGCGTTGCCTGCGGCGCCTGCTTCGACGTCTGCGAGCACGGCGCGCGCGATTTTCGGGACGATACGGAGCGCTTTTTCAACGACCTGAAAAACGGGGAGAGGATATCGCTTCTGATCGCGCCGGCCTTTCCCGCGAACTATCCGGATACCTACGCGAGGGTCCTGGGCGGTCTGAAGGCGCTCGGCGCCAACCGGATGATCAGCGTGTCCTTCGGGGCGGATATCACCACGTGGGGATATATCAACTACATCCGGCAGCATGATTTTACGGGCGGCATCTCGCAGCCCTGCCCGGCCGTCGTCGGCTACATCGAGCGATACCTCCCCGAGCTGCTCCCGAAGCTTTTCCCCGTCCAGAGCCCGCTGATGTGCGCGGCGATCTACGCGAGGCGGGAGCTCGGCATCACCGATAAATTTGCCTTTATCAGCCCCTGCATCGCCAAAAAGCTGGAGATCGACGATCCCAACAACCGCGGCCTCGTCCAGTACAACGTGACCTTCGCGCATCTGATGGAGTATGTCGAGGCGCACCATGTGTACGGCGAGCCCTGCACGGACGAGATCGAATACGGCCTGGGCTCGATCTATCCCATGCCGGGCGGCCTGCGGGATAACGTCCTGTGGCTTCTCGGCAGCGACGCGTTTGTCCGTCAGGTGGAGGGAGAGAAGAGGCTCTATCACTATCTGCAGCACAACAAGGACCGCCTGCGTGACGGAAAGACGCCGTTTTTGTTCGTGGACGCGCTCAACTGCGAAAAGGGCTGCATCTGCGGGACCGGCACGGAGGAGGCGCTCTCCGCCACCGACGACGCGCTGTACAGCCTTCACGACATTCAGGAGAAAGTCAAAAAGAACACCGAGGGCAGCGCGTGGTCCAGATTCGCGACGCCGGAGGAGAGGCTGAGCTGCCTGAACGAGCAGTTCTCGCATTTGAAGCCGGAGGATTATCTGCGCGCGTATACGGACCTGTCGAAGCAGTGCGTCCTGCGCATCCCTGACGCCGAGGAGCTGGACATGATCTTCCTCGAGATGAACAAGCTCGACGAGGCGTCCCGCCGCATCAACTGCTCCTGCTGCGGGTACGATTCCTGCGAGGAAATGGCGGTCGCCATACACAACGGCTTCAACCACAAGGACAACTGCATCCACTATCTCAAGGACATGGTCGTGCTGAAGGCGGCGGAGACGGACGTGATGACCGGACTGCCGAACGCGGCGGGCTTCCGGACTTATATCAACGGGCTCAGAACGGCGGATACGCTTACAAAGTACAACGCCTTCTATCTGAACCTGAAGAACTTCGGCCTTGTCAACAAAAGGTATGGCAAGCAGGAGGCGGATCACATCATCATTCGCTATGCGGAGCATCTGCTGTCCTATGTCGACGACGACGAGTGCGCGGGCCGCCTGTCCGCGGACAATTTCCTCCTGATGGTCCGCAAGGAAAAGACGGAGGCCGTGCTGATGCTGACGGAGGGCGTGAAGATCCCCGCCGTGTTCGAGGGGCAGGAGGAAATGGTGTCCCTCAAGGCGGTGGCGGGCTGCCTCGACATCGACGACACGGAGATGGACAGCGAGGGGATTCTGGGCCGGTGCGCCACGGCGCTGAATGTCGCAAGGAACGAAAAGCACCTGCCGTATGTGTTCGTCACGCCGGAGATGCACAGCAAGGCGATCCATCGCAAGCAGATCCTCTCCATGTTTTCCAACGCGGTCGAGAAGGGCGAATTCAGACCGTACTATCAGCCCAAGGTCAATACCGACGCGAATATGCTCGCCGGCGCGGAGGCGCTGGTGCGATGGATACGGGACGGCAAAATGATCACGCCGGGCGAGTTCATCCCCGTGCTGGAGACCGACGAGAGCATCTGCACGCTCGATTTCTGCATCTTTGAGCAGGTCTGCCGGGATATCCGCAGATGGCTCGACGAGGGGATCGAGCCGGTGCGCATCTCCACCAACTTCTCCCGCATGAATCTGTTCGATCCCGGGTTTTCCGAGCACATCAAGAGAATCCTCGAGAAGTACGATATCCCGAAGCGGTACATCGAGGTGGAGCTGACGGAGACCACGAGCGAGCAGGAAAACGACCGGCTCAGCCGGTTCATCACCGAGATGCACGCGGCGGATATCGCCATGGCGATCGACGACTTCGGAACGGGCTATTCCTCTTTGAACCTCCTGCGGGATTATCCTGCCGACGTCCTCAAGCTGGACAAGTCCTTCATCGACGGACATACGGACACCAGGCGCGACAGCGTGGTCGTGTCGAACATCGCGAAAATGGCGAAGGAGCTGGACATGAGCATTATCACGGAGGGCGTGGAAAGCCGCGAACAGGTCGAGTTCCTCAAGAGCGTCAACATCAACATGGTGCAGGGCTATCTGTTCGACAAGCCGCTGCCGACGGAGGATTTCGAAAAGCGTCTTCGGAGGAAGCACTACGATTGACGGGAAGCGCCGCGTACGGACGGCGCGGCGTCTCAAAAAAATGTGAAAATATGTCTGGATTTTGTCGGTACAAATGATGTATAATGCCAACAGGATGCCGTAGGCCGGCGGACGGCGCGGCGTCCGACCGGAAGCGAAGCGTATCAAAGAACCGGGGAGGACCGAGAGATGAAAAGAATTGGCAGCCTGCTTCTGACGCTGGCTCTGTTCCTGAGCCTTGTTGCGGTGCCCACACGGGCGGAAAGCGGCTCCGCCGCTCCCGTGGACCGCGGGACCGTGATCCGGACGCTCTATGAGCGCGAGGGGGAGCCCGCGGTGATCCAGCCGGTCGCGTTCCCGGACGCGGCGGGTACGGAGTATGCGAACGCCGCCGTCTGGGCGAAGGGCGCGGGGATCGCGAACGGCGACGAGAACGGATGCTTCAACGGCGCGCAGGCCGTCACGCGCGCGGAGCTTGCCTGCATGCTCTACCGCTGGGCGCAGCACCTCGGCATGGATGTCTCGATGGGCGAAAACACCGGCATCCTTGTCCGCAGCGACATGCCCGGCTGGGCGGTGAGCGCGCTGCATTGGGCGGTCAGCAACGGCGTTTTGCGCGAGGCGGACGACGGGAGCCCGGACGCGTGGGGCACCGTCACGCAGCAGGAGCTTGCCGCGGCGCTGGAGCGCTTCGGCGTGCTGCGGATTCACGCCGACCTCCTGAGCGCGTGGACGGAAAACGCGCAGCCGAAGACCGCGCTGGTGGAGTACATGGCCGCGATCACCGACCGGAGCGGCACGGACTACATCCCCGTGGAGGACCGCATCGCCGTGTTTGATATGGACGGTACGCTGCTCAACGAGACCGACCCCAATTATTACGACTATACGCTGCTCAAATACCGCGTGACGGAGGACCCCGACTACAAGGATAAGGCGTCCGCGTTTGAGCGGGAGGTCGCGGAGAAAATCCAGACCATGAACGAGACCGGCGTGGCGGCAAAGGGACTGGATATTGACCACGGCAAGGCGGTCGCCTCCGCGTTTGCCGGCATGAGCGTCGGGGAATTCAGCGACTATATCCGGGAATTCAAGAAGCAGCCCATGCCCGGCTATACCAACATGACGCGCGCGGAGGGGTTCTACAAGCCCATGCTGCAGGTCGTCGAGTTCCTGCAGGCGAACGACTTTACCGTGTATATCGTCAGCGGCACGGACCGCTTCATTGCGCGCGTGATCGTCGAGGGTGTGCTGGACATTCCCCCGGCGCAGGTCATCGGCTCCGACGAGACGGTGGTGGCCTCCCACCAGGGCGATACGGACAACCTGAGCTATGTCTTCAGCCGTGAGGACGAGACGGTGCTCGGCGGCGAGTTCATCATCAAGAACCTGAAAATGAACAAGGTCGGCGTCATCGTGCAGGAGATCGGCCAGCAGCCCGTCCTCTCCTTCGGCAACAGCGGCGGCGACGCCAGCATGGCGAACTACGTCCTTTACAACAACCCCCACCGCAGCGCGGCGTTCATGCTCTGCTGCGACGACCTCGTCCGCGAGAACGGCAATCTGGATAAGGCGGAGAGCATGCGCCAGTCCTGCGAGAAGTACGGCTGGATCCCCGTCTCCATGAAGAACGACTGGACGACCATCTACGGCGAGGGCGTGACCAGGAAGTAAAGCGCCGCCGCGCGGAGAAAACAGGAGGACGGTGCGATGCGAAGCGAGAATAAGAACGATGTGACGATGGACCCGTCTGGCTTCGTGCTTTTATCGGACTATGTGCCGCACATCGTGCAGGAGATCCGATATTACTCCACCTATAACTTCGTCGGCGAGCGGATCGACGGCTATGAGGAGCCCTGCGCGCTGCTGACGGTCGAGGCGGCAAGAGCGCTCAAGAGCGCCGGCAGCGAGATGATCGTGCAGGGGTACCGGCTCAAGGTGTTCGACGCCTATCGCCCCGCCTGCGCGGTCAGGCACTTCGTGCTCTGGGGCATTGAGGATCAGGACGTGCGCATGAAGCCGTACTTCTATCCGGAGCTCCCGAAGCAGGAGCTGTTCGCCAGAGGCTATATTGCCAGGCAGTCCAGCCACAGCCGCGGCAGCGCGGTCGATCTGACGCTGCTGGACATGAAGACCGGGAAGGAACTGGACATGGGCAGCCCCTTCGACTTCTTCGGCGAGGTGTCCCACCCGGACTGCCGGGAGGTCACGGAGGAGCAGTACAACAACCGCATGCTCCTGCAGCGCGTTATGACACGCAACGGCTTTGTGCCGATCGACTGTGAGTGGTGGCACTTTGCGCTCGAAAACGAGCCGTACCCCAATACCTATTTTAATTTCCCGGTGTCTGCGAGCTATTTGCGGAGGTGAGAGGGCTCGCGCTCTCCTCCGCCGGCAAGACGACGGACGTGCCGAAGCGCGACACGGCCGCCGGCCCCGAATTCCGCCGCGAGCAAATGCGTGGGCTGTCACCTGTGTATGCCGGCCTGCCCGGAGCGCGCGATCGCGCCGGGCTGCAAGCGGGCGAACCAGGTGTAAACAGGAACCAATAAAAACATATGGGAGGTACAGACAATGACGATCAAGCAGAACAAGGACGGAAGCAAGCTGACCGTGGCGCTGGAGGGACGGCTCGACACCACCACCGCGCCGCAGCTGGAGGGCGAGCTGCACACCGCGCTGGACGGCGTGACGGAGCTCATCTTTGACCTCGCGAAGCTGGAGTACATCTCCTCCGCGGGACTTCGCGTGCTGCTTTCGGCGCATAAGGTGATGAGCAAGCAGGGGAGCATGGTTATCCGCAACGCCGACAGCAGTTTGATGGATATTTTCGAGGTGACCGGCTTTTCGGATATCCTGACGATCGAGTGAGCGCATGGAGGAGCAGAAAAAAACGCGGAAATCGCTGAGCCAGCGCATTACGGTGCAGCTGGCGGTGCTGATGGCGCTCATGGCGGTGCTGGTGACGAGTATCAGCTATCTTGCGCTGCGCGCCACCTATCTGAACCTTTACAGCGAGAAGGCGCAGGACCTTGCCCGCAGCCTTGCCGCCGAGGTTGACGGCGACAAGGTGGAGAATTATGTAATAACAGGCGAAACGGACGAGTACTACGATTGGCTCAAGAGTGAATTTGACCGGGTGAAGTCAAAGTTTACGGGGATACAATATGTGTATCTCGCGTATCCGGAGCAGGACCGCTTCATCTACGTCGTGGAGGGCTTCGCGGAGGGCGATGACATGAGCCAGATCTGCAGCCTCGGCGATGTCTATGAGTACGAAGCGACGGAGTACGAGCACCTTTTGCCGGATATCGAGGCAGGGCGCGCCTCGACGGAGCTGATCCTGGGCCAGGACGTCGGGTACGGCGCGTCGGTGAGCGCGTGGGCGCCGGTCTTTGACTCGTCGGGCCGCGTGGTCGGCATAGTCGAGGCGGACTGCTCGCTTTCCAATCTGAACGCGGTGGTGCGCGCGCACGCGCTGCGGATCGTGGGCGTGCTGCTGCTGTGCATTTTCGCCGTATTGGCGCTCGATATCCTGATCCTCCGGCGGAACGTTTCGGAGCCAGTGGGACAGTTGACGTCGCTGGTGAATTCCTATGCGAATCAGGCGATCGCGGAGCCGAAGCTGCGGTACGACGACGAGCTGCAATGGCTGGCGGGGTCGTTCGCGGAGATGACGCGGCGCATCGACGCGTACACCGCGGAGGTCGAGCGCGTCACGGCGGAGAAGGAGCGTATCGGCGCGGAGCTGAACGTCGCCACGAAGATCCAGGCGGACATGCTGCCGCGCATTTTCCCGCCGTTCCCCGACCGCAAAGAGTTGGACCTCTACGCCAGCATGACGCCGGCGAAGGAGGTCGGCGGCGACTTTTACGACTTCTTCCTCATTGACGACGACCACCTTGCCATGGTGATCGCGGACGTGTCCGGCAAGGGCGTGCCGGCGGCGCTCTTTATGGTCATTGCCAAGACGCTCATCAAGAACCGCGCGCAGATGGGCGGCACGCCCGCCGGGATTTTGCACGACGTGAACGAGCAGCTTAGCGAGGGCAACGAGGCGGAGCTGTTCGTGACGGTCTGGCTCGCGATTTTGGAGCTCAGCACCGGCAAGGGCATGGCGGCGAACGCCGGACACGAGCATCCCGCCGTGCGCCGCGGAGACGGGACGTTCGAGCTGGTGAAGTACCGTCATTCGCCCGCGCTTGCCACGATGGGAGGCATGAAATTCCGCGAGCATGAGTTTACGCTTGCCCCCGGCGACTGCCTGTTCGTCTATACGGACGGCGTGACGGAGGCGACGAACGCGGATAAAAAGCTCTTCGGCGAGGAAAAATTGACGGAGGCGCTGAACCGCGATCCCGCCGCGAAGCCCAAAGAACTGCTGCAATCGGTCAAGCAGGCCATCGACGAGTTCGTCGGCGACGCGGTGCAGTTCGATGACATCACGATGCTGTGCCTGCACTATGCGGGACCGGAGGAGAGCGTATGAGTGAGGAAAGAGTGCTGAAGGTCGCCGCGGAGACCGACAAGCTCTACGAGGTGCTCGGCTTTGTGAGCGCGCTGCTGGAGGAAAACGACTGCCCTCCGGCGACGCAGATGCTGATCGAGGTCTCGCTGGAGGAGCTGTTCGTCAACATCGCGCATTACGCCTATCCGGAGGGAAACGGCTGGGCAGAGATCCGCGCGGGCGTGGAGGGCGGCATTGTTGCCGTCACGCTGATTGACGGCGGTATCCCCTTTGATCCGCTCGCAAAGCCGGACCCGGACATGACGGTGCCCGCGGAGGAGCGCCCGATCGGGGGGCTCGGTATCTTTATGGTCAAGAAAAAGATGGACGAAATGACCTATGAGCGCAAGGACGGCCGCAATATCCTGACAATCAGGAAGAGGATCGCGGCCGGCTGAGGAAGACGCCGTGCCGTTGCGCGGAACGACGGAAGAGGGGCGAGCCGTATGGAAAAGAAAATCAAACCGATGAACCGAAGCATCACGATTGCATGCACCGTGATTTTCGTGTTGTTGAGCGTGCTGCTGTCCGTGGTGACGTATCGGGTCTTCACGTCTGCGATGTACCGAAGGTATCAGGAGCAGATGACAAGCGTTCTGGACTACGCGCAGAGCTTCATCGACGACGAGGATATGGCCCGTTGTGCTGAAACCTATGCGGAATCGGAAAAATACCAGGAGACGCATGCGGCGTTTGACCGGTTCGTCGATTACTACAAGGACCTGCACTACCTCTATATTCTGAAGGCGACAGAGCCGGGGGACGAGTTCAGGATACGCAGCGTGTGCTCGGCGAACACGACCTATGAGAAGACCCAAACGCCGGACAAGCTCCTGCGCCTCGGCGACGGGGCGGAGAGCTGGTACTCGGATACGGTCGCCCAGATGCTCCGGGACATCCAAAGCGGGACCGAGGATGTCTTTTTCGAGGACCCGACGGAGTGGGGCGTGGACTACACGCTGGCAAGGCCGCTGATCAACGCGGAGGGCGTCCACTACGGCGTGCTCTGCGTGGATATTTCCATCAATGAGATCCAAAACACGATCTATCGGAATATTTACATCTGCATCGCGCTCATCATGGGGCTCGGCCTCCTGTTTACCGTCCTCCTCGTCCTTTGGATGCGCACGTACGTCAGCAAGCCGATCCGGCTGCTGGAGAACAGCGTGACGAAATTTGCCGCCTCGTCGCACGGACAGCGCGACCCGGACGAGCTGCTGTTCCAGCCGCCGGACATCCATACCGACAACGAGGTTGAGGCGCTGAGCCGCGCCGTGACCAAAATGACCGCCGACATGCGGGACTATGCGCAGGGTCTGGCGGAGGCGGAGGAGACGATGCGGGAGCTTCAGGACTCCGTCTTTAAGGACAGCCTGACCAGAGTGAATCTGGAGGCGGCGTACGTCAAAATGTCGCAGAAGCTGGACCGCAAGATCGCGGACAACAACGCCGAGTTCGCGATCGTGATCGTGGATGTGAACGGCACGGGCGCGATCAACCGGAAATACGGGCAAAGCATGGGCGACGAGTATATCGTGGGAGCCTGTATGCTGATCTCCAGCGTGTTCAAGCACTCGCCGGTCTACCGCGTGGGCGGGGACGATTTCGCGGTCGTGCTGCAGGGCCGGGACTATCGGGACAGAGAGGCGCTGGTGGAGTCGCTGCGCAAGGACTTCGAGCAGTCCGCCAGGCGCTCGATGACCAAGCAGCCGTGGCAGTGCTATTCCGCCGCGATCGGCATGTCCGCCTATCAGCCGGGCAGCGACCCAAATACAAAGTGCGTTTACACGCGCGCGGTCGCCGAGATGATCAGCGCCAAGAAGGAAATGAAGGAAGAGAAACAGACGGAAAGCATTTTTTGACGCGCTTGTCGTTTTCCCGGACCGATCACAAGTCAACACAATGCCCGCAGACCGAAATCGGCCTGCGGGCATTGTCTATGGATTTTTGCGCTTTCGGAGGCTTTGGCTCCGGGGCCTTACGCGTAGGCGCGGTACAGGAACGTGACGATCTGGCCGCGGTTGCAGGTGGTCGCGGGAGAGAAGGACTGCGCGGACATGCCGTTGGTGATGCCCTTGGCGACCGCCCAGTTGACCGCGGAGGCGGTCTCCGTGTTTGCGGGCACGTCGGTGAAGCCGGAGGACATCGCCTCGGGACGGCCGGCGAGCTTCCACAGGAAGATCACGGTCGAGGCGCGGGTGCAGGCCTGACTGCCGTTGAACTGCGAGCCGCTGACGAGACCCTTCTCATACGCCCAGAGAGCCGCCTGATAGTAGTAGTCGCTCGCCTTGACATCGGAGAACGGATTGCTGATCGTCGGCGCGGGGCTTCCCTTGGAGCGCCACAGGAAGGTCAGGATGTGCGCCGTGGTGCACACGTCATAGGGGGAGAAGGTGTTGGCGCTCGTGCCGTTGGTGATGCCGCGGTTGATCGCCCAGATCACCGGGGTGCTGAACCAGTCGCTCGCGGCAACGTCGTTGAACGAGACATTGCCGTTGGTGCTGCCCGAGACCGAGATGTACAGCGTGCCGGAGGCGAGGCAGCCGCCGCCGTGATTGTAGACGGAGAAGCTTGCGCTGAACTTTCCGGTCTGCGCGGGAACGAAGTACAGGTTTTCGAGCGCGGAGGCGGTGATGTTCTCATTGTTGAGCGACGCGCGGAAGGCGTCCTTGTAGAGCGTGCCGACGGAGTCGGAGAAGCTGCTGAAGCGGATAAAGCTCCACGACGAGCCGACCGCGTTCGTGATCGCGCTGCTGAGCAGCTTGTGCGCGGCGTTGTTGTCCGCGGTCGCGTCACGGAACGCGTAGGGGTTCGTGCCGATGAGGTTCAGCGAGCTGCTGATGGAGCCCTGCGCGACTGTAACCATGACCGTGCCGGACAGCGAGTTGCCGTTGTAGGTCAGCGTATAGGGCACGTTGAAGCTGCCCGCGGAGAGCGGCTCGACGTACATGGCGATGTACTGCGAGAAGGTGTAGTCCGTGTTCGCGGAGATCAGCCTGCCGTCGGAGAGGTGCGTGACCGCGATGGCGGAGTTGCCAAGGGAGGAGAAGCGGATCTTCGCACTGTCGTTCCTCAGCGCGGTGTTATACACGCTCTGGAACTGCGCGGCGAGCGCGCTGGAAAGCGAGGTGCCCGTGTAGTTCACGCCCAGCGTCATCGAAAGGCTCGGGTTGTAGACGCTGCCGGGCTGATTTCTGACCGTGACGACGAAGCTCCGGACGACCTTGACGCCGCTCCGGTCCGTGACGGTCGCGGCAATCGTCGCCGTACCCGCCTGGCTCCCGGAGCTTACCGTCGCGGTGATGCCGTTGCCATACACCTTGGCGACGTTGGTGTTGCTGGAGCTCCACGTCACCGTGTAGTACGAGTTCGCGGGCGTGACGGTGACGCTGGCGCCCTGATTGCTGTTCGGCGCGAGCGTCATGGAGGAGGGGGAGATCGAGACGCTGATGTTTGCCGCGCGGACGTACATCGTGATCGTGCCGCTGAGGGTGTTGTTGTTATAGGTCAGCGAATAGCTCGCCGTGATCGTTCCCGCCGAGACGGGCGTCACGGACATCGCCGCATACTGTGCGAAGCTGTAGTTTGTGTTCGTCCGCACCGCTGTGCCGTCCGACAGGCGCGTGATCGCGACGTTCGTGGTGCCGAGACTGCTGAAGCGGATCGTTGCGTTGTCGCCCAGCGCGTAGCCGTACACGGCGCGGTAACGGTCGCGGAAGTTGTCCGCGAGGTTGGTTCCGTAGTAGTCGGAGCCGACCGTCAGCGTCAGGCTGGGGTTGTAGGTGCTGTTGCTCGCGTCCGTGACCTCAACCTCGCAGGTGCGCTCGAATTTCTTGCCCGTGCCGGCGCTCTGGACGGTCGCCGTGATCTCCGCGATGCCGCTTCTGCCCTTTGAATAGACCGTCACGGAGGTGCCGTTGCCTTCGACGTACGCGATGTTCGAATTGCTCGAACGCCAGGTCACCGTATAGGCGGCGTTGCTCGGCAGGATGCCGAGGCTCAGGAAGTAGCTGCTGTAGGTGTCGAGCGTGACGGAGCTGCGGTTGATCGAGACCGACGAGACCGCCGCGCCGCCCGACGCCGTGATCGTCAGCGTGCCGGAGAGCACGTTGCCGTTGTCGTTGATCGTGTAGGCGGTCGAGAAGGAGCCGGCCTGGGTCGCGTAGCATTTCATCGCGGAGAACTGGCTGTAGGTGTAGCTGGTGTTCGCGGCGACCTGGGCGCCGTTCGACAGGCGGAGCTGGCCGATCGCGGCGCTCGGCGTGGTCAGACGCACGCTGGCGCTGGCGCTCAGCGCGACGCCGAACGCCTTCTGGAAGCCGGACGCGATCGAACTGGCTGCGCCGGTGATGCTGGTATTTTCCCCGACGGTCACCGTGCCGCTGGCGTTGTAGCTGGCGTCCTTGCTCTGAACCGTCACCGTGCAGGCCGCCTTGCCGCTTGTGTTGGTGGAGCGGTCCGTGACGGTGACGGTGACGACCGCGGTGCCGGCGCTGCCGGCGATGACCGTCGCGGCGCTGCCGTTGCCCGTGACGGTTACGATGCCGTTGTTGGTGCTCCAGGAGTAGTTATAGCTGCCGCTGTTGCCGCTGCCGCCGGAGGCGCTGGCGGACAGCGTGCCGCTGCCGGCGACATTGAGGCTCAGCGTCGCGGGACTGAGCGAGACGCTCATCGGCGTCGACTTGCCGTTGACCGTGACGTTCCAGGTCACCGTGTCGTAATTGCTGTTGTCCTCCGCGTCGTACACATAGAGCGTGACTGTGCCGGTGCCGGCGTCGTCGCCCCGGATCGTCGCGTTGGTGCGCATCTGGTCGACAATGTCGATGGCGCCGCTGGCGTTCCAGACAAACGCATAGCTGCCGCTGCCGCCGCTGACGCTGGCGATGAGGCTCTGCGTGTCGCCGGCGTTCATGGTCAGGGTGGTGGAGGCGCCGGCGGAGGCCATGACGCGCGTGGTCTGCGCCTTGGCGACCGAGACGGTGACCTCGTCGGAAGCGGAGCGGCCGTTTCTGTCGGTCACAGTCACGCGGATCACGGAGGAGCCCGCGCTCAGGGGTTCAACCGTCGTGCTCTGGCTGCTGCCGGAGACGGTGGCGACGTTGGTATTCGTGCTGACCCAGCTGTAGGAGATGCCGCCCGCCGCGCCGGTCACGGACGCGGACAAAGAACCATCCTTTCCGCCCGCGGTCAGGTCCAGACCCGACGAGGGGCTGATCGTAACGTCCAGCTCCTCAAGCTCGGGCGCGCTGACCGTGACGGTAATGCTGTCGCTGGCGGACTGGGAATCGTCGGTCACCTTCAGCGAGATCGTTGCCGTGCCGGCGCTGAGAGGCGTGACCATGATGTCCGGCCCTGAGCCGGAGATATCGGCGACGCGCGTGTTCGAGCTTCTCCAATCGTAGCTCACGGTGCCGACCTCGCCTCTGGTGCTCGCCGACAGGGAGACGTCACCCTCACCCACGGTCAGGGAAAGCGACGACGGGCGGATGGAGACATCCAGATCTTCACGGGCCGGGGGCGCGGGCTCGGTGACCGTGACGCTCCAGGACTCGGTGCCGACTTCTTCGGTGGTGGTCTCGGACACCTCGCGCTCCTCCGTGATGGGAGCGCCGGTTTCGTCCGTTTCACCGGTTTCGACAGTCTCTGTTGTGGTGGTCGTGACCTCCTTCGTGACGGTCACAGTGACCGTGGCACGACCGGCGCCGACGCCGCAGATCGTGGCGGAGTCGCCTCTGCCGGATACCGAGGCAACGGACGGGTCGTCGCTGCTCCACTCATAGCTGTCGCCGGACAGAAAGGTGCTGACCGGCTCGGACCCGCCGACCTCCAAGGTGATGGAGCCGGCCGCCGAGGCGACGGCGCACAGGCTGAACATCAGCGCCAGGGAGAGAAAGGCGGAGAGGATTCGCTTTGCGGTTTGCTTCATGTTGTATGGGTCTCCTTTCAAAATAAAATACAGAGTTATATTCACACGGGCCTGCCGTCCGCGCCGCGGAATGCGGTTTCCGCGGGCGGAACGGGCGGGACCATCATTTTTGGAGAAGCGTTTCCCGGTCGAGCAGATTCAGAATATCCGCCTGCTTGACCAGCTCGAGATCGCGCATGGCGACGTTGCCTGCCGTGTCGAAGAAGTCCAGAACGGCGCCGACGGCAGCGATGATCAGAAGACCCTCCGACGGGATGCCGAGCTGCGCGAGCATGACCGTGTTGACGGTGAGCGCGGCACCCGGCGTCGGCGGCGCCGCGATCGAGAGGACCGCCGCGAGCAGACAGACCTGCATATACCAGCTCAAATCGGCGGCAACGCCGTAGAACTGCGCCAGATAGACGGAAAACAGCGCGAGGGCGATTGCCGACGAGGGCATGAAAACAACGGAGCCGACCGAAGCGCCGACGGCGACAAAGTGCCTGTCGACGCCGAGCTTGTACTCACAGGAGCCGACGCTGGTTTCATACGCGGCCATCGACGAGGCGGTCGTGAACGCGATCACGATCTGCGGGAGCACCTTGCGCAGCAGAAGCCCGACCGGCGCCTTCGTCCGAAGGGCGACGGTGACGAGCTCGACCGTGACCGCGCCGGCGAGAAGCACGAGGTACAAAAGGATCGGCTTCCACAGGCCGAGGAACTGCGCGCCGCCGCCGGACCAGAACATCCGCAGCAGCGATGCGAATACAAACAGGGGGATCAGACGGCAAACCTGTCCCATCATCGCCTGAAGCACCCAGCTTCCCTCCTCGACGAAACGGGCCACGGTCGCGGCGCGCTCGCCGAGCAGCAGCAGCACGACGCCCAGAAAGAGCGCGAGCACGATGATCTGCATCATGTTGCCCTCCAGAAAGGGCGTGATGAGATTTTTGGGCAGGATGTCAAAGAACAGCTGCGAGACGGCGGAAAGCTGCGATTCCCCGCCGGAGGGCGCCGCCGTCAGCGGAAACAGCCGGGCGGCAAGGAGCGTCGCGCAGAGGGAGCATGCGAACGAGGTGAGGACATAGCGGGAGAACATGACGCAGCCCACCCTTTGGAGCAGGCGCGTGTCCCCGACGCCGAACACGCCGGACGCCACCGTGAGCAGGATCAGCAGACCGGCGAATGTGGCAAGAAGCCCGACAAAGGCGTTGAACAGGGGCGCGAGCAGCAGTTCGGTGACGCCGCCTGTGAACGCCTCAGGCAGTATGCCGCCCAGCAGACCGAGCGCTGCCGCCGCCGCGACCGCGAGCAGGAGATACAGCAGGTCCTTGCGCCCGGACGCCCGCAGAACGCGGAGCCGCAGCGTGTTGACGCCCCTGCGATAGCTCCAGATCGGCGTCAGCCCCAGATTGGAAAGCAGCCGCGTGCTCCACTCGTCCTCCACGGTGGTGGGGTCGATGGCGGCACCTTCATACTGTATGTCCGCGCTGGCCCTCCCGAACCGCGTCCCCATCGTGAGCGTGCAGGACTTCGGCGCGTCGGCGTGCTCCATGACGCACAGCAGCAGCTCCTCCGCGGCAAAGCGCGCGCGCAGTATAATGCTCTTATCGAGCCCGCGCGCCGTGAAAAAGGCGTCAAGCTCCTCCGCGACGGCGTCGACGCCCTGCTCGTCGAGCGGAAAGGCTTTTGTGATACCGCGCATCGCCGTCAGAAAACCAGACGGACCTGATGCCACTCGGCACCGCCAAGCTCAGACCCGCAGACGCCCTCGTCCCGGAAGCCGAACGGCGCGTAGTATTTCAGCATGTGCTCCTTGCAGCAGCCCACGCAGCCCTTGCGCCCCTGCGCCTTCGCGTCGTCGAGCGCGTGCCGCAGCAGGACCGTGCCGTAATCCTTTCCGCGGAAGCGCGGGGAGACGCCGAATGTGACGAACATATGCCACGCGCCGCGCGGGTTGTGGAGCGACGGATCGACGTACATCCCGTCGAGAAAATCCGCCTCGTCGGACGCCATGGCGAAGATGTACGCGGCGAGCGCCCCATCCTCCAGCAGCAGCCAGCACTGGTCGCCGTAGGCGGCGATCCTGCCGCGGATCTTTTCCTCGGACGCGCTCTCCGCCGCGGGGAAGCACTGCTTTTCCGCCTCCGCGACCGATACCGCGTCCTCTGCCGTGGGATGCCTGATTTCCACCATAATGTGTCCTCCTGTGGTTTTGCCGCCGCGTTTTGCCGGAAACGCCCGCCCGCCTTTTCGGGACGGCGCTTCGTTCTCCCTTTAATGGGATGAGATTATATTTATATTATGATAAACCGAATCGTGCGTTTTTGCAAGACCCGCGCCGAAAAAGAAACGATTCTTTTGCAGCGGCGCGAAATGTCCGGCAGGCGGGCCGGTCAAAAAAGCCTCCGCCCGCGTGCGGAGGCTTTTTGAGTCAGGCTTCGGTTTTCGGGGGCTCCGGCTCATCGGAGACCATCGCGTAAAAACGCTGCAGCTCCCGCCGGTCCATAAGGCGCGGAACGGGGTAGAGCGGGTTTCCCTCGCGGTCGGCGTAGCGGGAGAGCGATTCGACGTCCTCGGGGCGGATGCCGCCGAGCTTGTCGGGGATCCCCATCTCGCGGTTCATCGCTTCGACGGCGCGGATGAAGCGCTCCGAGGCGAACGCCTCCGGCAGCTCCTTCCCCGCGATCCCAACCGCCACGGCGAGCTCCCGGAGCGGGCGGTAGACGCTCTTGCCGTAGGCGCGCAGCACGTAGGGCAGCAGCACCGAGTTCGCCAGACCGTGAGGCGTGTCGTAGCGCCCGCCGAGCGAGTGCGCCACCGCGTGGCAATAGCCCACGTAGGAGCGCGTGAAGGACATCCCCGCGAGATACGAGGCGTGCAGCATGGCCTGCCGCGCCTCCCGGTCGTTCCCGTTCCGGTAGGCGCGCGGCAGATACTCGAAGATGAGCTTGACCGCCTCGACCGACCAGGCGCGCGTTTCGCGCGTGGTGGACTGCCCGATGTACGCCTCCACCGCGTGCGTCAGCGCGTCGATGCCCGTCGTCGCCGTATAGAACGGCGGGAGGCCGACGGTGTTCTGCGCGTCCAGCACCGCGTAGCGGGGGATGAGCGGAAAGGCGTTGATCGTGAATTTGTGCTTTGTCTGCCCGTCCACCAGCACCGCGGCGAGCGTCGCCTCGCTCCCGGTCCCCGCCGTGGTGGGCACCGCGAAGACGGGCGGGAGCCTGCCCCAGAACTTCAGGTTGCCGGCGAGCTGCCGGACGCTTCGCTTCGGGTACGCCGCGCGCGCCGCCGCCGTCTTGGCGCAGTCGATGCACGAGCCGCCGCCGAAGCCGATCACGGCGCCGCAGCCCTCCCTTTGATAGAGCGCGAACGCCTCCTCCACGTCGTCGATCGACGGGTTGGGCGGCGTGGCGTCATAGACGGCGCAGCGGACGCCCGCGTCCTCCATGGCCTGCTCCAGCGACGCGGTGACGCCCAGCCCGCGCAGGCTTTTGTTTGTGACCAGCAGCGCCGAGCGGACGCCCAGCTCGTTCAGCTTCGCGGGGATGTCCGCGTCGGAACGCAGCTCCTCGGGCTCGCGGTAGGGGAAATGCGGGTACATGATGCGAAAGCCCTGCTGAAAGGCGCGGCAATATGCCATTTGAAACGGATTCATTGATGCTTTCATTCCTGCCGTACGGATATTTGCCCCATGTTTTCGGCAAGCTGCCGCGGGCGAGGGGCATCCCGGCCCGGAGGCTCCGCCGCGGGGCGCGGCAGGATGGCCGGTCCGGGGCAGACGCGATTTTATACTATAGCGGCTTGCGGCGTCGCTGTCAAGAGCGGAAAACGGAGCCGGCGCGCGAACGGGCGGCACGGTCTCGACACGGGGGCGAAACCGTGCTATACTGCAGGCAAAAGCACGCGGAGAGAAACGGGAGGGAAGATGGGTGAAGGGACGAAACAGACGGAAAAAGGGCCTGCTTGCCGCGATTTGCGCCTTGACGCTCCTTTTTGCGGCGTTTTCATTCTGGCTGCCGTCCTTTGTAATGACGGGGAAGCGGCAGACGCTGGAGGAGGCCTTCGCCTGGCAGAGCGAGCGCTATGATACGTCGTTTTATGAGACGCTTGAAAAGACGGATTATACGGTCAGGGGCTTTGAGGATTACGAGCTTCATGTGGAACTGCTCAAAAATCCGCTCCCAACGGACCGGTATCTTATCCTGTCCCACGGATATACGGACAATCGCATGGGCTCGCTGAAATACGTTCCGATGTATTTGGAGCTCGGCTTCAACTGCGTCATATATGATCTGCGGGGCCACGGGGAGAACGCGCCGACGTTTACCACCTACGGGGTGAGAGAGGGTCTGGACCTGAAGTGTCTTACGGAGGACACAAGGGCAAGGTATCCGGAGCTTTCCGTGCTGGGCCTTCACGGGGAATCGCTGGGCGCCGCCACGACGATCACAGCCCTGAAGTACCGTCCGGAGGTGGATTTTGCCGTGGCGGACTGCGGGTTTGCCGATATCGAGAACGTTCTGAGGGAGGGATACCGGAACGCCCACGCGCCGGTATTTCTGGTCGACGTCGCGGATTTCACGGGCAGGCTGCGCTATCACTATTCGCTGAAGGAAATGCGGCCGATCGATTCGCTGGACGGCAACACAGTGCCGATCCTCTTTATCCACGGCGCGGAGGACCGCTTCATCCTTCCGGAGAATTCGGAGAAGATGGCGGCGAGAACGAAGGGATACAGCGAGGTCCGCCTGATCCCGAAGGCCGGACACGCGGAATCGGTATTGACGGCGCCGGACGAGTATCGGGCGTATGTGGAGCAATTCCTGGAAAAAGTGAACACGGGAGACGGGACCGCCTGACCGGGCGATCCGCGCGTGGTAATTGCGCGAATTTGCCTGAAAGAAATCATTGCAAGCCGCGCGTTTATGCGCTATAATAAAATCGAAAGAGAATTTGCCGGCGCGGGGCGATCGCGTTTGCGGTCCCGCGCGGCGATCCAGCGGGGGGGCTGCGCTGTGAAAAAGATCATGGCAAAGCAGGTCGGCATTCTGAAGATCATGGGGTGGAAGCATATCCTCCTGTGCGCGGCATGCTGCCTTCTGTTTTTGGGAATGCTCCTTCTCAACCTGCGGGAGCTGATGCAGCTGGGCCAGGAGAACGCATACCGGAACTGCCAGAACGGTTATCTGCTGGCGTCCCGCGAGATCGACGACTATCTGCGCTCGGCGGACGACGCGGTGGAGTCCGCCTCCCGAAGGATCGAGGAGATGCGCGCGGGCGGCGCGACGAACGCGGAGATCCTCGCCTACATGCAGCGCGAGACCGAGAGCTTTCGCGAGCGGAGCGCGGAGGCCGCCGGTGTGTACGGCTACATCGGGGACGAATATCTGGACGGCACCGGCTGGACGCCCGATCCGGGATACGAGCCGACGAGCCGCCCCTGGTACGTCGGCGCCAAACGCGCGGGCGGCAGGATCGCCCACGTTTCGCCCTTCGCCAATCTCCAGAGCGGCTCCACGACGATCACGATCTGCCGGCTCCTCTCCGACGGGACGAGCGTGGTCGCGATGGACTTTCCGACGGAGAAGCTGCAGCGGATCGTCACCGGCCTCATGAACGCGGACGGCGCCTCCTCGGAGGGGGGCGGCCTGCCGTATGAATACGCGAGAATCTTTGTCATGGACATCAACGGCGTGATCCTCGCGCATTCCGACGAGTCGGAGCTGCTGAAGAACTACATACTCTCCGGCGATCCCGTCGAGCGGGAGACCGCGCAGCAGATCATGCTCTACAACCGGACCGTCTTCCAGATCGAGGACGAGGGCAAGCTGATCATCTACAACTGCGGAAAGCTGGACGACTGGTACGTCTTTTCGGGGCTGGAGTACGACGAGGTCGTCAGCCGCATCACGCGCAACCTTGTCATTTCCGTCATCGTCGCCATCCTCGGCATCGCCGGGCTGATCGTCGTGATGGTCAGCATTTCCCTGCGGCGCTATCACGAGGCGATCATCCGCGACTACGCCACGGAGGTGGAGGAGGAGAACCAGCGGCTGGAGGAAAAGGCGTCCGCCGCGCTCCGGATCGCGGAGCTGACGCGGAGCGTGACCGCGCTTTTGGACAACATGCCCGGCCTGATGTTCTCCAAGGACGTCGAGACCGGCGAATATCTCGCGTGCAACCAGGCGTTCGCGGATTTCGCGGCGCGCAGGAGCGTCGAGGAGGTCATCGGCGCGACGGATTACGACCTCTTCGACCGGGAAACCGCGGACCGCTTCACCGAAAAGGACAAAACGGCGCTCTCCATGGACGGGCCGTACAGCTACTACGAGGAATCGACGGACGCCGCGGGACGGACGTATCAGCACCAGACGACCAAGCTCAAATTCACCGACGCGACGGGACGGAGCTGCCTTCTGGGCCTGAGCCAGGACTTTACGGAGCTGGTGCGCGTCCGGCAGGAGACGGCGGAGGCGCGGGAGGCCTACGAGCGGGCGAAGAGCGCCAGCGACCTTTACTCCAGCATTGCGCTGTCCCTTTCCGCGAATTACTTCGCCCTCTACTACGTCGAGACCGAAACGGGGAATTACATCTCGTATCAGGAGGACATGCTGGGGGACGAGAGCGGGACCGACTTCTTCGGCAGCAGCAAAAAGAAGTTCGAGCCGATGATCGTCGAGGAGGACCGCGGGTTCTTTGACCGGGAGCTGGAGCTTGAAAACGTGCTGCGCAACATACGGGAGCACGGCGAGATGAACCTGAGCTGCCGCATTTTAAAGGACGGCGAGACGCTCTACTGCAAGATGCACATTTCCCCCATGCAGGGCGACGACAGCCACCTGCTCGTCGGCTTCGGCTTCGACACCGACATCGACGAGCGCAGCGGGCTGACCGGCCTGCGCATGAAATCGGCGCTCCTGGTCCGCGGCAAGGAGCTGCTGCGCGCGCACCCGGACGGCTGGTGCCTGATCGCGCTCGATCTGGAGCACTTCCGGCTGTTCAACGAGTGGTACGGCAGGGACGCCGGCGACCAGCTGCTCGCGCAGATCGGCGAGCGCCTGACGCGCGAGGAGGAGGAGACCGACGGGCTTTGCTGCTATCTGGGGCAGGACGATTTCGCGCTGCTGATCCCCTTTGACGAGGAGCGCAGCCGGCGGCTGTTCGAGGACGTGCACGAGCTGGTCATGGAGCAAGGCTCGTCCGTTGGCTTCATGCCCGCCGTCGGCGTGTGCCGGGCGGAGGGAAAGCACTCCGTCGAGGAGCTGTTCGACCGCGCGCTGCAGGCGTCGCAGCACGCGAAGGAGGACTACCACCACCGCATCCGCGTCTTCGAGGAGTCCATGTACCGGAAGACGGAGCGCGACTACCAGATTCTCTCCGATTTCCAGCAGGCGCTGCAAAACCAGGAGCTGTTCATCCAGCTTCAGCCGCAGTGCCTGATCGAGAGCGGCAGGATCGTCGGCGCGGAGTCGCTCGTGCGCTGGAGGAAGGCGGACGGGTCGATGGTCTCTCCGGGCGTTTTCGTGCCCGTGCTGGAGCAGTACGGCTTCGTCACCGACCTGGACCAGTTCGTCTGGGAGGAGGTCTGCGCGTGGCAGAAAAAATGGATCGACGGCGGGCATACGCCGCTGCCGATCTCGGTCAACGTTTCGCAGATCGACATCTTCACCATCGACGTGCCCTCGTTTTTCCGGCTGCTGCTGTGGAAATACAAGCTGCCGGTGGACACGATCAAGATCGAGATCACCGAGTCAGCCTATGTGGGCGACGGCAAGGTGGCGGACGCCGTGAAGCGGCTGCGCGAGACAGGCTTTCTGGTACTGATGGATGACTTCGGAAGCGGCTATTCCTCGCTCAACATGCTCCGCAGCCTCAATGTCGACATCATCAAGCTGGACGCGAAGTTCCTGCGCATGAGCAGCGACGACAAAAGGGGCGTGCAGATACTCGAGTCCATCGTCGGCATGGCGAAGAGCATGGAGTCCCCCATCATCGTCGAGGGCGTGGAGACCGCGGAGGAGACGGAGTTCATCAAGAGCCTCGGCTGCCGCTACGTGCAGGGCTACCACTTCTACAAGCCCATGCCCGTGTCCGAATTCGAGACGCTCATCGGGGACGAGGCGAACATCGACACCTCCGGCTTCCAGCTTTGAGACGGGGAGAGGGAGACCGAAATACAGAAAAGAACGCGGCGGAGGCCGGAGCGTGGATGAATCGCTCCGATCTCCGCCGCCTTATTGTCTGTCGCCCGGGTCAGGGCAGCAGCCCGTCCAGCTTGTCCCAGTCAAAGCACTCAACGGCCTTGCGGAGCCGCACGAAGCGCTCGCGCTCGCCGTCCGGCAGCCGGAAGCCGCCCAGAGACTCGATCATGGACGCCGCGCGCAGGATCATCTCATCCATGCCGAGGACCGCGTTGATGGGCGTGCGGATCTCATGGGACACGCTGGCGAGAAAATCGCTCTTGGTGCGGCTTTCCATCTGCGCCTGACGGAAGTCCGTGACCAGCCTGCGCTGCGAGAGCGCCTGCTCGACCGCCATGCCGAGGGCGTAGCAGATCACGCCCATCGAGAACAGAATGCCACGGTTCTGTCCGCCGAACGCGAGAAGGTTCAACCCCTCGAGCAGGCTGAACAGCATCAGCAGATGATAGGAGGCGATCGCCCGGCGCGGGCACGCCGGGGTGCGTCCGTATGCTTTTCATGGCGTGCCTCCGTTCCGTGCCAGCGCACCGTATTATCGTAACTATATCAGCATTTTCGTGATTTCAATGAAGCTTGCAAAAAAGAAAAGGGCTTGCCATTGCATTTTCAAAGTTGTACAATACGCATATCGATCCGGAGCCGCATTTCGGCGCGGCGTCGCGCTCGCGGCGCTGCCGCTGGACGCCGGCTGGCTGCTGGAGCCCGGCGCGCCGCCCTTGACTTGAGCGCGGGAAAAAGCTTATAATTGCAATAGGCAATCAACGAAGGAAAAACGGGAGGGGCGGGAGACGGCCCTTCCAAAAGAGAAGGAGGCAGCAGACATGGAACAGTATCTTGCCATCGGTTTCCTCGGCGCGGCGGTCGCGCTGCTGTTTGCGGCGCTGCAGCGCAAAAAGGTCCTCTCCTATTCGGAGGGGAGCGACGTGATGCGGAAGATCGCGGCCTCGATCCGCGCGGGCGCCAACGCCTATCTCAAGCACCAGTACACGACGGTATTCAAGGTCTTTGCCGTCGTGTTCGTGCTTCTGGTGGTGATGGCCTTTGCCTCGGGCGGACGCATCCTTTCGCAATTCACGCCCTTCGCGTTTCTCACCGGCGGCGTGTTCTCGATGCTCGCGGGCTTCATCGGGATGCGCATCGCCACCAATTCCAACGCCCGCACGGCGCAGGCCGCCAGCGAGAGCCTGAACCGCGGGCTGCGCGTGGCGTTTTCCTCCGGCTCGGTCATGGGCTTCACCGTCGTGGGGCTGGGGCTGCTGGACATCACGATGTGGTTTTTCGCGCTGCGCTTCGCCTTCGGCATCGACGATCCCTCGACGCTCGGCAACATCATGGTCATGAACGGCATGGGCGCGAGCTTTATGGCGCTGTTCGCCCGCGTGGGCGGCGGCATCTACACCAAGGCGGCGGACGTCGGCGCCGACCTCGTCGGCAAGGTCGAGGCGGGCATCCCGGAGGACGACCCGCGCAACCCCGCCACCATCGCGGACAACGTCGGCGACAACGTGGGCGACGTCGCGGGCATGGGCGCCGACCTCTATGAGAGCTACGTCGGCTCCATTCTCGCCACCTTTGCCCTCGGCGCGGCGGGCGGCTACGGCTTTTCCGGCATGCTGCTGCCCGTGGCGCTCGCCGTGTGCGGCATACTGTGCTCCATTCTCGGCTCCTTCCTCGTCAAGACGAAGGAGGACGCGACGCAGGAATCCCTGCTCAAGAGCCTGCGCACCGGCACCTACACCGCGGCGGCGCTCTCCGCCGTGCTTGCCGCGCCGCTGACGTACCTGATCGTCGGTTCATGGGGCGTATACGTCGCGATCCTCTGCGGCCTGGTCGGCGGCTGCGCCATCGGCTACTTTACGGAGTATTACACCTCCGACACCTACAAGCCCACGCAGAAGCTGGCGGACGCCTCCGAGACCGGCGCGGCGACCATCATCATCGGCGGCATCGGGCTCGGCCTGCGCTCGACGATGACCTCGATCCTGATCGTCGCCGTCGCGGTGCTGGTCTCCTACTTCGCGGCGGGCGGCTCGGTGACGATCGTGGACGCCTCCGGCGCGTTCACGGCGGCGTTCAACCGGGGCTTGTACGGCATCGGCATCGCGGGCGTCGGGATGCTCTCAACGCTCGGCATCACGCTGGCGACGGACGCCTACGGACCCGTGGCGGACAACGCGGGCGGCATCGCGGAGATGAGCCTCATGCCCGACGAGGTGCGCGAGCGCACGGACGCGCTGGACTCGCTCGGCAACACCACCGCGGCGACCGGCAAGGGCTTTGCCATCGGCTCCGCCTCGCTCACCGCGCTGGCGCTGCTGGTGAGCTACGTCAACATCGTGCAGGAGCGCACGGACGAGGTGCTGAACTTCACGCTGACCTCCCCGACCGTGCTGGTGGGCCTGTTCATCGGCGCGATGCTCACCTTCGTGTTCTCCGCGCTGACCATGGAGGCGGTGCAGACGGCGGCGCAGTCCATCGTCGTCGAGGTGCGCCGCCAGTTCCGCGAGATCGAGGGTATCATGGAGTTCAAAACGGACCCCGACTACGCCTCCTGCGTCGCGCTGTGCACCAAGGGCGCGCTGCACGAGATGGTCATGCCCGCGCTCATCGCCATTGTCGTCCCGCTCCTCACGGGGCTGGTCCTCGGCCCGACCGGCGTGGTGGGCCTGCTCGGCGGCGTGAGCGTCACGGGCTTTGCCATGGCGGTGTTCATGTCCAACGCGGGCGGCGCGTGGGACAACGCCAAGAAATACATCGAGTCCGGCCACCACGGCGGCAAGGGCTCGTATCAGCACAAGGCGGCGGTCGTGGGCGACACGGTGGGCGACCCGTTCAAGGACACCTCCGGCCCCTCGCTCAACATCCTCATCAAGCTCTGCTCCACGGTCTCCATCGTGTTCTCGGGGCTGGTGCTGTCGTGGAATCTGATCTCACTGCTGTGATTGGGAGGAAGAAAACGAAATGGAACTGAAAAACTTTGACGAGATGCTGGCCCTGGTGCCGAAGAAGAACGGCCCGCGCCGCGTGGTGCTGGCCGGCTCCGACGGGGAGAATATGCTCAAGGGGCTGTTCGCGGCGCAGGAGGCGGGCTTTGCCCAGCCCGTGCTCGTCGGCGACCGCGCCCGCACGATGACAAAGCTGGAGGAGCTTGGGCTGGAGCGGGAGCCGTACACCATGGTGGACACGATGCCGGGGCAGAACGTCGCCTCCGCCGCCATCGACGTCATACGCTACGGCGAGGGCGACATCCTGATGCGCGGCAACATGCTCACGCGCGACTTCCTGCTGCCGGTGCTCGCAAGGGACACGGGGCTGCGCAGGGACAACCGCGTCGTGAGCCATGTGTCGATCGCCTCCATGCCGGGCTACCCGAAGCTGCTGGCGCTGGCGGACATGGCGGTCATCATCCGTCCCGACATCAGTAAAAAGCGCGCCATCATCCGCAACACGGTCGAGGCGCTGAACGCGCTGGGCTATGAGAACCCGAAGCTCGCCATGCTCGCGCTCATCGAAAAGGGCACCTTCCACATGCAGGACACGGTCGAGGCGCAGAGTCTTGTGTTCGAGCAGCGCCGCCGCCCCATCGCGGCGTGCGAGCTGTGGGGGCCGATCTCCTACGACCTCATCATGAGCAAGGACGCCGCGCGCCTGAAGAATTACGAGTGCGAATGGTGCGGCGGCGGCTTCGACGGCATCATCGCGCCGGAGCTTACCACGGCGAACACGCTGCTCAAGAGCTGGCTGATCCACGCGAACTGCCACGTCTGCGGCGCGGTGATCGGCGCGAAGATCCCCATTGCGCTGACCAGCCGCTCCGCCAGCGAGCACGAGACGTTCCTCTCCGTCGCGTTCTGCACGATCCTGGAGCAGCGGCAAAAGGCGGAATGATCGCGGCGTGAGACCGGCAAGCGGAAAAAGGGGGGGGGAGGTATCGCATGTGGAACTATGACTACATTCTGACCGGCGTGCTCGTTATGGCCATCCTGCTGTGCCATTACCTTGCCATGCCGCGGGCGAACATCCAGATCAACAGGACCTACGTCCAGCTGATCTGCCTGCAGCTCGGCACGCTGGTTCTGGACCTGCTCGCCAGCCTGGCGGACGAGAATTACGCCATCCTTCCCGGTTACTGGCTGTACCTTCTGAATATGGGCTATTTTGTGCTGTATCACGCCCGCGGCTTCTGGTTTTTCCGCATTACCTGCGACATCCTGCACATCCGGCCGGAAAGCGACAGGCGCAAAAGCCTGCTCATCAGCGCAGTGTTTTTGATTACCGAGCTCGTCACACTTTCGAGCTTTTTCACCGGCGCGGTGTTCCGCATCGGCGAGGAGGGCTACGTGCGCGGACCGCTGTACGATATCCTCTATGTCTGCTGGTTTTTCTACCTGGCGCTGGCCGTCGCGCTGCTGCTGCGCAACGCGAAGAGCCTCAGCAGATATGAGTTCTTCAGCGCGCTGGGCTTCAATCTGATCCTGATCGCGGGAAACGTGGCGCGCATCCTGCTGCCGCGCTATCTCATCATGAACACCTTCTGCACGCTGTCGCTGCTTTCCGTCTATCTCGCGTTCGAGAATCCGGACCTCTACCTTTCCACCCGGCGCATCGCGTTCAACATGGCCGCTTTGCGGGAGGAGCTGTCGGATATCGTCGCAAGGGGGCACCCGTTCCACATTCTCGCCTTCGCGATCCAGGACTTTGTCGAAATGCGCGGGATCTACGGCGGAACGCAGATGGACCGCGGCGTCGACATGATCGCGCACTATCTGACGCTGAACTATCCGAGCTGCCGCGTGTTCTACCTGCGCAACGGCTGCTTCACCATGCTCGGGCCGCAGAAGATGCCCTGGGACCTGATCCACAGAAAGATCGTCGAGCGGTTTCAGGACCCCTGGGCGGCGGACAACGCGGAGCTGCATCTGGCGGCCGCCTTTGTGATGATCGACTCGGATTCCTGCGCGGACAGCGCCGACAAGACGGTCACCAATCTCGTCAGCGCCCTCCACCGCGCCTCTCAGGCGGTGGACAGCGTGATCGAGCTGAACAATACGAAGGAGCTCGACCGCGATACGGAGGTCAAGCGCGCGCTGGACCTGTCGCTGGAGCAGGACCGGGTGGAGATCTTCCTGCAGCCGCTCATCGACAGCCGGACGCGGAGGCTCGCCGGGGTGGAGGTGCTCTCACGCATCCGCGGGACGGACGGCAAGCTCATTTCCCCCGGCAATTTCGTTCCCATCGCGGAGCGGAGCGGCAAGATCAACAACCTGGGCGAGCAGGTGCTGGAAAAGGCGTGCCGCTTCATCAGCGGGAACGACCTGGAAGCCATGGGAATCCACTGGGTCAACGTCAACCTGTCCCCCATCCAGTGCATGAAAAAGGACCTGAGCGAGCGCTTCCTCACCATCCTTGCCGAGAACCGCGTCTCGCCGGACATGATCCGGCTGGAGATCACCGAGCAGGCGGTCGCCGATATCCCGCTGCTGGAGCGGCACATCGAAACGCTGCGCCTGAGCGGGTTCCACTTCGCGCTGGACGATTACGGCAGCGGCTACTCCAACCTCAGCCGCGTCAAGCACTATCCGTTCGTCAACATCAAGCTGGACATGGAGGTGGTCTGGGACTACTACCACGATCAGGACCAGCTGCTGCCCAGCATCGTGAAGGCGTTCAAGGAGATGGATTACAGCGTGACCGCGGAGGGAATCGAGTCGGAGGAAATGGCGGATTCCCTGACCGCCATCGGCTGCGACTATCTGCAGGGCTATTACTTCTCAAAGCCGCTGCCCGTGGAGGAGTTCGTGCGCAAATACGGCGCGGCGCGGGCGTAGCGGGCGTCGGCTTTGCGGACCGTGCGGGGTGCGCGCCCGCACCGGCGGCAAAACGGAAACGGGAGAATTATCGGTATGAAGAAAAACAAATTCAGCTATTGGTTCGACAATCAGATGTCGCGGGGCACGGCGGCGCTCATCAAGCTGCTCGTCATCGTCACCGTCACCGCTGTGGTCGTTCTCGGCCTCGCGGTCGCGGCGTTCGGCGCGAGCGGCATCGGCGGCGGCCTTTGGATCAGCCTGACGCACATGATGGACGCCGGTACGATCGCGAACGATGAGGGCGCGAGCCTCGGCTACATCCTCGGCATGCTCGTCATCACGTTCATCGGCGTATTTGTCACGAGCACGCTGACGGGTATCATCTGCAACTCCATCGACGAGAAGGTCGCGGACCTCCGGCGCGGCAAGTCCGCCGTCGTCGAGGAGAACCACGTCGTCGTCCTCGGCACCGCGGGCGGCCTCTACACCATCGTTTCGGAGCTGATCGAGGCCAATTCCAACCACAGGCACGAGGCGCTCGTCATCCTGGACGACAAGGATACCAAGGACGTCATGGACGAGAACATCCGCCAGCGCTTCCCGGACACCAAAACCACGCGCGTGATCTGCCGCTGCGGAAACATCACGGACGTCTCCGACCTCGAGGTCTGCTCGTTCGACACCTGCCGCAGCGTCATCATCAACGCGGACGACGACTTTACCACCATCAAGTCGATCCTCGCCGTGACGCGGCTTTTGAAGCAGTCCGGCAACGACAGGGCGTACATCGCCGCGGTCATCCGCGACGAGGAAAACCTCGAAGCCGCCGAGGTCGCCGGCGAGGGCCGCGCCGAGGTTTTGAGCTTCCAGAACATGATGTCCCGCATCATCGCCCACACCGGGCGCAGCGCCGGGCTCTCGCAGGTCTATACGGAGCTGTTCGACTGCGACGGCAGCGAGTTCTACATCGAGGAGCACCCCGAGGCGGTAGGCAAGACGCTCGGAGAGCTCAACCGTTTCTTCCCCGTTTCCGTCGCCGTCGGCTTCGTGACGAAGGACGGCGGGATCCTCATCAATCCCGAATCGGACCGCAGGGCGGAGGCGGGCGACCGGCTCATCCTCTTTGCCGAGGACGACGGCGAGAGCCGCATGGACGCCTCGCCCGCGCCCGTGCGGGAGGACGACATCCTCGGGGAGTATGTGAAGGAGCCGGCGCAGCGCACCGATATGCTCCTTGTCGGATACAGCTCCAAGCTGCGCCAGGTGTTGGAGGAGGAGGACAACTACGTCGGCGACGGCTCGCAGATGACGGTCGCGCTGAGCGCGGAACAGATGGAGCACAAGGCGGAGCTGGAGGATATCCGGCTCAGAAACATCCGGCTCAAGGTCGTGGAGTGCGACATCTACAGCCGCTCGGGGCTGGAATCGCTGCTGCCCGGCGAGGACACGGTGCTCGTGCTTGCCGACACGCCCGACGGCATGGACGACGCGGAGATCGAGCGGCGCGACGCGAAGATATTGATGATCCTGCTCCAGCTCCGCTATCTCGCCAGGACGAAGGGCTATAAGTTCACCGTCACGAGCGAGATGCTGCGCGTGGAGAATCAGGAGCTCGCGCAGATCGCGGAGGTCAACGATTTTGTCATCAGCAGCAACATCACCAGCCTCATTCTCACGCAGATCTCCCAGATCCGCGAGCTGCGCGCGATCTTCAACGAGCTGCTGCGCGAGGAGGGCTCCGAAATCTATGTCCGCCCCGCGGGAAGCTATGTCAGGCTTTCGCGCGAAACGGACATTTACACCGCCTGCGAGGCGGCGGCACGGCGCCGGGAGGTGTTCATCGGCTATCGCACGAAGGACGAAAACGGCGGCGTGAGGATCGTGACGAACCCGCCCAAGGCGCAGAAGGTGACCTTCACCGGGCAGGACGCGTTTATTGTGATCGCGACGGACTGAGGGAAGCGAAGGAGGATCGGTATGGATTATGAAGAAATCCGCGCGCAGGCGGACCGCGCCGTGCGCGAGCTGCTGGCGGCGGCGCAGATCGAAAAAGGGGATATCTTCATCGTCGGCTGCTCGACGAGCGAGATTATGGGAGAGCGCATCGGAAAGGGCTCCAGCCCGGAGGCGGCGAAGGCCGTGTACGACGGCGTCCTTCCGGCGCTGCGCGAGCGGGGCGTCTATCTTGCCGCGCAGTGCTGCGAGCATTTGAACCGCGCGGTCATCGTCGAGCGCGCCGCGCTGCTGCCGGGAACGGAGATCTGCAACGTGGTGCCGCAGCTGCACGCCGGCGGAGCCTTCGCCATGACCGTTTATCAGAACGCGGCGCACCCCGTCGCGGTGGAGGAGATCAAGGCGGCTGCCGGAATGGACATCGGGGACACGCTCATCGGGATGCACCTCCGGCATGTGGCGGTCCCCGTCCGAATTTCGGTCAAACGGATCGGAGAGGCGAACCTCGTCTGCGCGAGGACCAGACCCAAGTTTATCGGAGGCTCCCGCGCGCAGTACGACGAGGCGCTCATCGGCCACGAGGTCAGGCGGTAGCGGCGCGGCCCTTGCGCGGGCGCTTACCGGGCTGCGTTGAAAACAAGGCGGTCCATCCGGTCGAGCGCCTCGTCCAGCAGGGCGGGCGGCAGCGCGAGGTTCAGGCGCAGATGCGTCGGCCCGTGGAACATCCGCCCGTCCTGTACGGCGACGCCGACGTCCCAGAGCGCGTGCTCCAGCTCGTCCATCGTTTTTCCGTGCGCCTCGCACCAGCCGCCGCAGTCGGCGAAGAGCATGTACGTCCCCTCCGGCTTCGCGGCGGAGACGCCGGCAAAGCGCTCGCGAATCCGCCGCACGGCGCGCTCGTGGTTGCCGTCCAGCACGCGGTTGAGCGCGTCGAGCCACGCGCCCCCCTCCTCGCTGTACGCGCCGATCAGCGCGTGCATGGACAGGACGTTGGCGTTGTTGTAGTGACTCAGCGACGCCTCCTTCCGCACCCGGTCGCGCAGCACGGGGTCGTAGATGATGTGATAGCTCCCGACCAGCCCCGCCAGATTGAAGCTCTTCGACGGCGCGTAGAGCGCGACGGTGTTCGCGCGCGCGTAGGCGGAGACGGACTGCGTGGGGATGTGGCGATGCCCGGGCATGATGAGGTCCGACCAGATTTCGTCCGAGATCACGGTGACGCGGCGGCGCTCGAACAGCGCCAGCATATCCTCCAGCTCCGCGCGCGTCCACACCCTGCCGCAGGGGTTGTGCGGCGAGCAGAACACCGCCGTGTGGATGTGCTTTTCCGCGATCCGGCGCTCCATGTCCTCGAGGTCCATGCGGTACACGCCGTCCGCGTCCCGCCGGAGCGGGCTGTGGATCAGATGGTAGCCGCAGTTCTCCAGGGCGCTCGTGAACCCGACGTAGGTGGGCGAATGGATGAGAAGGTTGTCCCCGCGCGAGCAGAGCGCGCCCACCGCGCTGATGAGGCCCCCCAGCACGCCGTTTTCATGCCCGATGTGCTCCTTTGTCAGCCCCTCGGCGCCGTTCCGGTCCCGCTGCCAGCCGATGATCGCGTCGTAGTACTCCCGCCGCGGCGGGAAATAGCCGTAGAGCGGATGCTCCAGCCGCTCGCGCAGCGCCGCCTGCACGCTCGGCGCGGTGGCGAAGCTCATATCCGCGACCCACATCGGGATCGCGCGGAAGCCCTCGCGCGGCCTGTCCGGCGCGGAGCCGCCCGTGCCGAGGCAGTCCACCGCCAGCGCGTCCTTCCCACGCCGGTCGACGACGGTGGTAAAATCAAATCGGTTCTCCGTCATGTCCTTTTTCCTCCGGCTTTCGTCCGTGTTGTAAGCCGCCGGCTGTCCGGCGGCTTTTCAAAATTATAGCGGCGCGCGCCGCGCTTGTCAATCCGCCGCCGGACAGACAGCCGCTTCCCAAAAAGGCGGGACGGCGCGGCGGGCAGCTTTTTCTTGCAATCCGGAGCGGCGTCGGATATAATATTATGATCGTAAAAGCATGAAAGAAAAAAGAGGGGCGGCGGAAAGCGATGAACAGACGGAAAGAAAAGCTTCAAACGGACGGCCTGCGCCGCTTTGTGCTCTGCGCGCTGCTGTGCCTGCTTTTCGCGCTGCAGACGCCGTGCTTCGGCGCGGGACCGCAGGCGCTCAATGCCGCGGGCACCGAAAACCGCCCCGTCTCCGTCGATCCGACGGGACGCACGGAGGGCTTTTCGGCGGTGCTGTACAACAACACAAACGGCCTGCCGACCTCGGAGGCGAACGCCATCGCCGAGACGGGCGACGGCTTTCTGTGGATCGGCAGCTACGGCGGCTTGATCCGCTACGACGGCAACACCTTCGTGCGCATGGATTCCACCACGGGGCTGAGCAGCGTGAAGTGCCTCTATGTGGACAGCCGCGACCGCCTGTGGATCGGGACGAACGACAACGGCGTCGCGGTCATGGAGCGCGGAGAGCTGCGCATGTGGGGCAAGCTGGACGGCATGCGCTCCGCCCACACCCGCGCCATCGCGGAGGATCCAAACGGGACGATCTACGTCGCCACCACCTGCGGCATTGCGACGATCGACCCGGAGGGGAAGCTCGCCATGATGGAGGACGAGGCCCTCGCCGAGGCGAACATGCGAAACCTTCGGGCGGGAAACGACGGGGTCCTCTACGGGACGACGGACCTGGGCGATATGCTGAGGATAAAGGACGGCGCGCTGCTGAGCTTCTTCAGCGTGGAGGACAGCCCGGTCAAGGGCGCGGGCTCCATCCTGCCCGATCCGGAGCATCCGGGAAAGGTCTATTTTGAGGCCGGGGATTTCTGCTTTTACCGCGCCTCCCTCGGGGACACGCTCACGGACCTGAAGCCGATCGACATTCAGCCGCTGAGCTATATCCAGCAGATGGAGTACATCGACGGCAAGCTCTGGATTTGCGCCTCGAACGGCATCGGCGTGCTGGAGAACGGAAAGTTCCGCGTGCTGGAGAACCTGCCGATGAGCAGCAACGTCGGCCACGTGATGACGGACTATCAGGGCAATCTCTGGTTTACCTCCACGCGGCAGGGCGTGATGAAGGTGGTGCCGAACCGGTTTTCCGACCTGTTCGCGCGTTACGATCTGCCCGAGACGGTGGCAAATTCCACCTGTGTGTCCGACGGGAAGCTGTTCGTCGGCACGGACGGGGGACTGATCGTGCTGGACGGGAACGGCCCGGTGTCCGAGCTCCCGCTGACGAAGGCGGAGACCGCCTCCGGCGCGGACCTGGGTGCGGACGACCTGATCGCGCTGCTCGACGGCTGCCGCATCCGCTCCGTCATCCGCGACAGCCGCGGGCGTCTGTGGATATCCACCTGGCGCAAATACGGGCTGCTGCGCTATGACCGCGGCGAGCTGACCGCCTTCACGCAGGACGACGGCCTGCTGTCCAACAGCCTGCGCTCCGTCTGCGAAAGGGAGGACGGGAGCATCCTCGTCGCGCTGACCGGTGGCGTGAACGTGATCCGGGGGGACCGCGTCACCGCCTCCTACGGCGAGGAAAACGGCATCGCCGACACGGAGAGCCTTTGCGTCGAGGAGGGGCTGAACGGCGACATTGTCCTCGGCAGCAACGGCGGCGGCATCTACATCATCGACGGGAGAGGCGCCCGGAACATCAACGTGGAGGACGGGCTGCCCTCGGACATCGTGATGCGTCTCAAGCACGATCCGAAGCGGGACATCATCTGGATCGTCGCCAGCAGCGGCATCGCCTACATGACCCCCGACTATGAGGTGACGACGGTGCGGAAGTTCCCCTACACGAACAACTTCGACCTCTACGAGAACAGCAAGGGCGACATGTGGGTGCTCTCGAGCAACGGCATCTACGTCGTCCCGACGGAGGAGCTGGTCGCCAACGGCGAGATCGACCCGGTCTATTACAGCATTGCCAACGGCCTGCCCTGCATCGCGACGGCGAACTCCTACAGCGATCTGAGCGCGGACGGCGACCTGTATATCGCGGGAGGCACCGGCGTCTGCAAGGTCAATATCGAAGCCACCTTTGAAAACGTCAACGACCTCAAGGTCTCCGTTCCCTTCCTCGATACGGACGGGGAGCGGGTCTATCCCGACGCGGACGGCTCGTTCACGATTCCCTCCGACGTGCGGAAGCTGACGGTCTACAGTTATGTCTTCAGCTATTCCCTGAGCAACCCGCAGGTAAGCTACCGGCTGGAGGGCTTCGAGCAAAACCGCACCACCGTCAGCCGCAGCGAGCTGGTGCCGGTGGACTACACGAATCTGCGCGGCGGGACCTACGACTTTGTGATCCAGCTTCGCGATTCCATGGGACGCGGAAACAAGGAGGTGTCCGTCCGGATCGTCAAGGAGAAGGCGTTTTACGAGCAGACGTGGTTTTTTATCGTCTCGGGTCTGCTGGCGCTGCTGCTTTTGGCGGCGTGCGTGCAGCTCTATGTCCACGGAAAGACGCAGAAGCTGGAAAAGAAGCAGCAGGAGAGCATGACCTTTATCCGCGAGATCACCGAGGCGTTCGCGAAGGTGATCGATATGAAGGACAAGTACACCAACGGCCACTCCACGCGCGTCGCCCAATACACGGCGCGGCTCGCGGAGGAGCTGGGGTACGACAAGGAGACGGTGGAGAAATACTACCGCATCGCCCTGCTGCACGACATCGGCAAGATCGGCGTACCGCCGGAGGTGCTCAACAAGAACGGAAAGCTGACGGACGAGGAATTTGAAAAGATCAAGTCCCACACCTCCCAGGGCTATGAGGTACTCAAGGACATCAGCATCATGCCGGAGCTGTCCGTCGGCGCGCAGTCGCACCACGAGCGCCCGGACGGGCGGGGCTATCCCAATCATCTCAAGGGCGACGAGATCCCGCGCGTGGCGCAGATCATCGCGGTGGCGGACTGCTTCGACGCGATGTACTCCAACCGCCCCTACCGCAACCGTATGAACTTCGACAAGGTCGTCTCCATCATCCGCGAGGTCTCCGGCACGCAGCTGGAGCCGGACGTGGTGGACGCGTTTTTGCGTCTGGTGGACAAGGGCGAGCTGCGCGCCAAGGACGACCACGGCGGCGGCAGCATGGAGAACATCGAGAACATCCGCAGCAAGCAGGACGAGGAAGCGCAGGCGAAGGTGTGAGCGGCTCCCGCGTCGCGGCGGGGACAGGGGGAGACGTTGATGGCGGACAAGAGCGAGCTGATCCGAAACAGCATCATGCGGGATATGTCGGAGGGAGTGATGGTCGTCGGCTTCGACGGTAAGATCATCTGCCTGAATCCCTCCGCTCTGCGGATTCTGTCCCGGGAGGAAGCGGAGCTTCTGCACAGGAGCTTCGGCGAGTGCTTTTTCGACTGTGAGGAGAACGACGCCTTCGCGCAGACGGTGCTCGACGCGGTCTACGACCGGGAGCGGCCGCACGAGGCGATCGTGCCCTACTTCACAGGGACGGAGACCAGGCAGCTGCGCATGGTGACCTCCTTTCTGACGGACGAGGGCAGGAGCGTCGGCGTCATCGTCGTGCTCAGCGACATGACGGAGCTGGCCGGCCTGCGCGACGCCGTGCGTGCGATGGAGCGCATCCGCGCCCTGAACGGGCAGCTGGAGCTGCGCAACAAGCTCCTGAGCGAGACCTTCGGCCGCTTTCTCTCCGACGAGATCGTGCGGCAGCTGCTCGAGACGCCGGACGGGCTTGCCCTCGGCGGGAAAAAGCGGACGCTCTCCATCCTTATGAGCGATCTGCGCGGCTTCGCCGCCATGAGCGAGCGCATGGACGCGAACGAGCTCATCACGATGCTCAACCATTACCTCGGCGAGATGACCGAGGTGATCGAGGCGCGCGGCGGCACGATTATCGAATTCATCGGCGACGGGATCCTGGCGATCTTCGGCGCGCCCGTCCCTTCGGAGACGCACGCGGAGGACGCCGTCGCGGCGGCGCTGGAGATGGAGGCGCAGATGGAGGCGGTAAACGTCTGGAACGCCCGACAGGGCTACCCGGAGCTGGAAATGGGCATCGGCGTCAACACCGGCGAGGTCGTCGTCGGCAACATCGGCTCGGAAAAGCGCACCAAGTACGGCGTGGTCGGCAGCCACGTCAACCTCTGCGGCAGGATCGAAAGCTATACGGTGGGCGGACAGGTGCTGCTCTCCCCGATGACGCGGAGGCTCTGCGCGGCGGAGCTGGAGATCGCGCAGGAGATGACCGTCTATCCCAAGGGCGTGCAGGGCGAGCTGGTGCTTTCGCAGGTGACGGGCATAGGCGCGCCGTACAACGTGACGGTCAGGACAAGGGACACGGTGCCGCGCGCGCTGGAGCGTCCCATCCCCGTGTGCTTCCGCCGGCTCGACGGAAAACACGGCGGCGCGAAGTCCTATTACGGCGGCATCGTCGCCGTAGCGCACGACGGGGCGGTGCTGGACACGGGCACGGAGCTCGCCGTCTATGACAACGTCAAGCTCGAGGCGGGCGGCGAGCTGTTCGCCAAGGTGGTCAAGCGCACGGAGGACGGCTGCCTGCTGCGCTACACGTCCATCCCGGCGGGATACGAGGCGTGGCTGAAGGCGAAGCGGGAGGCGTAGGGCGGACGGGCGAAACAAAAAACCGAGGGGCTGCGAAGCGTGAGAGCGTTCATTCTCATCCTTCGCAGCCCCGTTTTCTGTTGTCCGAAACAAGCTTAAATACGGATCAGCTCGTATTCTCTTGTGCCGAGGCCGATCTTTTCGCCGTGCGCGAGCGTCTCCTTCCAGCGGACGTTCGGGTTGCTGTCGAGGAAGCAGTCGTGGTGATGGTGCCAGTCAGGCCTTGCAAGGTTGTCGCCGAGCTGGCTGTTGCGGATCGGCTCCGCCGCGAGGCAGAGGTCGGCGCACGCCTGGTCGAGCGCGACCGGGTCGAAGGACGCGAGCATGCCGAGGTTCGGCAGGATCGGCGCGTCGTTTTCCCCGTGGCAGTCGCAGTTGGGCGACACGTCCATGATGAGGCTGATGTGAAACGCCGGCTTGCCGCTCAAAACCGCCGCCGTATACTCCGCCATCTTGCAGCACAACGCCTCGAGCGCCGTGTCCTGCTCGGAGGAGATCGCGTCAAACGCGCAGGCGCCGATGCACCGGCCGCAGCCCTTGCAGAGCGACTGGTCGATCACCGCCTTGCCGCTGTCATAGGAGATCGCGTCCGAGCCGCACTCCCGCGCGCACCGTTTGCATGTGCGGCAGAGCGACGGGTCGACCGTGGGCTTGCCGTCGCAGTGCTGCTGCATCTTGCCCGCGCGGCTGCCGCCGCCCATGCCGATATTCTTGATCGCGCCGCCGAAGCCGGTCATCTCGTGTCCCTTGAAGTGCGTCAGCGAGACGATCACGTCCGCGTCATAGAGCGCGCGGCCGATGTACGCCTCCTTGCAGTACTCGCCGTTCGGCACGGGGACCGTCGCCTCGTCCGTGCCCTTGAGGCCGTCCGCGATGATGACGTAGCAGCCCGTCGTGACGCTGTTGAAGCCGTTGACCTCCGCGTTGTAGAGATGGTCGACCGCGTTCTTGCGGCTGCCGGGGTAGAGCGTGTTGCAGTCCGTCAAAAACGGCTTGCCGCCGAGCGCCCGGATCAGGTCCGCCACCGCCCTGACGTAGTTCGGGCGCAGGTAGGAGAAGTTGCCCAGCTCACCGAAGTGCATCTTGATCGCCGCGAATTTGCCCTCAAAGCCGATGCTTTCGATGCCGGCGGCACGGCAGAGCTTTTGCAGCTTCTCGCCCTGGTTCACGCCGACCTGGGTGCGAAAATCGGTAAAATAAACCTTTGCCTTTTCCATGTCGTTCTCTCCGTTTCTGTCAGTTTGTCGTCGCCATTATCATACAACCGATCCGCCGGAAAGGGAAGAAGATTTTTCGATTTTTCACGCTTTCTTTTTGCCGGGGTGAGGAGCGGCAGGAAAAAACGGACCGCGGCGGCGCGATTTCGTTGACGGCGGCGGCCAAAGATGGTAAAATACAATATTATTTTTTTGAAACGGGGACGGTACGATGAGCAAAAAGGCGGTGCGCGAGCTGCTGGACGCGCTTTCGGGCGCGCTTTGTGACAGAGGGCTGGAGCGGGACCGCCGCGCGGCGCTGCGCAGCCTGCGCGAGGCGGGGCTCGACGTGCGGCTGGAGGCCCTGCTTCCGATCCGGGAGCGGCTGTCCTGCGCCGCCGTCGCCGAGCTCTGCGCCCCGCTGCTCGGAAAAGCGCCGGAGCGGGGCTGGTGCGCGTTCTGCTACGATTTTATCCGCGCCCGGATGTATCCGCAGGGACGCTTTGCGCCGGACGCCTACGGCTTCGAGCGCGGGGCGCTGACGTTTTTGACGGTTTTGCAGCTCCTGCTGGAGCGGGAGCGCCGGACGCTGCCCTTCGACCCGATGCACGACTTCGCCTTTCTCGCACCGGAGGAGTATGAGGACTGCGACCACGCGGAGGAGTACAAGCGCTTCCTCGCCGCCTTCCGAGGGGAGTTCATCTACGAGCTGATGCGCCTCGGCGACGAGGTGACGCCCTACCGCACGCTGAGCCATATCGCGGGCGTGCACCACATCGCGCTGACCGTCGCGCGCGGCGTCCGCGAGGCGGGGGAGGAGATCGACCTCGCACTCATATCCGCCGCCGCCGCGGCGCACGACCTCGGCAAATACGGCTGCCGTCCCGGCGAGGCGGTGCCGCACCTGCACTACTACTACACGGGGTACTGGCTGGAAAAGCGCGGGATGTACGCCGTCAGCCACATCGCCTCGAACCATTCGACCTGGGACCTGGAGCTGGACGCGCTCTCCGCCGAGTCGCTGTGCCTCATCTACGCCGACGTCCGCTGCAAGCAGAGCCGCGACGCGCAGGGGCGGGAGGTGACGGAGATCTTCTCCCTTGCCGACGCCTTTGACGTGATCCTCGGGAAGCTCGAAAACGTCGACGCGGTAAAGCGCCGCCGCTATGAGCTGGTCTACAGCCGGCTGCAGGACTTTGAGCGCTACCTCCGCTCGCTCGGCGCGGACATCGGCCTGACCGGCGCGCCGCGCGTGAGCGCGGAGGCGAAGGACCCCGCCCTGATGACGCCGGAGGAGTCCGTCGAGCGGCTGATGCTGCTCTCCATGGAGCACCATCTGCGCCTGATGCATCAGCTCTCCGGCGAGCAGCGCTTCGGCAACATCATCGAGGCGGCGCGCGCCAGCCGCGACTGGAAGCAGCTGCGCGTCTACCTCAACATCTTCGAGGCGTACTGCACCTATCTGTCCGCGCGGCAGAAGACGCAGGCGCTCGCCTTCCTCTACGAGCTGCTGACCCACCGCGAGGGCGATATCCGCCGTCAGGCGGCGGGGCTGATCGGGCAGATCATCGCGAAGTTCCACCTCGTCTACCGCAAGCGCCTGCCGGAGGACGCGTCCTCCGACCCCGCGGAGGAGGTGCCCTTCACCCTCTGGGCGGAGTACCTCGACAAGATCATCAACCCCGACCACAAGACCACCGCCCAGCAGCGCTCGCACATCGGCTACACGCTAAAGCTCGTCGTGGCGGCCATGCTGCGCTACGGACGGCGGGAGACGCTGCCGCGCTTCGTCGGCGTGCTGTTGACCTATTACGACAAGCCGGAGGAGAAGGAGCCGGACACGGCGTTCACCCTGCTCGACGCGATCCAGAGCCTGCCGCCCCACCACTACGGCGACCAGACGCGCGCGAAGCTGATCGAGTTTGCCGCGTACTTTGCCCTCTGCGGCGACACGCGGCTGCAAACGGCGGCGCTGCTGTTTTTGCAGGAGGCGCAGCGCCCGCTGGCGCAGGACCATCCGCAGATGAAACGCATCGCGGAGCTCGCCGCGCGGGGGAGCGCGAGAGAGGGCCTGACGCTGCAGTTCCTGCGCTACCGCATCCTGCGCCGCGCGGGGGAGGACGTGTCCGCCTACCGCGAGGTGTTCGAGCAGGACGTCACCGCGGAGATCTTCCTCGACAACCTCAAGACCGCGACGCCGTGGGTCAACAAGGTCGTGGGCGTCGGTATCCTGCGCGACCAGGCGGAGCGGAGCGGGAAGGACAACATCCTGCACATCTGCACGCACTTTTCCAACCTCATCAAGGTCTCCGAGCGCGTGGTCGTGCGCCACGCGGCGGGGCAGGCGCTGCTGGACGTGCTGCCGCTGCTGCGGCGCGAGCAGCGCAACGAGGTCGTGGTCGAGCTGGGCAAGGGCATCGAGCTGGGACAGTACGCCATCTCCAAGTACATCCCCGACTATCTGGGGCAGACCGCGCTGCTGCTGTACCCGAGCGAGCTGGACGAGCAGGTGCTCTGGCTCAAGACCCTGCTGGGCTCCCCGACGGACAGCGCCGTCGCGGGCGCGCTGCGCACGATCGGGGTCATGCTGCGGCACTATGAGGAGTACCGCGGGCGCTTCGTCGAGCCGGCGGCGCGCTACACGGAGCGCTGGCACGAGCTGATCGGGCTGCTGCTGCAGGGGCTCGCCCACTACCGCGAGGCGGTGCGGCAGGAGGCGCTGCTGGTGTTCGGGCAACTGTTCGACACCGGCGCGCTGGAGCAGGAGGAGCGGCTTTTCACGCTCTGCTGCCGCAAGCTGCTGTTTTTGGTCGACACCGCGCCGGACGCCGACGCGCTGACGTTTTTCTACCGCGCCTCCGCGCTGGCGCACATAGATCGCTTCCTCACGCTGCACAAGCTCGAGCGCGGCGCGTTTCGGTTCGAGCGCCCGCGCAAGATCGCGTTCTTCCCCGGCACCTTCGACCCCTTCACGCTTTCGCACAAGGGCATCGTGCGGGAAATACGCGAGATGGGCTTTGAGGTCTATCTCGCCGTGGACGAGTTCTCATGGTCGAAGAAGCCGCAGCCGCACCTGCTGCGCCGCCAGATCATCAACATGTCGGTGGCGGGGGATTTCCACGTCTATCTCTTCCCGAGCGACATCCCCGTCAACATCGCGAATCCCGCGGACCTCAGGCGGCTGCGGACGATCTTCGGCGGGCGGCGGTTGTACCTGGTCGTCGGCGCGGACGTCATCGCGGGCGCGTCGGCGTACCGCAGGGAGCCGGAGCCGTGGTCCGTCCACTCGCTCAACCACATCGTGTTCCGCCGCCCCGATCAGACCGGACTGCCGGACCGGGAGGCGCTCCGCATCACGGGCGACCTGATGGAGCTGCGCCTGCCGCCCGAGCTGGAGGACATCAGTTCGACCCGTATCCGGGAGAACGTGGACCAGAACCGCGACATCTCCCATTTCATCGACCCCATCATCCAGGACTTCATCTATCAGAACGGCCTCTATCTGCGCGACAGCCACGAAAAGCCGCTGCTGACCGCCGCCGATATCTGCTTCGAGTGGCTGACGGCGCCCTATGGCGAGCCGGACGGCCCGGAGCTTGCCGAGGCGGCGCGGGAGGGCGACGAGATGCTCGCCCTGCGCCGCGGCGGGCGGCGCGCCGGCTTCCTGACGTGGCGCTACCTCGGCGCGACGGAGCTGTTCGGGGCGCTGGGCGATTCCTCCCTGAGCGACCGCGTGCGCCTGCGCGCGGCGGGAAAGTCGCTGCTCGTCACCGGCGTGCGAGCGCGGGGGGACGACGCGCAGCTCCTTTTGAGCGAGGTGCTGGCGCGCTCACTGCAGGAGGACTGCGTCTACGCGCTCTGCCGCCCGCGCGGCGGCGTGACCGCGGAGCTGGAGGAGCTGCTGCTGCGCCAGGGTTTTTCCCGCCGGGAGGGGGACGCGCCGCTGCTGGAGGTGGATATGCGCTCGCCCTCGGTCCTGATCCGCAATCTGGAGACCACGATCCAGGAGCCGCTCGCGCATGACGAACGCGTGCTCTCCGCCATTGAAAACGGGCACCGCCGCCTGCAGCGCGCGCTGACGGGGCTCTATCCCGGCTCGCTGGTGCTGACGCTCTCGTCCGACGTGATCCATCGGCGGCTGCTGGAGCGCATCACGGCGTTCAACCGCGTGCCCGACACGCCCGTCGTGCCGCGGAGGCTGGGAGAGTGCATGTGCGTGCCCTTCGGCAAGATGCTGCGCGGGCGCATGATCCCCAATACCGTCACCAAGACCATCCACACCGACAAGGTGTTCGAGCCGGACCTCCGCTCGAGCCGGATCGAGGCGTTCCCGAACTATCCGACCATTCCGCGCCAGATCCGCATCATCAAGTCCTTCGACCGCCCGGTCATCCTCGTGGACGACGTGATGCACCCCGGCATACGAATCCGCGCGCTGGACCCGCTGCTGCGGCGGGAGGGCATCGACATCCGCATGGTGTTCGTCGGCCTGCTCTCCGGTCACGGGCGCGACCTGATGCGCGAGCAGGGCTACCCCGTGGACGGCGCCTATTTTGTGCCGACGCTGCGGCAGTGGTTCATCGAGTCCACGCTCTACCCCTTCATCGGGGGCAACACCGTCCGCCGCGCCGAAGCGCCGGTGCCGGGGCTGCTGCCGGGGATCAACCACATCCTGCCCTACGCCGCGCCCACGTTTGAAAGCGAGTGCTCCGGCCGGGCGGTATACGCGCTCTCCCGCTGCTGCCTCGAGTCCGCGCGGGAGGTCATGCTGGCGCTGGAGCGGGCGTATCGGGAGCAGTACGCGCGCAACCTGACGCTCAGCCGGCTCAGCGAGGCGGTCATCCTGCCGCTGTGCCCCGACAAGGGGGCGTGCCTGCGCTATGACCCGAGCCTCGCGGCGTCGGTGTATCTGGAAAACGATCTGGAACAGCTCATGAGGGGGCAGGACTATGCATGAGATCATCGAACGGAACGGACGCCTCTTTTACCTCATCGAGGGCGACCCGGTCCTCGGGCGCGGCAGCTTCCGGGCGAACCATCCCGGCCAGCTGAAGGAGCCGCACGGCCTTTCCGTGCTGGACGCCTCGCGCCTGCCGCGCTTTGAACCGGAGGAAGCGGCGCTTCGGGCGCTGGAGGAGGGGCGGCTCACCGTCGTCAACCGCAGCCGCCCCGGCTGGGAGCGGATGCTGGAGCCGCCGAAAAAGGGAAAGAAGCGCGTCAATATCCTCGCCATCGGGGACGTCGGCTCGACGCTGCTGACGGGACTCAAGCTTCTCGGCGGCGACGTGATCGGGCGCATCGGCATCTGCGACCTGTCGGAGCAGATCACCGCCCGCTGGGAGTTCGAGATGGGACAGGTTTCGCTCCCGTGGGACTACGGCGCGTTTCCCGAGGTGGAGGTTGTGGACGCGGCGCGGCTGTTCGACTGCGACGTGCTGGTGTTCGTCGCGTCGAAGGGCATCCCGCCCGTCGGCTCCGGCGTGAAGGACGTGCGCATGGCGCAGTTCGAGAGCAACGCCGCCATCGTGCGGCACT
>CAMVAV010000001.1 GCA_947165595.1 uncultured Clostridia bacterium | reverse complement strand
CGCTGGGCGTTGAGGGATTTCTTCATCTCATAGCGCTGCTCCTCGCTGTCCGCGGTGTCAAAATAGCCCTTGGCGTTCACGCGCGCCATGTCGTACATGGTCATCACCGCCGTCGCCTTGATCCGGGTGTCCAGCGCGGCAGCGTTGAGCGCCATGCCGCCCCAGCCGCAGATACCGATGACGCCGATACGCTCGGGGTCCACGTTCTCCTGTACGGACAGGAAATCCACCGCCGCCTGGAAATCCTCGGTGTTGATGTCGGGCGATGCCATATAGCGGGGCTGTCCGCCGCTCTCGCCGGTAAAGGACGGGTCAAAGGCGATGGTCAGAAAACCGCGCTCCGCCATCGTCTGGGCGTAGAGCCCCGCGCACTGCTCCTTCACCGCGCCGAACGGGCCGCAGACCGCGATGGCGGGCAGCCTGCCGGACGCGTTCTTCGGCTCGTACCGATCCGCCGCCAGCGTGATGCCGTAGCGGTTCACGAAGGTCACCTTGCTGTGGTTGACTTTATCGCTCTTGGGAAAGGTTTTGTCCCACCCCTGCGTGAGATTCAGTTTTTCCGTCTTCATCATGGCGTAACGCTCCTTTTTCTAATATTACAGATTCAATATAGCATATTGCGCTTTTCCGTGCCAATGGTTATAATGAATATCATGATATTCGTTTATAGCATAACAAAGGAGGCACGGATGGAGATTCGGACGCTTCGCTACTTTCTCGCCGTGGCGCGGGAGGAAAACATGTCCCGCGCGGCGGCGATGCTGCACGTCACGCAGCCCACGCTGTCCAAGGCGCTCCGGGCGCTGGAGGACGAGTTCGGAAAAAAGCTCTTTACCCGGCACAGCTTCAGCATTTCGCTGACCGAAGAGGGCGTTCTTCTCCGCGACCGCGCGGAGGACCTCATCTCCATGGCGGATCGGATCGAGCGGGATTTTCTGTCGCTGGACGATATATCGGGCGGCGACATCTATTTTGGGCTTGCGGAATCCTACCAGATCCGGTATCTGGCGCGGGAGATCAGACGCTTCAAGGCGGCTTATCCGAATCTGCGCTATCATATCACCAGCGGCGACACGGAGCAGGTCACGGAAAAGCTGGACAAGGGGCTGCTGGACTTCGCCGTGATCTGCGAGCTGCCGAATGAGAGGAAATACGATTCCATTTTGTTTCCCGAAGCGGACTACTTCGGCGTCGTGATGCCGGGAGACTCCGCGCTCGCGGAAAAAGAGGCTGTCACCGCCGCCGACCTTGCCGGACTGCCACTGTTCTGCTCCGAGCAGAGCTGGGAGAACGATATCCGCCCCTGGGCGAAGGAGCGGTTCGCCTCCCTTCGTCTGGAAGGCTCGTTTCGCCTTGCCTACAACGGCTCCCTGTTTGCAAAGGAAGAGCTTGGTATTCTGCTGACGCTGAACAATCTGATCGACACCTCGCCGGAAAGCGGACTGGTCTTTCGCCCTCTGTCGCCGCGTCTGGAGATGAAGCTGTACCTGATTTGGAACAAATATCAGAGCCTTACGCCGATCGCGGAGCGGTTTTTGAGACAAATTCAAGCCTCATTCCCCGCGCGGAAATGAGCCGATGCTTCAAAATTACTGTTTCCCTTACAGCTCGAAGCGTAAATTGTTTCAGAATGGGCACACCGCCCTTCATCGGAACAGAACCCTTTGGCTGCACCGCGTCAAGATAACCTCTTCAAATTATCAAGCCGGGGTTGGAGCGATCCAGCCTCGGCTCTCTTTCTCTCTGCGTTCTATTGCGCGGCTTCCCTGACCGGCTCCGCTTCGATGACCGCCAGCGCCTGCTCCGCCGTGAGCTTCCCGGCAAGATAGTCGTCCCGCGCTTTTGCCGCCGGCTTAAGCCAACCATAGTATTCCGCGTAGGAGATGTCTCTGGGCGACGGCTTCTTGCTTACATTGAGTGCGCGCTCATAACGTTTGTACATCCTGCGTTTCACGCGGTCGAACGCGCCGATGACCTCGTCGTGCTTTGTCTGCCGCTGGTGCTTCCATATAGGGGCAAGCTGCTTGCAGGTCTTGCCGTCGCGGATCACGCGGTCGCAATATTTGGTTGCCGCCCTCGTGCGTGGGATAAAGAACCTTCCGCAGCATTCGCAGCGCGCGGCGCGCGTGCCGTCGTCCTTCGGGAGGTTATCCTCAAGCGCCGTGCGCGTCAGCGTTCCGAATAGCGGCGACTCCTGCTCTATCGTGTTCACGAGGTTGTTCGCCATGTCCGCCATGAACTCGTAGACGTTGTTGTCGATCACCCGCTTGCGCCCCTTGTCAGCCTTGATGAGAAACGGCTGGCAGGTGATGAGCTGGTCGATGATAACGGCGTAATAATGAAAATTGAGCTCCGAGAAGTCGATGACCTCCGCTCCCGGCGTGCTGTCGGGCAGAGGCGCCTCTCCGTTTACCGTCAGCAGGCGGCGCTGCAAAGCGCCGTCCTTATTTTTTGCGTAGACGCCTAAATCGTTTTTCATAACCTCATCCTGCCAAACGCTTTCCAAATGTTTCAAAACGAGAAAAAACCAGAAGAAATTCCGTCTCAAAGCAACTTTTCCCGGATATGCCGAAGCATGGTTTTAGATGTACCGGGCGCTTTTCCCTCTGTAAATTGTAACCATAAAGCCCCCAAAAAACAAGGGGCAGCTATGACAGGAGGTTGGATCAAAATGCAAAACGAACTCAAGCTCATTCAGATGAGCGACGTGCGGGCGGAGGAGGTGAAATGGCTGTGGCCGCCCTATGTTCCTCTCGGCAGCGACGTGGATATGCACCGCGCCAATGAGATCCGTCCGATCCTCAAGCGCGTAGCGGCGATGGCGGAGCGAAGCGAGTGCGCGGTGATCCTCATCGGTCACATGAACAAGGCGCAAGGTCTCAAGTCTGGCTATCGCGGTCTCGGCTCCATCGACTTCCGCGCGGCGGCGCGCAGCGTTCTGCTCGTCGGGCGCTCGAAGGACGATCCTGCTGTCCGCATCGTCGCGCAGGACAAGAACAGCCTTGCGCCGGAGGGCAGGTCGATGTCGTTCGCGCTCGGCGAGGATGGCTTCCGCTGGCTCGGCTGCGTCGACGCGACGGTGGACGACGTGCTGTGCGGCATGGCTCGTGCGGAGAGCAAGACGGCTCAGATGGAAAGCGCGCTCCGTGAGCTGTTGGAGGACTGCGACGGGCTTCCCTCGGACGAGCTCACGGCATACGCGGAGGCACACGGCATCTCGGAGCGAACGCTCAAGATCGCCAAGCGGAACGTCGGAGTCGCGTCGGAACGTAGGGGCGGCAGGTGGTATTCCGTGCTTCCCCCGCAAGAGGGTAAGGAGGTAACTTCCTAATGAGATTGCACCCTTGCACTCTTCCCTCTGCCCTAACAGCTCGCGCCGTGTGAGCAGTTCTTTGCCGCCGCGTTGCCTCGCAAAGAGCGCGGACGGGTGATTCCGCGTCTCCCTCCCGGAAAAACCCAGCGGAGCGGTTTTGACGGGAAAAGGAGAAAGCGCGGAGTGAATGAGCTCTCGCGTCCGCGCGGAAGCGAACGATACGGAGCCGCTTTTGACGCGGGCTAGCATCGCATTTGTCTGTACGTCGGCCCTTGGCCGCCGCCCCGACAAATGCCTCCGCGGGCCGTGCCCACACCCGTTATGGGGCGCTGCCCCAAACCCCGTAGCTACGGAAAAACAAAATGAGATGGAGGACACCCATGAACAAGGATACCGTTTTCAGCATCCGCATTTCCAGTGAGAACCTCGACGCGATCCACAGCCGTGCGAAGCAGGCGCACATGTCGCAGAGCGACTATGTCGTCCGCTGCTGCCTCGGCAAACCCGTCGTCGTCATCGAGGCGCTCAAGGAGTTCCTCGACGAGCTGCGCGCCATCGGTCACAACCTCAACCAGCTCACCAAGCTCGCCAACATCGGCAACATCTCGATCGTGTATCTGGACGAGTTCGAGCGCGCGCTCGCGCAGCTCGGCGCAGCCGTTTCCGAAGCGGTCGCGCGCGGAAAGTGAACGCCCGATGGCAATCGTCACGTTCCGAAACTACAAGAGCGGTCAGACGCACGGCTGCATGGCAGCGGTCATGAAATACGCGAAGCGCAAGGAGAAAGTGGAGTGGGAGGACAAGCAGCTGGTCACGGGGATCAACTGCCGTCCCGATATCGTCTATGAGGACTTTCTGCGCACCAAGCAGCTCTACCACAAGGAGGGCGGCGTGCTGTTCTACCACATGGTACAGAGCTTCCCGAAGGGCGCGGACGTCGATCCGAAGGAGGCGCACGCCGCGGCGGTGGAGCTCGCCGGATACTTCAAGGACTACGAGGTGCTCGTCTGCACGCACACCGACCGGGAGCATATCCACTCGCACTTCATCATCAACTCGGTCAACTTCGAGACGGGTAAAAAGCTTCACATGGCGGATCAACAGATACAGGAGCTGCGGCAGCGCAACGACATAGTCTGCGAGCAGTTCCGCCTGCCGGTGTTCGAGCCGCAGCAGGAACGGAAAAACGTTCCGAAGCGCAAGCCCAAGCCGATGACCATCGGCGAGTACCATGTCGCGGCGAAGGGTCAGAGCTGGAAGTTCCGGCTCATGGCAACCATCGACGAGTGTATGGAATACGCGAAAACGCGCGACGAGTTCATCACTCTGATGCGCAGCGAGGGCTACGACGTCAAGTGGACGGACACCCGAAAGTACATCACTTATACCACGCCGGACGGCGACCGCTGCCGCGATAACAAGCTGCACGAAGAAAAATATTTGAAGGAGAACATGGAATATGAATTCAAGATCAGGCAGGGAATCCTCGAAGGAGTACACGATGGACGAGCTGAAGAATATGAATCGCCGCGACCTGACAATGGCGAGCGAGTGCGAAACGCGCGTTACGCTGACCGAGAAGAACTGGTCGGCGGTGGTCAGCCTGCTCACCAGATTGTGTTCGATGCCGGATATGATCCTGGCAACGCTCGCCACGCTACTGACGAGGCCGGACGCGGAGGAACTGCTCGCTCAGATCGAGCGCTCGACGCAGATGCAGCTCCGGCAGTTGCATCAGACGGCGGAGCAGTTCGCGCAGCAGGCGGAAACGATGAGCGAAAGGTTCGCCTCAGACGCGAACGCTCTGGCGCGGAACACCGAGAAGTCGCTCCGCTCGATGGAGAGCTCAACCGAGAACGAGCTCCGGGAGATGGCGCGCAAAACGAGCACGCAGCTCGACGAAATGATCAGCTCGGCGAAGAAGTGGATGACGCTGCCGGGGATCGTCTCGCTCCTGCTGCTGGTACTGCTGGGAACAATCTTCGGGATCGTCATGCTGAAGAAGCTGTAACAGGTGAAACCGGCTGGGAGAAGGAGCACGAAGCTTTTCTCGTTCACCTCGCCCGCAGCCAGTGCATGGAGGCGTTCGCGATGGCGGACATCCATACCGAATGGCATGACTCATTTGCTGACGCGCCGCGTGAATACTCCGCCGAGCATACCCGTAGCGAACCGTCTGAAAAGTACCGCAAGCTGAGCGTGCTCAACCAGACCTCCAAAATGCTTTCGTCCGCCAGTCATGCGCTCGGCGACGGCGACGAGGCGGTCGTGATCCTCGGCGCATTGACCGGAGCCGCGATCGGCACAGTGCTCGGCATCGCCGAGCATCACAAGCAGTCGGAAGCGTCACAGATTAAGCCAAAGCTCGGTAATCCGCCGCAGTCAACACCGGCGCAGCCGTCCGCGGAGCCGCGGCAGGAACCCGCGTCACAGCAAATCCAGCAATCCATGGAGCAGTCCATGTGACATAGGCTGCTCCCCGGATCATAACGGAAAGGAGTCCGATATGGCAAGCATCAAGAAAATCAATTCCCGCAAATACAAGATCACCGTCAGCAACGGGTATCGTCCCAACGGCAAGAAAATCTCCCGCGCCAAAACCATCCACGTCCCCGAGAGCGTCCACCCGCGCTCCATCGCGCAGTACGTCGCGCACGAGGCGGAGGAGTTCGAGCGGCTGGTGAAGAACGGCTTCGGCGAGGATGCCGACACACCGTTCGAGGATTTCGCCCGGAGCTGGCTCAAGCGTCAGACGAAGTACGCGCCCAGTACGCTCGCGATGTACGCGCGGATGCTGGCAGTGACGTACCGCTACATCGGCGCGATCCCGCTCTCGAAGCTGCGTCCCATCGCGCTGGAAAATATGCTCATTGATCTGCGGAAGCGGACGCATCACGGCAAGCCCGTACAGGAAGCGACGGTGCAAAAATACCTCACCGCCGTCTCCGCTGTCCTCTCCGACGCGAAACGCAACGAAATCATCCAGAAGAACCCCGCGCGCATGATCGACCTGCCCGATACGGAACCGCGGGAACAGCTCATTCCCGATCCCGACGAGGCGGCGCGTTTCCTGCGCGCGCTCATGGAGGAACCCTTCCATTACGTCGTCTACTATCTGCTCGCGATCTGCACGGGCTGTCGCCGCGGCGAGCTCTGCGCGCTCAAGTGGTCGGACTTTCTCATGGAAAGCGTCGCCGACCTCACGATGGTCGTCAGCCGCTCCCGTTCCAGCGTGTCCGGCGTCGGCGTGGTCGAGGGCACGACGAAGAATGGGCGCACGCGCGTCATCGCGCTCGGCGAGGGTATGTCGTTGCTCATCTCCGCGTTCTTCGTCTACAAGAGCCGCGAGGCAAAGCGCAACCGCTATCCGTTCAGCGAGTATCTTTTCACCGACGAGCACGGTCGGCTGATCCACCCCGACACGTTCACCAAGCACCTGCGGAAGTTCTATGACCGTCACAGCTTTCCCAAGGAGTACCATCTGCACACGCTCCGGCATCTGTATGTGACGACGCTCCTCCACGGCGGCGTGGACAAGCAGACGGTTGCCGACCTCGCGGGACATGGGGACACGTCGTTTTTGGAACGCACCTACTGCCATCCGCAGATGGAGCGCAAGCTCGAAGCGGCGCGCGTGATCTCCGGCATCATCCCGGGCAGCGCGGAGGATAAGAGCGCGTAAGCAGGCGACAAGGGCATCGGTGCGAATCGCTGCAGCGATGCCCTCTGTTTTTCATCTAATAAGTTCAATCCTTACAGATCCATTCTCTTTTCAAACCGAAACATTCCCTCTGGGAACTGCTCGTCAAGCTCCCGCGCTGTGTCCGGGTCGTTGGGGTCGGGATGATGCGCGTTGAAGAATTCCACGATATGAAAGCCACATCGGTTTACATAAAAATGAATGTTCCGCTGTTCAAAGTATGGTGTGACCGTCTCCCATACCCGCACCTCCGGGTGCAGGCGCTCCACCGCGCGCCACGCGGCATAGCCGACGCCCCTGCTGTGGATGCGCGGGGAAACGAACAGCAGTTCAAGATTGCCGCGCTCTCCGTCGACCTTGAGCACCACGCCGTCGACTTTTTCTCCGCCCAGCAGGATGCGATACGCCTCGCCGCTGTCGATGGACGCCTCGATGGTCTCGTGGGAGATGATCTCGCCGTCCTCCTCGAAGTGGTCGTCCCGGCGCCCGAGCTCCTCCAGCGCACCGTAGTTGAACGCCTCCTGATTGTCGTGGATGAACTGCTCGCGGTCAGACGGCTGAAGCGGCTGAAGTTCTACCCTTGCGTCCGTTTTCAATGCGTTTCCGCCTTTCCGTTTTCGATGGTTTTTCTCATATAAGCAAAGGAAAGGTCACGCTCTCCCCGTTCTTCCTTGAAAATGCGATAGCCGAGCTGTTCGTACAGCCGGATGTTGCTATAGCTTTTCGTGCAGGTATAAAGCTCGAATGTGTTCTCCCGCGTCATTTCTTCGACCGCTCGCATCAAATCGCTTGCCACGCCCCGGTTTCTGTGCTCCGGCGCGACCATCAGCCTGCCGACGTCGATGTGGTCGCCCAGCTTCCTGTATCGGACCGCGCCGATGATCCTGCCCGCTTCGTCCCGCCTGACCAGGACAGTCCAATGATCAAAGTCCGCCCGGTTCTCTTCGCGTGATTCCATCAGCGCCGGCACGCTGCGGCTGCCGATCATTTCAGCTTCGCTTTCAAACGCCCGTAGCTGCAGGGCATATAGTTCCTCAATATCTTCTTTGCCGGCAATTTCGTATTCCATACGCCTTTCAGTTCCGTGGCAGTGATGATCCGCGCAGCTTCCGTGACCGCACTCGCCGCCGTGGTGCTCGTGGTCGTGGTGGTCGCAGCGCGCGTTGGGGTCGTAGTTGAGCCGTCCCTCGGCCAGCGCCTTCGCCGCCTCGTCCGCGCTGCCCTGCACGCCGCCGTAGAGTCTGATGCCTGCGTCGGCGAGCGCCATCTGCGCGCCCATGCCGATGCCGCCGCAGATCAGCGCGTCCACCTGCGCCGCCTGCAGAAAGCCTGCCAGCGCGCCGTGTCCGCTGCCGTTGGTGTCGATGACCTGTTCGTTTGTGATCTTCCCGTCCTCCACGTCGTAGAGCTTGAACTGCTCCGTGTGTCCGAAGTGCTGGAAGATCTCTCCGTTTTCATAAGTGACTGCGATTCTCATTGTTGTGTTTCCTTTCTCCATAATGGCTTGTTTGATTTCAACCGGTTCAAACGCGCAGCAGCCCCCTGTGATCAGCAGCCGCTTTCCGTGGACGAGCGCGTCCGCGACCTTCTTGCGTGCGCTTAAATAGATCGCCGTGACCGTGGTGCGGGCGACGTTCATACGCTCGGCGCAGGCCTCCTGCGTAAGCCCCTCGTCGTCCAGGAGGCGCAGGGCCTCAAACTCATCCACCGTCATCCGCACGCTTTCGGCGGCCTCCGCATCGTCGGGCGAAAAGCTGCGGTAGACCGGCAGCCGTTCGATTCTCCGGCATCTGGTTGGTCTCGGCATAGGCGTCTCCTTTCTGACATATGTCGATTATAAGAATAGCTCATTTTGTGACATATGTCAATAACGCATTCTGGAAAAGCACACATATTATTGCTTTGGTAGAATCTGCGTTTCCGCGAATCTTTCAGTAGCTTTCTCCCGCGCTTCCCGGTATGTTTATTGCGAAAGCTACGCTTTCGTAATAAACCCATGATGCCATTTCGCTCGCCCCTTGCGGGGCAACCTCACCGGCGAGGACATCATCGTGAAAGAGCCGAAAACCACGGCGGGCGACCGCTACGTCTACTTCTCCGCCGAGATGGAAAGCCTGCTGCGCGAGTACCGCGCCTTCTGCGAGGACGTGACGGAGCAGGAGGACGAGCGGGCGCTCACGCTCCGCTTTCCCATTTACAGCCGTTTTCGCTCCGCAATCGGGCCGTACCCCAATTCCACACTTGCATGTATATCGCTCATATGATATATTTTGTAGCGAAAATCTATATGGGAGGGACTTTATGAAGATCATCGCCGGAAGCACCTCAAAGGGAGGCCATTACTCGCCCGCTATCGCCTCGCACGGGATGCTGTATATCTCCGGGCAGCTTCCCATTGATCACGCCACGGGCAAACTTGCGGCGGGCGGCGCGGCGGAGCAGACAAGAACCGCGCTCGAGAATCTGGAGCGCGTCCTGACGGCGGCGGGTGTTACAAAGGAATCCGTCGTTCTCTGCCGGGTATACGTCCCGGACGTTGCCCTCTGGGACGAGGTAAACGCCGCATATGCGGCGTTCTTCGGCGAACACAAGCCCGCGCGGGTCATCGTGCCGACAAATGCGCTGCATCACGGCGCGTTGGTGGAAATAGAGGCGGCTGCTGAATTGGAGGAGGGCTGAACATGGAGTTTTACTGCGCGAAATGCGGCAGGCGCGAGAGCGTTGCCACAAGGAAGTCCCATTGCGACTGCGGCGGGCTGTGGAAGCTGGATTATACGCCGCCGAGGTTTGACCTCACGGAGATTGACCGCGACGAGTGGAGTATGTTCCGCTATCGGAAATTCATGGCGCTCGCGGACGAGAACTGGCGGGGCATCACGCTCGGCGAGGGCATGACGCCTATCGTTCCGTTGGACGGCGACGTGCTGCTCAAGATGGACTACTTCATGCCGACGCTTTCCTTCAAGGATCGCGGGGCGGCGGTTCTGGTCGCCCACTGCAAGTCCATCGGCGTGGACAGCGTGGCGCAGGATTCCAGCGGCAACGCGGGCAACTCCGTCGCGGCATACTGCGCCCGCGCGGGGATAAAATGCGAGGTCTTCGTGAAGGACGGCACCAGCCCCAAGAAGATCGACATGATCCGCGCCCACGGCGCGACCTGTACCATCGTCCCCGGCTCGCGCGACCACTGCGCCGACGTGTGCCGCGAGAAGGTGGAGCGCGAGGGCGTCTACTACGCGAACCACGTCTACAACCCGTTCTTCTACGAGGGCACCAAGACCTATATCTACGAGGTGTACGAGCAGCTTCACCGCATCCCGGCGAACGTCGTCGTCCCCATCGGCAACGGCACGCTGTTCCTCGGCGTGATGCACGCCCTGGAGCATCTGCTCGCCTCCGGCTGCATCGACAAAATGCCGCAGATCATCGCGCTCCAGACGGAGACCTGCGATCCGCTTCTGCGTGCAGCGGAGCAGGGTCTGGACGAGCCTGCCGAGATCACGCCGCGGGAAACCATCGCGGAAGGCATCGCCATCGGCAGGCCCATGCGCGGCGCGGAGATCCTGGAATACGTCAAAAAATACGGCGTCCGCTTCATCCACGCGCCGGAGGGCAGGATCATGGATGCGCGCGCCGCGCTCGCGGCAAAGGGCGTCTACTGCGAGCACACCACGGCGGCGAACTACGCCGCGTATCTCAACTACTGCGAGAAGTACGGCCCGACGCCGGATACGCTTATCACCATGTGCGGCGCGGGGCTCAAGTCCGACCACTGACTGAAAAGCACAACGAAAAGCAGACGGCTTGCCCTGAGCAAAGCGGAACAGGAGGCATCCCTCCTGTTCCGCTTTCCCGTTTACAGCCGTTTTCGCTCCGCAATCGAGCCGTACCCCGATTCCGCGCGTCAAAACCACTGTGTTGCCCAAATCGTTTTTTCAGGTGAGGAATCTCCCGTACTTTCTGGTTTTTCCCAACCGATAGGCCGTGAAAAGATTGCGTTTTCCGCCGCCTTTTGCCAATCGTTTCCCTCCGGCTTTTTCAGCGCAGCCCCAAGCAGCGCGATACCGCCGCTCGATGTGCGTCAACGCGCAGCCATATTTCGCGGTTGCCGCGCAGCGGCGAGCGAAATGGCAATCAATACTCCTCTTTGTGATGTGTCTGCACATCACAAAGAGCGAAATCAGCACAAAGCTCGTGCCGATCGTGACGATGGCTTCGATGGCTCCCACGCGCTGCACCTCCTTCCGCGCTCCGCCCCAAGTTCGCATGGGGTGAGTTTGAGAGGGGAGGGGACTCCCCTCTCAGTGAATTTGATCCACTCGGCGCAAAGCGCCGATACCAGAAAAGACTTGCCGTTGGCAAGTCTTTTCTGGTACGCCCGATGCGATTCGAACGCACGACCTTCAGAGTCGGAGTTATCAGGCACGGTCGCGAAGCGCTGGTTTTATGCGGTTTTTACGGTGCGTTGCGCCGTATCCAAAACCCTTTGAAAACGGCGCGAGTCCTTTTCCTGCAAGGGCTCGCGCCTATTTTGCGAAATAGTAGTCAAACAGTAGTCAAGGGGTTTCAATCTAATCCCCGCAAAAACTCCCTCACTGAATCAAGCAAAACTTCTTTCGATGACGCGCACGGATTCAAATGCTCCGCCCAGCCGCGTCCCCGGTGCACCTCGTCCCACGGGGACCTTCTTTGCTCTCCTCGGCCACCACCGGGGTCATGATTCCCGAACCCATCGAGAATACGGTTCCAAACCGGTTGGAATTTCTCTATCAGTAGCGATTCGGCGAGAGGAATCCAAATATCTTCAACGACAAGATATCGGCAGTAAAAATCATCCGCGTTCAGATTCTCGGCCGCTTGCACCGATTGATAATGCTGTTTTAGACGGTTTGAGAGCACTTCTCCCGGTTCTTCGCCCAAGCCAAATCCGCCTTTTCTCGCTCCCGGCGGAACGGCCTTTCCAACATATATCGGTCTCTCAAATCGACCGTCCCTATTTTTATCAGCAAGATTCCGATAAGGTTCGAAATCGCCGACATAATAGATTGCATATATCCCTGCTCCAATGAAGCGATCAGGCGGCAAGTGATGTACTGGGCCTTCAATCATAGCCTCCGCGACGCTCTCACCAAGGTTTTTCTTATCCAAAGGATTAAACGGCTGTGGCGCGGGTATGTTTTGATTTTGCCTCGGCATCTCTTTCGTTCCTCTCAATTTTCTCTATTACCGATTCGCCTATCATCTGTGCGAGCCGCACGGGAACGGCGTTTCCAATCTGTCTCATGCTTTCCGTCCAAGAGCCAAAAAACAGATACTCATCGGGAAATGTCTGAATGCGCGCGCTCTCCCGAACAGTGTAGTAGCGAATCGTTCCATCATCAAGAACGAGAGCGTTCTCGCCGCCAGGTACACCATGCGCGCCAGCTTTAATGGTTTTCGACGGCTCGTCAAGAACACTCCCCGTATGTCCCGCATACGAGCGGGCTCCCGCGCGATACTGATGATTCGGTATTCTATTAGCTTCCTTGCTTTGCGGATCAGGGAGATCTCCTATTGCATCTCTAACTGTTTTCCAGGCCCTCGGCGCATTGGTAACACCCGCGTACTTTGCTCCAAACAACCTTGCGCGGTCGAGCTCGGCGGGGAGGGGAGCCCTGCGGTTCTTTTTTGCTATTCCATGCCGCTCCCAGTACTCCGAGGAAACGTACTGCGAATATAGAAGCGCGTCTCTGGAGTATTCTCCATCGGGGAAAGACCACTCAATGCCCAAGTCCTCCCTAAAGCCGACAATCACCACACGATGCCTCGTCTGTGGCACACCATAGTCCGCCGCGTTGAGGAGTCGCGGGACAACATTATATTTTGTCCCAATGAAATGTCCGCTTGTATGTATCTTTTCCAGCCTTGACAGATGGCTCATCCATGTTTCGGAGTCTTCACGCGTCACATCCGGATAAGTCAATTGCAATATGATATAGTTGAAATAAGTGGCAAAAGACTTCCTTAAAAGGCCCTTAACATTTTCAAAAACAAATGCCTTTGGCTTTATCTCGCGAACCGCTCGAACCGCTTCCGGGAACATATCTCGGTGATCATTGTTTGCCCGTCCCTTGCCTCCAAGGGAGAACGGTTGGCACGGCGGTCCGCCCGAAATAAGTTGAATATTTGAGCCAAAGGAAGAATAATCAATCAATCTCACGTCAGATTGGATTACATTCCAGTTCTTCGCGGGAGGATATCCAAAGTCAATATTTCCACGCAGTGTATCGCAGGAATCCTGATCCCACTCAATCAAGGCGCGATGACTGCAACCGGCTTTTTGCATTCCCATGGCCAGCCCGCCAGCGCCTGTAAACAATTCAATGGAATTGACCATTTACTTCCACCCCGTCCATAAACTCTCGTATTTTGTGCTCCAACATATTGCGATTAGACTTTTTAGTTACCTCGCACTCCCACACGACGAGATAATCCCAGCCAAGCTCTTCCAGTTTGTCATACACTAATTGGTCGTGTTGGGCATTGCCCAATAGCTTCTGCTCCCAAAAGGAAATATTACTTTTTGGAATTCTCGTGTTTGGGCATCCCGGATGCCTGTGCCAAAAGCAGCCATGCAGAAATACCACTTTTTTCCGCTTAACAAATACCAAATCCGGCTTTCCGGGCAATTTGCTCCAATTTGAATACCGATAATGATATCCCAAATCCCAAAACAGGCGCTTTAACTCGACTTCCGGTTTTGTATTTTTGCCTTTTACAAGCGACATTTGTTTGCTGCGCTCTTGTGGTGTCATTGGATCCGCCATAGTCGGTATCGACCTCCGCTTCTGCCACAAGATATAGTATATACCAACCTTTTCGCAGAAGCAAGAGGAATTATTGGTTTACGCCACCATTTCAGCACATTTCCACGAAAAAATGTACAAATTTGGTAATAGCTTTCTCCGCCCCGCGCCTATATCATGTGTGTCGGGGAGATGAGAAAATGGATAAATCAGAACTCTCAGCGCCACAAGCCCAGCAACTGTTACAAAGAATCAGTGTGCTGGAATCAGAATTAAAAAGGCATCTGAGCGCGGAGGAAATCAGCCTACTCGACAACTTAGAGAAGTGTTATCAGCAGCTATGCTCAGTTGTCGCCATGGAAAACCGTATACAAGGATTTCAAAGCGGGTTGACAAGCAATACATCCATTTGAGCGGGATTTATTCGCGATTTCTTCCACTTGTCAATCAAAGGCATCTATCATATCCGCCAGTGGATGAATCATGCCCAAGTCGCTCATAAACAAGTTGTCAAAAATGTCAAGACTGATTCGGCGAACATCAGGCTGGTTTTGCCCTCGATCAAACAGGCGAACCACGCACTTCACCAAGTCTTCCGCTGATAACCGCAGTTCCGATTGCACAGGAGCTTGGGCCAGCGTTTTGCTAATCCGCTCCAGGACCGGGGCATAAACGCAGATGTCCTCGTCACTCTCGTTGAGATACTCCAAAAAACTGTATAGGAGTGATTCGCTTTGCCGCGATTCCATCAATCGGCACAAAAACTCCATATCACGTTGCAGCACAAGCTTGTGGTCAAGAAACAGCTGTCTAAATCCTATAAGTTCTTCCGAGCTATTATCAAGTAGGTATAGCAGAATTCGCTCGCTCGATTCATGATACTTTTCGCTTTCAAAGGAAGACGCCGCCTGTTGGCTAATCTTACTCTTTTGCTTTTCACTAAACGGATGTGAGAAAAGAAACTCCAACGCTTTCGGATTATCACAGAAAACGGCAACCGCGCACAAATAACCTGCGGCACGCTCAGCAAGATCCTCCATATCGGATTCGCTTGCTTCTTTAAGCATTGGAAAGAAATCATCCGCATGATTTTGATACTCTCGTCCCAGCACTTCCCAGCATCCCGGTGCGTAAAGTACCCGCAAATCGTGCGAAAGCAACTTCTTGAATAGAAAAACAGAGAATTCCCGGTCGATGTTGTAGTAGGGCGTCACGCAGAACATAGCGGCAAATCGCGTCACGTCGCTTGGATCATCAGCAATCACAAGCATTGTTTCTTTAAACCGCTCTCCAAGGTCTTGATGATGCCAAAGGAGACTTGCAATAGCTCTCAGAGCACATCCTCGAACAGTGTTGATTGCATTACTTAAAAGCGAATCCGCCGACTTGTGTTCAGGATCACGAGAGTTTGTAACAACATAGTCTGCATCGTCCTCCGAATGCATGGCTGTCAACTCCACGATAAGGTCAAGTATGTCTTCTGGCCACTCCAGTGCCGCATGCCGCTCAATCAGCATCATGGCAGCGGTTCCAATATCGTGGTTCTTTTTTCTGCCAAACCGTCGTAAAACCTCGCTCATCAAAACAGCATCATCCGCCTGCGCGGGTTCCCAGTCTCGTAAAGCGTACAGAACACCAGATATGTACCCGGAATAGCAATCTTCCGGAAAGCGTAGCGCGAGCCGCGCGAAACGTTCCGGCTCTTCTTTTGCCTGACGCCCCATCGATGACGAAAAGCTCCAATGGGTTGCTTCAATGAATGTCTCCCCGGTATGGGTGCTGTGAAACCGCTCTCCCATACGATTCTGCGGGGTTCGGATGATTTGCAACCATGTTTTGTCGCTCAACCTACCTGTTTTGCTCTCAACCGGCGAAATCACAGTGCCAAACTCACTCATGCCAAAGCCCGAGCAAAAATGCGGCAACTGTACCCATTCGTTACGATTCAAAACGCCAATAAGTTCTTTCGCGTACGTGGAAAGACGCGCGTAATCCATATGCGGTAAAAGCGCCTTCTGCAAGTGTCCCCAGTAGGCGTAATAGACAGGTGGATAGCCATATTCGTGATTCACTTCCTGTCTTGATTTATACTTTCTTGTCATTTCTGTCGCGGATTCTTTCCATACGCAAATGGTACGCTCCAGACGTGAAAAGAGCACACTTTCGCAGTAAGGGGTGAATCTTTCCAGCAGTTGCTTGGTATCGTGCAGATAATCATTTTCGTTTGTAAAAACAAACACTCTGTTATCGAAGTCATCCAAAAGCCACTGTATGGCTGTATCGCTGTATTCAGTGGGGAGACAACATATGCCATGCACTATCAGTTCATGCCCCACAGCAGAGACAGCATCCGGGAGATTCGCAACAAGCTCAAGCAGTTCAGCAGGCTCTTCCCTTGCATATACTTCAAATGCCATCTTGACAAATCTGATGATTTTTCGAATCGCGGAATCGCTTCCGAAGTGCTCCGGCCTCCATGTGCTATATTCCTGTTCAAATCCGTAGCACGGCCATTGAGGAGAGTAGTCTTTTGTTAAATCACATATCCGAGGAAACAGAATGTGAATAATATCCCGACGGAATAACTCAATGTACTCGGTAATCGCCTCGTTTTCCCCTATGTGCAGATGCGCGCTTTGATATTTGCGCCAGCAATCCAGTTGAATACCGAGCAGGTCGATTGTCCGGAGCGATTTTTTCTTTATCAGCTCCGAAAATCCCCAAAAGCTGTCAAAGAGACTTGGTTGGTTTCTTAGGAGTTCACATCGGAGCGAAAACATATTCTCCGAATCAGCGCTCGCATCAAAACATAGCGCCCATTGTATTTTTTGATCCCGCTCCGGGTCTTGTAATGCAAACGGGCGCAGCTTGTCCGTCACAAAGTCCGGCACTTTGTCGCTTACTGATTTCAGCAGCGACAATTCCTCGTCAGTAACCCATTCTTTCAGGTCTGACAACAGTTGCGTCACATATTGAGGATGACCAATGAAAACGCTTCGATTAACATGATTCCGCCAATCAGGCAAGCACCTATACTTCTTCACAAGGCCGATGAGCTCCGGGCACGGATCACCGCACTGACCCGCGACTTCAAACACGGCACATTTGAAATAATAACGTACGCTATCACTTTCCAGCAATTTTTTGCTCTGCTTGACAAACATCGGCTGGTCGGATTCCATCAAGTTTTGCAAGGCCGTCAAAAGACGATAGCGGATGATTGGCGTTTGATCATCTGGATTCCCGACTAACTGTGTGAGCTCCTCTCCATCGTATATTCTTTTCTCAAAGTCCGAGGATATGAAATAGTCCAAAAAGCTCTGGTGCGTAAAGGAAATGCCGCCTCCATCGTTATGCGCCAAAAGCCCGCAGGAAACAAACACATCCACGGCTTTTCGATGGTCGGACAGAATCGCGTCTGGCACACAAAGCACGCCTTGCCGCTCCATACAACGCACAACGCCATCCCTGCACGCAATCGCATTTTCGTGTGAAACATCCGCTTCCTCACATTGTTTCAGTATCTCCTCCCACCACTTTTGCATTAGCTCGTAGGTGGTCGAAATACTGCTCCGATCTCTTGTGTGTTTCAGCATCGACCAAACATAAAGCGAGGACGGCACTAACAGCACTTTCCGCAAACGAGGATGAAAAGAATTATATTCCTCTCCAATAACGCGAACCACATCTTCAGGTGTGAAAAAGCTGACACAGACTTTTTCCCAACGCATCGTATCAGTTTGCTTTGCTTCGCCTTGGTCAAATAGATCCCGCAGCCCCCGATCATTTTCAAGGTCAAATGTCCTGGTGGCAAATACGACGGAAATCTTTCCCTCGGACAAGCGATTGATTGATTCCGCCTGCATAATCATTTCCTTGCATACCGCGAGCGCGTCAGCGGAATGACTGCTTGTCCAGCGCAACGCGTCAAGCTGATCCATGATCAGCACACAACTTTTCCCCGATGCCATCTTTGACAGGCAGTAAACTGGCGATTCAAGCAGGCCCAATCGACGTCCATATTCATCCGCCGACTCGGTTGGAGGGAACTTATCCAGTTTCAGCGCAAGGTGGGGAATATGCTCCTCATTCAGATAATTAATAAGCTCTTGCAAGCATCCGCTCTTTCCGCTTCCTGCTTTTCCGTGAATGATCGCGGAGTCTCCCGCCTGGACTATACGAATTACTTCATCTGTTGCGCCGCGATGCAGCAAACGGTCAAAAACGGGATGATATACCCCCCACTTGGTCTGGTTTATCGTGTTGACCCTTGGCAGAACGCGCTCGTCATAGCTCCGGTTACGAAGGAAATGCCCTTTATCCGTCAAGTATGACACCACATCCTGCGCGATTATCTTTATTCCGAACTTTCCATTTTCATTGGCATACTGTTCCAAAAGGCAACGCACCGTTTCCGCTTTTCCAGAAAAGGCACTGCTGATACGTCCGTCCAATTCCCGATCCGCTTCCATGCCCGTCGAGCATTGCTCGAAATGACAATGTGCCAGCAAGTAAACGAGTTGCTGTAATTCCCCCGGATTATCTGTGTTAAGCTCAAACTCGTTTGCACAGGCATTGAACCGTTCTTTAAGTGATGCTGATGTTAGCTGATAATCCACAAACTCCCGCGCCGAGGCGTTTGTCCGCGCGCGCTTGCAAAGCTCATCCAGTTGTCGATACTGAAGTGGGGAAATAAAGAAATACTCCTGTCCCTCACCTCCAAGGACGATCTGTTTTGCACGTGAAAAAACCTTATAACGCTTCAAATCCGCTATTGTCCATGAATCATGGTCAATATTACTTGCCTTGCACTGGTAATACTCTTTTATCCCTTCATGCTCCGAAATAAACTCCACGCTATCGCTATCCGCTCCAAGCGGCTCGACGGTAACAGAGCTAATCTCCTCATTTACAAGCCTCAGTAAAAGACGTGCCAAATATCGATTCTCATATTGATTGCCATACTTGTCAGCTCGCCCGCCCATTTCAAGACTCATCTGTAGTCCCTCCGTCAAAACCGAAAAGCATAATTGTCACAAATCGCGCAACCGTCTTTACACAGTTTATCTGATACTACTCAAATTTCAAGGTCACGTTTTCTGAATCATTATACCATAAGTAACTCACCATCGTCTATGGCCGCTTTTATCATGATGCGGTGTACCTGTTCTTCAGCAGGGATATTCCAAGTTAAGCCAGAGAAAAGAGCGCGCAATAGCAACCAAACAATACTCTGGTGGAACGGGACGCACGAACTCGCGCGTCCCGCTCCACCATTCTCTTTTCTCCGCCTTATACCCGATTCAGCTTCTCGCTAACCGCCGCCGTGACTCTCGCACGCTCCTCTGGCGACCGGGCGCGCTCATACTCGTGCAGCGCCTCGTCGCGTATGCGCTCCGCCTCGCGCGACCACGCCTCGAACGCCGGCTTGCTCATCGTGCCCTTGCGCACGCGGGCAAAGTATTTCTTATACGCGCGGCTGTACAGCCTCCACACCTCGTTCTCGCGGAGCTTGCTCTGAAAGCTCTGCGCCGCGCCGATGTCGCGGCAGGTCTTCTCCGTCTCTCCCGGCGCGACGCGCTCGCAGTAGGTGAACGTCATGCCGGGTCGCTGCAAAAACCAATGCCCGCAGTTGGGGCAGCGCTTTGGGATAAACCCCTTCTGGATACCTTTCATCAGTTCCACGTAGACGAAATCAATCAGCCGGTCGAAGTACATCTTCTCCACCAGCTCCGCGCTCAGGCTGTCGTCCTCCGCGTTCAGCATGGCGTACTGTACGCTGACCGGCGAGGCGTCGATCTCCCGGTCCGCGCCGAGGCTCACGCCGGTCACGAGCGCCTCCATGCCGCTGCTGCGGATGCGCTCGGCGGGCGTCAGCTTCCTCTGCCCTCTCTTTTTCTCCGGCGCGGCGTTGTAAAAAACCTCGTCCAGAAACCAGGCGTAGCGTTCCTGGATGAACGCGAGGTCGCGCCCGGCCTGAAAAAAATACTCCTCCGTCGGCGCGGGATCGAAGCCCCTGTCCGTATGCAGAAAGCACCGGAAGTATGGCAGCTCCCGCAGCCGCGCCCGGACCGTCTTCAGCCTGCCGGAATATTCGTTCCCGCTCTCCATCGCCTCGCGCAGCCGCGCGAGGCTTTTTTGATACGCACCGATATCCGCGTCCAGCAGCTCGGTCAGTATCTCGCCGTAGGGTATCCCCTTGCGGCGGCCCTCGATCCAGTATTCCCGCTCGCCAAAGCGCACCATCGTGTGCGTGCGCGGGCGGTCAACGTCAAACAGGTCTTTCCCCAGCGTCCCCATTGCCAAGCCTCCACGGTAGATAATCTACTCGACGATTTAGAGATAGCATACATAATCTATTGCCAGATGTCAAGAGCTGTGCTACACTGCAACACGAAGTAGATAATGCAGAAAAGAAATAAGAAATCGAACGGAGGATAAGATGAAATGGCAAACGAACTCAAGCTCATCCAGATGAGCGAGGTGCAGACGGAGGAGGTGAAATGGCTGTGGCCGCCCTACGTTCCGCTCGGCAAGCTGACCATCGTACAGGGCGATCCCGGCGAGGGCAAGACCACGCTCGTCCTCGCGGTCATCGCCTCGCTCACGCGCGGTGAGCCCCTGCCGGAGTGCGCGGAGGCGGCGCCGCCGATGACCGTCATCTACCAGACGGCGGAGGACGGTCTCGCCGACACGATCAAGCCCCGGCTCGAAGCGATGGGCGCGGACTGCTCCCGCGTGTTCGTCATCGACGAGAGCAGGAAAGAGCTCTCCATGCTGGACGAGCGTCTGGAGAAAGCGGTCCACGAAACCGGCGCGCGGCTTGTCGTGCTCGATCCGATGCAGGCGTACCTCGGCAGCGACGTGGACATGCACCGCGCCAACGAGATTCGTCCGATCCTCAAGCGCGTCTCGGCGATGGCGGAGCAGAACAACTGCGCGGTGATCCTCGTCGGGCACATGAACAAGGCGCAGGGTTTGAAAGCGGGCTACCGCGGCCTCGGCTCCATCGACTTCCGCGCGGCGGCGCGCAGCGTTTTGCTCGTCGGCCGCACGAAGGATAATCCGAGTGTCCGCGTCATGGCGCAGGACAAGAACAGCCTCGCGCCGGAGGGCAGGTCGATGTCGTTCGCGCTTGGCGAGGACGGCTTCCGCTGGCTCGGCTGCGTCGACGCGACGGTGGACGACGTGCTGTGCGGCATGGCTCGTGCGGAGAGTAAGACGGCGCAGATGGAGAGCGCGCTCCGTGAGCTGCTGGAGGACGGCGACGGCATCCCCTCGGACGAGCTTGCCGCCTACGCGGAGTCGCTCGGCATCTCGGAGCGAACGCTCAAGATCGCCAAGCGGAACGTCGGCGTCGCGTCGGAGCGCAGGGGCGGTAAGTGGTTCTCGGTGATGCCCCGGCAAGAGGGTAAGGAGGTAACTTCCTAATGAGGTTGCACCCTTGCACTCTTCCCTCTGCCCTGACCACAGCGCGCCGTGTGAGCGATTCTTTGCCGCCGTGTCGCCTCGCAAAGAACACGGTCGGGAGCGTGTCCCCCGCGGGGCAAATCGCCGACGCAGCACGGAGAGGCGCGCGGCGCGAAAGCTCTCTCTTTAGAGAGGCAAGCAGAGCGCCTGTCCGACGTTGTCGGTCAGGCACAGCGCCGCTCGCGGCGGTTTTGCGGGCAGCAGCCCGCACCCACTTCGTCGCAAAGTGCGCTCCGCTCGGAAGGACGAGGGAAGCGAAATAACAGAAGGAGGTAAAAAACTGTGAAGCAGAACAAGGATATCCGTCTCACGATCCGGCTCACGCGGGAGCAGTACGAGAGCATCCGCGAGCGCGCCGAGACCGCGCAGATGACGCCGAGCGCGTTCGTCCGCGCCGCGGCGATGCGCCACAAGGTCACCGTCGTTCCTGGGCTCAAGGAAGTGACGCACGAGCTCAAGATGCTCGGAAACAACATCAACCAGCTCGCCGTCCTCGTCCACGAGGGCAAGGTGCGGATCGCGTCCTTCGACGAGGCATACGAAAAGCTCGGCCTCCTCTTCGTCGCGGTCCGCAGGCTCGCCGAGCGGGAGGAGCAGTGATGGCGACGGTCAATTTTATCAAAAACAGCAAGCAGTCCGGCGGCGCGATGGGCGGCACGATCCGCTACGTCGAGCGCGACGACAAGACCATGAAGGGGCGCTTCGTCAGCGGGCAGAACTGCACGCCGCGGCTCGCCGAGCAGGAGTTTCTCGCCACGCGCGAGGTCAACCACAAGGACGGCGGGCGCTGGTTCTATCACTACACGCAGTCGTTCTCTCCGAAGGAAAACGTGACGCCGGAGCAGGCGCACGAGATTGCGAAAGAGTTCGCGGCGCGGGCGTGGCCGGAGAGCGAGGTGGTCATCGCAACGCACGTCGACGCCGAGCACATCCACTCCCACTTCGTCGTCAACGCCGTCTGCTTCGGGACGGGAAAGATGCTCCGCCAGCACCCCGATACGCTCCGGAAGCTGCGCGCGATCTCGGACGAGCTGTGCATGGCGCACGGGCTGTCCGCGCTGCCGCCGGAGAAGCGCTCGCAGCGGTCGAACGGGATGTCGGCGCGGGAGTATCGCGCGGCGGTAAAAGGCGAGAGCTGGAAGTTCCGGCTCATGACCGCGGTGGACGACTGTATGCGTGTCGCCCGGTCGCGGGAGGACTTCATCGAGCGGATGAGGCACGAGGGCTACGAGGTCAAGTGGACGGACGAGCGCGCCAACATCACTTACATCGTGCCGAGCGGCGTCAAGTGCAGGGACAGGCGTCTGCACGACGACAAATATCTCAAGGAGAGGATGGAGCATGAGTTCAGGATCAGAGCAGCGCTTGTCGATGGACGAGCTGAAGGACAGGAACCGGACGCCGACATCCGCTCTGCCGCCGACACGGATCACGGTGGAGTGTCCGGACGCGCGGGAGCGGCTCAATGCGATGGAGCGCCTGCTCGCGGAGCAGCGCAGGACGAACGAGCTGCTGTCCGCTCTCCCGACGAGGGAGGAGCTGGCGGCGATGCAGGCGTCGCTGGAGCGGGCGCTCGAAGCGACGCGGCCTCCGGCGAAGAAACCGGCTGGGAGAAAGAGCGCGAAGCGTTCCTCGAATATATGGCGAGCAATCGGAGCATGGCTGCGGGATCGTCTCCCGGCGCCGTCGTGGGAATGGCTGATCGTGCTCCCGCTGGGCGGCGCGGCATGGCTGGTGTGGCGGCTGGCGGTCTACTTCGCGGCGCTGATCGAGCGAGCAATATCGTGAGCGAGCTCACGCGGCTCGGCAAAAACGCGGAGGCGGCCCTCGATACCCAGCCCGTCTACGACGCGACGACGATGCGGCCGCAGCACATCGACAGCAAGCATTGGCGCGAGCTGCAGGAGAAGCGCGTCGCCCTCGGCCACAGGGAGGACGACCATGAGGACGAGCAGAACAACAGGTATCAGCAGCAGATGTAAGGAGGCCGCACAATGGCAAGCATCAAGAAAATCGATCCCCGCAAATACAAGATCACCGTCAGCAACGGTTACCGCGCGAACGGCAAAAAGATTTCCCGCGCCAAGACCATCCACGTCCCCGAGAGCGTTCACCCGCGCTCCATTCAACAGTTCGTCGCGCACGAGGCGGAGGAGTTTGAACGCCTCGTCAAGAACGGATTCGGCGAGGACGCGGATACACCGTTCGAGGTCTTCGCCCGGTGCTGGCTCGAGCGCCAGACGAAGTACGCGCCCAGCACGCTCGCCATGTATGCGCGGATGCTGGAGGTGACGTTCCAGTACATCGGCACGATCCCGCTCTCAAAGCTGCGTCCCATCGCGCTGGAGAATATGCTCATCGAGCTGCGGAAGCGGACGCATCACGGCAAGCCCGTCCATGAGGCGACCGTGCAGAAGTACCTCACCGCCGTCTCCGCCGTGCTCTCCGACGCGAAGCGCAACGAGATCATTCAGAAGAACCCCGCGCGCATGATCGACCTGCCCGACACGAAGGCGCGGGAGCAGTTCATCCCGACCGAGGAGGATGCCGCGAGGCTCGTCAATGCTCTCCTTGATGAACCCTGGCATTATCGTATGTACTACGTTCTCGCCATCTATACCGGCTGTCGGCGCGGCGAGCTCTGCGCGCTCAAGTGGTCGGACATTATTATGGACGGCTATGAATCCATCCTCACCGTCAGCCGCTCGCGCAGCAGCGTCGCGGGCGTCGGCGTGGTCGAGGGCACGACGAAGAACGGACGCAGCCGCACGATCGTTCTCGACGAGGACATCACCTCCGTCCTCATGTCCTACTGTTATTGGAAAAACGAAGACGCCAAAGAAGGCGGATTTGAAATGAGCGATTATCTGTTTACCAACGAGTATGGGGAGCTCATCCACCCCGACACCTTCACAAAGCACCTGCGACGCTTCCTTGATGAGAATGGCTTTCCAAAGGACTTCCATCTGCACACCATGCGCCACCTTTTTGTCAGCACGCTCCTCCACCATGGCGTGGACAAACAGACGGTCGCCGATCTCGCCGGTCACGGAGACACGTCCTTTCTTGAGCGCACCTACTGCCACCCGCAGATGGCTCTCAAGAAGGAAGCGTCCAAAGTGGTCACCAAGCACTTGTTAGTTTCGTAGAATCTGCGACTCCGCGCATCTTTACAGTAGCTTTCCTCCGCGTTCTTCGGTATGTTTGCTTTACCAAAAAGCTCGGAAGTACCGAGCGCAGAAGGAAAGGAGAACGCATCATGGCAAGCATCCGAAAACGCGGGAACAGCTACCTGCTGGTCGTGTCGATGGGCTACGACCTCGCGGGCAGGCGCAGAAAGGCGCGGCAGAAAACCGTGCGCCCGCCCGTGGGACTCACGCCCAAGCAGCGGGAAAAGTGGCTCGACGAGCAGGCGACGCTCTTCGAGATGGAGTGCCGGGAGGTTCCCGAAGCGGTCAGGCGCGATATGACGCTCGCGGAGTACACGGAGCTGTGGCTCCGCGACGTCGCCCCCGGCAAGCTGGCGGTCTCGACGCTCGTGCGCGAAAAGCAGGACGTCAACCGTTTCCTCCCTTACCTCGGGCAATACAAGCTCAAAGAGCTTCGCCCCGAGCACTTCCGCAAGCTCTACGTCGAGCTGCGGAAGGCAAAGAACCTCAACAATGGAAAGCCGCTCTCCGAAGCGACGGTAGAGGGTGTCCACGCCTGTTTGTGCGGCATCCTCTCCGACGCGATGGAGGGCGGCTTTCTCGACCACAATCCCGCGTGGCGGACGTACCGCTACAGCGGCACGCGCAAGGAAATACGCGTCGCCGACGCCGAGACCACACAGAAGATCATCGCCGCGCTGGAGCAGGAGAGCCTCAAGTACGAAACTTACTTCAAGCTCATCATCGCCACGGGGATGCGGCGCGGCGAGTGCTGCGGTCTTAAATGGGGAGATATCGACTATGCCGAGCGCAGCATCCACATCTGCCGCAACGTCGTCAAGGTCTCCCATGAGGACATCGTCGTCAAACCCCCGAAAACCAAGGCGGGCAACCGCTACGTCTACTTCACGCAGGAGATGGAGACCCTGCTGCGCGAGCATTACAAGAACTGCGCCTACGAGACCGCGACCTACGATCACCGCAAGCTGACGGACGAGGACTTCGTCTTCCGTCGCCGCGAAGTGGAGCTGCCCATGACGCCGACGACCTTTACCTACCGTTTCAAGCAGATTCTTAAAAAGAACGGTCTGCCGGAGAACCTCAACGTCCACAGTCTGCGGCATACGACGGCGTCGCTGCTCATCGCCAACGGGACGGACGTGGCGACCGTCGCGGGGCTCCTTGGGCACTCGCAGGTCTCGACCACGCTGGACATCTACACGCACTCGTTCGACAAAAACAAGAAAGCAGCGTCCAAAACGCTGCAAAAGGGCTTGGCAATATGAGAAAGGAGAACAGGATCATGAAGAACATCAGAGGAAAGAAAGAGATCGCGCTCGTCGCCGGCGGCATCATCCTCGGCGCGACCATCGCCGCCCCCGCGGCGGGCGCGGTGCTCACGGCGCAGGAATCCAGCCAGCGATTCGTCGTGGACGGCAAGAGCGTCCAGATCGAGGCATACAGCATCAACGGCAACAACTACGCCAAAATCCGCGACATCGGCAGGGCGATGGGTTTCAACGTCAGCTACGACGCCCCCTCCAACACGGTGGTCATCAACACCGCAGAGCCATACGCCGAGGATACCCCAACGCCAAAAAGCAGCAAGGTCGTCACGCTGCCTGCGGACGGCAGCAAGTACGTCCCGCAGGTTGGCGACCTGATCCCCTGCGGCGACGGGACTCTCTATGAGGTAAAGGACACGTCGCGCTTCGAGAACAACTGCTTCGCCCCCGGACCGCTGCCCGACCTGCCAGCACCGAGCTATGACTGGAGCGTATTCCCGGCGCTGACGCTCCCTGCCGTCGAGTGCAGACACTTCCAAAGCGAGTACGGCGATGACCTGTACGTCCGCAACCTGTACGAAACGCTCCGCATGGCGTACACCATCTACGAGGCGATCAAGGACGAGCCGAGTGCGTGGCGGGACGGCAAGCCTTTGACAAAGGTATCGCTGACCATCCCCGCCGAGTACGAGGCGTACACCGGATGCTTCTGGCCCTGGCGCGAGAGCGAAATAGTCAAGCATGTTAGAAACACCCCCGCCTTCCACTTCCATGTCGAGGCGTGGGATTTCTACCACAACAACACCTTCCTCCAAACCCAATACTACATCTTCGTCGACTGAGTCATGAGGGATTACATGATCGCGCTCCAGCGGCGTTTCCACGTCAGATCCGAGCAGACCGTCGAGCTGGGGCATGAGGTCGAGGCGGCATACGATACGCTTCACAACGAGCTGAGCTGGGAACAGCAAAAGCTCCTGCTCCGCTTCCTCGACGCAGAGACCAGCTTCCACGATGCCGAGAAGATCGACGCGTTCATCTCCGGCTTCCGCTTGGCGGACGGCATACGAAGCGAGCTGGGAGCGCCCTACGACTACGAAGCGGAGAACGAGGCGCGGGCGCAGGAGATATTCAAACGTGAAATGGAGAACGAGTGAGGGCGGCATCGCCGCCCCGCTCCGTTTCAGTCCCTGTCGCGCCGCCCGTGGCGATTTGTGACCTCGGTCGCCGCGCGGCAGATACGGGAAACGCCAAAAGCTTCTCTACCCCCCTGCCAAATTTGGCAGGGGGTCAGGCAGTCCCGCTCCTTGCGGAGCAAAACTCCCGGACGATACTCTGAAATAGTGCCAAATTTGGCACAAAGTCAGACGGGCTTTGGAGCAATCAGATGAAATTCCTATACTTACCGCATGTCAATCTCAGAGTTTAAAAGTTCCCAATCGTATGGCTTTGTGCGTGAGTACCTTCGACTCTTTCTTTTTCTGATCTATACTTAATATATTTTTCCTCAAATGCTTTGTTTGTAAAATGAATTATCAGTATCAAAACACCCATGATCATTACAACGCCGATCAATGCAATAGCATAATCACAAGGCGTTGCAAAATTTACTATGCTGCAAATAATTTGCGCTATCCACCCATAAATAATTAGAGTTATTCCAATCCGAGCTTGTTTTCTCTGAACAAGAAGCTCGCTATCTCTTTCATCAATTCCTTCCAATGTAACAGCACTATATACATCTTCAATTCTTAATTTTAGAATACTCAATACTGCATAAACTGTTCCAAACACATTTATTCCACTAAGCAGCAACTGCAATACCACGCCTAAATTGTTCTGATTAACGCTCATTCAAAAAACCTCCAACCGCTATCTCTTTCACGCTGTAACCAGCGATACCAGTTCCTGCATGAGTTTTGGGTCATCGTCGTGCTATCCCCACCGAATAATAAACGGTGAAGCCGCTATTAACATGTTTCTTATCTCTCATATCTTGTATAATCCTTGAACTTGCCAAGGAATAAGCGTCCATTTCCCATTCTTGCGCCACGGTAAAGCTGGCTTTTCATTTTCATCTTGATATATACAGCCGAATTCCAACGGCTCAGAAAAGTGTTTTCCACCAATTTCCCAATCTGCCTGCACAAGAATTCGGGACATTGAACATGCTCTTTCTTCGATTTCCTTGAGTTCAAATGAACAGAAGTCTTTCGATGAAAACAGTTCTCGGCATTTGCCTGCACGCTTCGTTTCTGATTTTTCATAGCTAAACAGTCTCGTGAGGTAAATAGAAAGATTGCCATAATTCTTCGCCTTCCATGCGTTGAACATTTCTATCACTGGAATCATATACTGATAATCGGTGCAGTCTTCTATTATGGGGGCGATTGGTATATCCTTTCCTACAATTACCTCTCGCGGTTGCCATTTGCTTATTTCATCTCTTTCCAAAGCATTTTCTTTGAGCTTTTTCAGCGACTCGGAAATTGGCGGAGGATTGCTTTCCCTCTCGAACTTTGCTTTCCGATTCTCTTCGCTGTCTCGCATATTCATCCAATCGGCAAGAGCAAACATCAAAGCTACGCATTTACAAGAAACGTATTCGTTGCCGTAATTCAAGTCTCTTCCATGAAGAATCCCGTTCCTATATGGTAGCCGGATTTCATCTTGGTTAGTTCTACTTCTCCGCTTATTAAAGATACATTTCAACTTTGCAAGGCCATCACTACAACCCACTAAACAGTCCCATGCTGTCAAGTCAGTACCCTCTGCAAAAAATCCTTTGCTTTTTGTGTAATCATTCACGGCACCGTCTATGATAATCAAGAAAAGAGGAACACTGGCATAATATCTTCTCGCAAAATGGTCATCAAATGCATGCTGTATGAGATTATATCTCTGAGCAAAGGAATCTGCTTTATTTTTTAGCCAATGTATGACCTCCTTTACATCTTCCTGATAGTATTTCAGCAACACCCCCTCCCCGGCCTCTGAGCCAGAAGTTTCATATGCTGTGATTGCCCCTCTCATTAGATGTAAGTTCATGGAGTCATAGGCACACCAGCCCAAGTCCGAAAAATAGTCATTAAATTTAAGGATTGTATTATTCAATTCCGCAAGTTGTTCATCCATTTCCTTAATCTTTATTCGCTTGTCTTTAGAAAGCAAAAAGGAAAACCGCTTTGCGGCCTTAATATCGTTTTTCAGTTTGTTGAGACTTTGTAAATTGTTGTCCATATTGCTGCCAAACAACTCCTTCCCAGCAATTATTCATTACTTTCCATCATTTTCAATTGCAATCTGTTTATTAAGAAGTTAGTTTATTATAGTATACCATACCACATGAAAAACGCAAAGGTCTTGTCTCATAGCATATGTTGATTCCTTATCTTGCCGTATAATACCGTCATCACGCCGCAAAGAGAAATCGCATATGAGCTATTTCATAGTAATCAGAACTAAAATCGCTATCCGTCATCAGCCCGGAAGCACTTCATTAGGGAAAGTGAGAGCCCACCTGACCCTGTGCCAAATTTGGCACAGGGTCAGGTGGGCTCTGGTACGCCCGATGCGATTCGAACGCACGACCTTCAGAGTCGGAGTCTGACACTCTATCCAACTGAGCTACGGGCGCATATTCGATTGTTCCCCCGAAACGGGTGCGTGGCAATTTGCGAAAATAGTGGTCAAATAGTAGTCAACGATGGGCGTTCCCGCCCTCCGCGCTGCCCGTCAGCCCAGACGCCATGCGGCTTTGCGGGCTTGCCTCAACAGGACAGGTCTGAAACGTCGGAGTCTGACACTCTATCCAGCTGAGCTACGGGCGCATATTCGTTTTTTCGGCGGGGGACGGCGTACGTTCCGGCACCTTCCGCAATAGTATAGCAAATCTTTTTCCGGAAGTAAAGGGAAAAATGTCAAAATGCTCGCGCGGCTGTCCGCGCGGGGAACGCCGGAGACGCGCGGCAAGCCGCTCCGCGGTCCGGAAAACCCGGCGGTTCGGGCTCCGGACCGCGGCGGCAGCTGTCGGCTTTATCCCTCGGACGGGGGGAGAACGTCTTATTCCGTGATCGCCCAGACTCTGGCGGGGAGCCCGCTGGCGCCCTCGATCTTCGGCCATGCCGCGATCAGCACCGCGCCGGCAGGGGCGACCTGATCCAGATTGCACAGCACCTCGATCTGCAGCTTTCCCTTGGAAAGCACGTAGCGCTCGCAGGCGAGGTCGCCCGCCTTGGCGGCCTCCGCGGAGGCGTCGGTGTCCAGCGCCTCGTGCCCGTTGGCGGCGGCGGAGCGCACCTCATAGATGTATTTGAGCGCGTCCAGCGACCAGCCCGGGAAATTTTCGCTCCCGTCCTCCGCAACGCCGGAGAGCGCGTTCATGTCGGGCCACTTCTTCGACCAGTCGGTGCGGAGCGCGACGAACGCCCCGTCGGGGATCGGCCCGTACTTCTCCTCATAGTCCTTGATATCCTGCACCTGCACGGCATAGCACGGGTCCTGCGCGACCTTTTCCGTGATGTCCACGACGCACAGGGGAAACACCGCGTCGCGCACGCCGTAGCTTTCGGAGAGGTTTCCGCCCTTGACGAAATGCCCCGGAAAGTCGATATGCGTGCCAAACTGCCCCGGAAACTTAAACGTGTGGATCACGCACTCAAGCATGGGGTTGCCCCAGTCAAAGACCACCTTGCCCAGCTCGACCGAGCCTTCGGGGATCCCGCTCCAATACGGACTGTCGTTGTTCAGCGAGTGGGAAAGCTCCACCCATTTCATTTTCTTCGCGCTCTCCAGCGCATCCCAGAGCTTGTACATTATATCTGCCTCCTTTCAAGCGGCTGCCCCTATCATATGCCTGTTCCGCCGCGTTTTCAACCGGAAATTTGCGCGCCCGCTTTCCCAAAAAAGGAAGAAAAAAGATTGTTAAAAAAGTTGACAACTTTTTCGCGATAGCCTACAATGGTCTCGCTGCACCGCTGAAGGGAAGGACCGCCGCGGGGACGGAAGCGGACCGCGCGTTGCGCGGCGTCACGGGGCAGGAAAGCGCCCGGTATCGTCCGGATACGAGCCATGGATCAGAGGAAGCGTCTCAGAGAGGGAAGAGGCCTTTATGAAGAAACAGCATATTTCAGACGCGGTCATCCGGCGTCTGCCCCGATATTACCGCTACCTCGACGAGCTGCACTCCCGCGGCGTCGTGCGCATTTCCTCCAGCACCCTCGGCAAGCGCATGGGCGTCACCGCCTCGCAGATCCGGCAGGACCTGAGCTGCTTCGGGGAGTTCGGACAGCAGGGCTACGGCTACAACATCATGGAGCTGCGCGCCGAGATCGGGCGCATCCTCGGCGTGGACGAGCCGCGGCGGCTCATTATCGTCGGCGCCGGCCACCTGGGCCACGCGCTGATGCAGAACTTTGACTTTGCGCAGGGCGGCTTCCGGCTCGACACCGCGTTCGATGTGTCGGAGGCGCTCATCGGTACGGAGATCAACGGTGTGACGGTCCGCCCGATGGACGAGCTGGAGAGCTACTGCGCCGCGCACCGTCCCGCCGTCGCCGTGCTGACCGTGCCGAGGGCCGCCGCGCAGGAGACGGCGGAGCGGCTTTCGGCGCTCGGCGTGGAGGGGCTTTGGAACTTCACGAACGTGGAGCTGTCCGTCGACGGGCGCGTGTTCGTCGAAAACGTGCACTTTGCCGACAGCCTGCTCACGCTGAGCTACCGCATCGCAAAACAAACCGACAGGGAGACGAAATGACCATGAAAAGAAAAACGGCGATCCTGCCGCTCGCGCTTGCCGCCGCGCTGACGCTTGTGTTCGCCTCCGCCGCGGGAGGGGACGCGGGCGACCCGCTGATCTCGCTCGACTACCTGACGGGCGTGTTTCTGCCCGCGGCGGAGACCGCCGTGCAGGACAGGGCGGACGCCGCGGGACAGGCGGTCTATGACGCGGCGGAGGCAAAGTGGCACGCCGCGCTTTCCGCGGAGGCGATCGGACAGGCCTCCGAGCACACGGACGTCTGGGCGGAGCGCCGCATGAAGCGGGGCGACCTGCTGGCGGGAACCACAGGGACGCAGGTGCTGCTGCTCGCCGGCGGCGCGGAGGCGCACTTTTCCGCCGGCACGGTCGTCGACGTCACGGACGGCACGGAGCTGGTCTCCGGCACCGCGCTCAAGGCGAGGCACCGCTATCTGGTCGCGGAGGACACCGGCGCGGCCTTCGCCGTGACCTCGCCCACGGCGGTGCTCGACTACTGCGGCGCCTATCACGTCACAGAGTCGGCGGACACGCCCGACCGCAACGCCATGGCGGCGGCGCTGCGCGAGCTCTCGCTTTTCCGCGGCACCGACACGGGCTTCGGGGAGGGCTTCGATCTGGAGGCGGCGCCGAACCGCGTGCAGGCGCTCGTCATGCTCATCCGTCTGCTGGGGGAGGAGGACGCCGCCCTTGCCTGCGCGAGCCCGTCGCCCTTCAAGGACATCTCGGAGACGTACTGGGGCAAGCCCTACATTGCCTACGCCTATGAAAAGGGCTACACCAACGGTGTCGAGGGCAACAAGTTTGCCCCGGGCCGCACGGCGAGCGAGGGGATGTACGTGGAGTTCGTCCTGCGCGCGCTGGGCTACAGCGACACGACGCAGACCGACGTATCGACCGCCGCGGAGCGCGCGCTGGCCGCCGGCGTCATCACGGAGGGCGAGCTCGCGGCGCTGCGCGAAAGCGAATTCCTGCGCGCCGACGTCGTCTATCTCTCGTGGTACGCGCTGGACGTGCCGCTGAACGGAGAGACGCAGACGCTGCGGCAGAAGCTGGTGAGCGCCGGCGTGTTCACCGACGGCGACTACCGGCGGGCGGACGCGCTCGTGACCTCCGCAAGGCTGTAGGCACGTTTCGCCGCGCGGCGCATACTATGAAGTGAGAACGCCGAGGGGCGTCCCGGGGCGTTCGTCCATATCTTCATAGGAGGTTGCGCTATGTACAACAACTGCTTTGGCGGCAACAACTGCTGCTGGATCATCATCCTGATCCTCATCCTGTTCCTCTGCGGCGGCAACGGCTGCGCCTGCGGCGGCAACGGGAACGGCTGCGGCAACAGCTGCGGCTGCTGAGCCACGCGATCCGGCGTCCCCCGCGCTTTTGCGCGGGGGCGCTTTTTTTTGCCCTTGCAAAGCGTGGACGGCTATGATAAAATAAGACAAATCTTTCAGAAAGGACATGCCGTTTATGGATTTTCTGTCTAACAAGCCTCTTCTCATCACCGATACCATTCTGCGCGACGCCCACCAGTCGCAGGCGGCGACCCGCATGACGCTGGAGGATATGCTCCCCGCGTGCGAGGTGCTGGACTCCATCGGCTACTACTCCCTCGAGTGCTGGGGCGGCGCGACGTTTGACTCCTGCATGCGCTTCCTCGACGAGGACCCGTGGGTGCGTCTGCGCACGCTGCGCGCGCATTTGCCGCACACGAAGCTGCAAATGCTCTTCCGCGGACAGAACATCCTCGGCTACAAGCACTACGCCGACGACGTGGTGGATATGTTCTGCGCGAAGTCGATCGAAAACGGCATTGACATCATCCGTATCTTTGACGCGCTCAACGACATCCGCAATCTGGAGCAGGCGATCAAGTCCACCAAGAAGTACGGCGGGCACGTCGAGGCGACGCTCTCGTACACGATCTCCCCGATCCACAACGAGGATTACTTCGTCAAGCTGGCGCAGGAGCTCGAGCAGATGGGCGCGGATTCTCTGTGCATCAAGGATATGGCGAACCTGCTGCTGCCGATGGACGCCTTCTCCCTCGTCAAGCGCCTGAAGGAGACGGTGAAGATCCCCATCCATCTGCACACCCACAACACCACCGGCACGGGCGACATGGTCAACCTGATGGCGGCCTACGCCGGCGTCGATATCGTGGACTGCGCGCTCTCCCCGCTGGCGAACGGCACGAGCCAGCCCGCCACCGAATCCCTCGTCGCGACGCTCAAGGGCACGGTGCGCGACACCGGGCTCGACCTCAATAAGATGAGCGATGCCGCCGCGCACTTCCGCAAGGTTGCCCAGCGGCTCAAGGACACCGGCGCGCTCGACCCCAAGGTGCTCAACGTCGACACGAACACGCTTCTTTATCAGGTGCCGGGCGGCATGCTCTCGAACCTCATTTCCCAGCTCAAGCAGGCGGGGAAGGAGGACAAGTATTACGACGTGCTGGCGGAGATCCCGCGCGTGCGCGAGGACTTCGGCTTCCCGCCGCTGGTCACGCCGTCGTCCCAGATCGTCGGCACGCAGGCGGTGATGAACATCATCACCGGCGAGCGTTACAAGATGATCCCCAAGGAGTCCCGCGCCATGCTCAAGGGCGAGTACGGCAAGCTCCCCGGAACGGTCAACGAGGAGGTCCGCGCCAAGGCGGGCATCAAGCCGGAGGAGGTCATCACCTGCCGTCCCGCCGACCTTCTGGAGCCGGAGCTTCCCAAGTACCGCGCCGAGTTCGCCGGTCTCGCCCAGAGCGAGGAGGACGTTTTGTCTCTCGCGCTGTTCCCGCAGGTCGCGCCGAACTTCATCAAGAAGCGCAATCTCAAGACCCCGCCCGTCCCGCGCGCGATCGAGCCGCTCATCCACCGCGAGCAGGAGCGCAGCGTCGCCCCCATCAGCCGCGGCTGACGCCGTCGGACAAGCCCGAATATTGCAGGCCGGATCACCGTCTCAGGTCGATCCGGCCTGTTTTTTTAAAATACCGCTTGACAACAAACTGTATCATTCGTATAATACGGTTATCAACCGTGTTAATTGAGTGATACAGTTTTTTCGGAAGGGAGGCGATGCGCGTGATCTCCTTTGACGATTTCAGGGCGGAGGACGGCAGTCCGCTTTACTATCAGATATTGCGGCACATCCGGCGCGGCATCGCCTCGGGCGCGATCGCGGACGGGGACGCGCTGCCCTCGCGCCGGGTGCTCTCCGCGACGCTGGGGATCAATCCCAACACCGTGCAGCGGGCGTACCGCGAGTTGGAGGAGGAAGGCCTCATCAGCAACCACTCCGGTGCGAAGAGCTATGTGGTGCTCTCCGCCGCGGCGGTGGAGCGCGTGCGGCGGGAGCTGGTCGAGAGCGAGGCGCGGACGCTGGTCGGTTCGCTGCGAAGGACCGGCGTGACAAAGGACGAGGCGCTGGAGCTGGTGGAGCGCTTTTGGGAGGAGGATGAGAAGGCATGAGCCTGTTCGGACTGTGGACGCGGCGCTGCCGGAGGTGGGTGCTGTTGATCCTGGCGATGCTGGCGGCGGGAGACGCGGCGCTGTTCGCAATAGCGCTGCGCCGCTCGCCGGAGGGGAGCCTGGAGCAGCTTCTGACCGACTGCCCGCTCTCGATCGCGGCGGCCTGCGCGTTCCTCGCGCTGACGACCGCGCTGATCTCCGTCTCGGCGGAAAAGGGCGCGAGACCGGGCTATACGCTCCACCGCCTCGCGGTGACGGAGCGGCGGGCGTTTTTGATCCACGCCGCGCACAACACGCTGTGCTATCTCCTGCTCTGGGGCGTACAGGTCGCCGTGCTGCTGGGGCTGTGCCTCGCGCGGCGGGCGCTGCTGCCGGGGGCGTGGGAAAGGCAGACGCTCCTGCTGGCGTTCTGCCGCGTGCCGTTTCTGCACTGTCTGCTGCCGCTGGGCGACTGGTATGGCTATCCGCGGAACGTGCTGTGGTTCGCGGCGCTCGGCTGCGCGACGGCGCGGGAGCGGACGAAAAACGCCCTCTCCGGGATATTGACGGTGCTGACGCTGCGCGTTTTTTTCCTCGAAACGGGAAACAGCCCGCTTCAGGTCCTGCCGGACATGGTGTTCGCGCTCAGCTGCATCGCATTGTGTGTGATCCATCCGCATGGCTTGAACGACGAGACGGAGAAGGAGGCGGAAAGCGATGGCGCGCGGGCTTGATCTGTCCCGCCTGGCCCTGCCGGGGCAGGACTGGCGGCAGCATACAAGATTTTATTTCGCGGTCATGCTGACGCTGAGCGTCGTCAGCCTGTTCCTTCTGCCGCCCTATCTGAACGAGCGGCAGGCGCTGCTCGAGCGCGGGCAGCACTACGTCTCCACGGCGGAACTGCTGAATCACTTCGTTGCCTATCCGGGAATGCCGCCGTTCTGGACGCTGGCGCGCCGGTTCCTGACGCCGTTTCCCTGTGTCGCGGCGGTCTATCTGCTCTACGGCGCGGTGAACAACTTCCTGCGCTGCCGCTCCGGCGCGCGCAGCGACTACACCCTGCGCCGCCTGCGTGACCCGTGGGAGTACCGCCGCCGCTGCTTCGCGCTGCCGGTGCTCGCGGCGCTTTTGTGCCTGCTCTTGTTCGCGCTGCTGACGGGCGTTTATTACGCAATCTATCTGCGCTTTACGCCGCCGGAGTGGCTGCCTCCGGCGGGACAGAGATTTTGGGGGTGAGAGACATGCTGGAGCTCAAAAACGTCAAAAAGCGCTACGGCGCGAAGGAGGCGCTCAAGGGCGTCGATCTTCGGCTGCCGCGCGGCGAGATCGTGGGGCTGTTCGGCGAGAACGGCGCGGGCAAGACCACGCTGATGAAGTCGATCCTGCGCCTCGTTCGCTTCGAGGGCGACATCACGCTCGACGGCGAGAGCGTCGGCCGGAGCAACATCGAGAAGCTCTCGTTCGCCACGAGCGAGCACTCGTTTTTCCCCGACCTGACGGCGCGGGCGCACCGCGACTTTTACGCGGAGCACTTCCCGACCTTCCTCGAAAAACGCTACGCGAGCCTGACGGACTTTTTCGCTCTTCCCGCGGACAAGGCGCTCAAATCCTTCTCCACGGGGCAGAAGAACCAGTTTGAGGTCGTTCTCGCGCTCTCGCAGGGCGCGGACTATATCCTCATGGACGAGCCGTTCGCGGGCAACGACGTCTTCAACCGCGAGGACTTCTACAAGGTGCTGCTGGGCCTTTTGACCGAGCGCGAGACCGTGCTGCTCTCCACGCACCTGATCGAGGAAGTGTCGGACTTCATCGGTCGCGCGGTGCTGCTTCGGGACGGCGTGATCGTCGGGGACGTGCAGACCGAGGAGCTGGACGACCGGGGCGAGACGCTGCTGGACTACGTCAAGACCACGTATCACTACCGCGCGGACCGCGTGGCGAGGGCGCTGGAGGAGATGGGGGAGGACGGGACATGAAGCGAAGCGCGATCCTGCTGTGCGTCGCGGCGGCGCTCTCCCTGGGCTGCATCGCCGCCGCGCACGGGCTGATTCTGGGTACGGCGGACGAGGTCGAGTTCCGCGAAACGGTGCTCTATGGCGACCTTGCCGCGGCGGAGGGGCTGACGCTGACCGCGCGGCAGTCCTGCGACCGCCGGCTCTACTGGGAATCCGTGCTCCCCGCCGCCGCGCCGGGGCTGGCGCGGACGGAATGCACGGTGCTGAGCGCGCGGAAGATCGTGGAGGCTCCCCGTCCCACGGGCATGATGGTGTCCTTCTCGCTGGGAGAGGGCAACTACGACTTCGGCAGCGGCATGGAGCCGGGCACCCTGTCCGCCACGCTGCGCGACACCTATTGGGGCGACGCCTTTTACGACCTGCTCCAGCCGGTCGTGGACCGCACGGAGGCGGGCGAAGTGCACACGGAGACGCTTCGCGTGCGGGACTGCCTGAAGTATCTTCCGCTTACCTTCCACCTCGAGCTGGGCGACGGAAGCCAGGTGCTGCTGCACGGCAAGCCCTATTTTTTGCGGAACGACGAGAGCGGGCTGGGCGAGCTGCTGCGCGGCGCCTTTCGCGTTCCCGTGCCGGAGAACGCGACGCTCACCGTCACCGTGGCGAAAAACGCGCGGGGCATGGTCACGGCGCTGAACGCGGAATTGAACCGGACGGGCGGCATCGAAGCCTGCAGCGCGCTGACGGAGGGCAAATGCTGGTTCGCGCTGTACAGCTACGGCGAGGAGCCGCTCGATTTCGGCGAGCTGCGCGACGGGTACGGCCTTTACTGTCTGCCGCTCGTGGGGCAGGCGCGGTGGGGCAGCTATGGCAACATTGGCACGGAGGTCGACGCCGACGCGCTGCACGCCGCCCTCCCGTTCGCGGAGGGAGAGACGCCCGTCGATCTGATGGAGGGCGGCGACGGCACGCTGCTCGTCTTGCTGCGCACGGAGGCTGGCCTCGACCTCGTCGTGCTGGACGAGGAGACGGAGCGCCTCCGGGAGCGCCTGACGCTGTTCGACGGCTCGGAGACGGGCGAGGACGACTGGGTGTGCGTGCCGCTGGAGGGCGGGCGCCTTTACACGCTTTGTCCCTCGCGCGTCCGCTATTACGAGCGCGGCGCGGACGGCCGCTATGCCCTGCTGCTGGACGCGCCCGCCGGCGCTTTGAACGAGCTGGACGAGTGGCACCGCGAAAGCGCTCTGCGCGCGCCCCTGACATCGGCCTGGGACGGGGAGCGGCTCGCCGTGGCCATTGCCGGCAGCAGCGGCTATGGCAGCTTTGGCTCTGACGGGGAGTACCGCAGCCCGCGCGGCGAGCTGCTGCTCTGCGTGTTCGACGGCTCCGGGCCGCGCTGCTGCGCCGCGCTTTCCAGCGGCCCGATGCGGACGGTGGAGAGCGACTGCACCAGACAGGTCGTTTGGGGCGAGGGCGATGTGGCTCCCGACGAGAACGACGTCTTCCTTTCCTTCGACAGCCAATGGAGCGCGGCGGAGACCGCCTCCCGAGCGGGCGTGTCGTTTGACCCCGTGGAGAGCGCCTTTGCCGGACGGCAGAGCGGAGGCTCCGGCGCCGGCATCATCGGCGGCGCGGACGGCCCGACGGCGATCTTTGTGCGTTGAATAAAATGCACGCCGCCTGCGCATACTGCTTCCATCAACTTCCGAAGGAGGCAGACAATGGAACTCAGGGGCAGCAAAACCGAGGCGGCGCTGTGGCAGGCGTTCGCCGACGAGAGCAAGGCGCGCACGAGCTACGAATTCTTCGCTTCTCAGGCGCGCAAGGACGGCTATCAGCAGATCGCGGCGATCTTCGACGAGACGGCGCGCAACGAGAAGGAGCACGCGGAGATGTGGTACAAGGAGCTCCACGGCGGCACGATGCCCGCGACGCTCCCCGCGCTCCGGGACGCGGCGCAGACCGAGAACCGCGAGTGGACGGAGCTGTACGCCGGCTACGCGGAGACGGCGCGTTCGGAGGGGTTTGACCGCATCGCGGCGCTCTTTGAACGGGTCGGGGCGATCGAGCGGCAGCATGAGGAGCGCTACCGCAAGCTGCTGGACAACATCGAAAAGGGCCTGGTCTTCTCCCGCGACGGGGACATGATCTGGCAGTGCACCGCCTGCGGGCACATCTTCGTCGGCAAGACCGCGCCGGAGACCTGCCCCGTCTGCGGCTACGCGCAGGGCTATTTCCAGATCCGCGCGGAGAACTACTAAAACCCTTGCAACCTGCCGCTGCTTGGGGTATAGTAGCGGTATGGACAAAAGACGCCTGAAAATTGAACAGTACCGGAAGCGGGTCGCCTGCGTGATCGAGATCGGCTCGAACGACGACTGGCTCAGCCGCGGCTACGACTTTTTCATCACGGCGGTCATCCTCGTCAACCTGGCCGTGTCGGTGATGAGCACCTTTTCCGGGCTCAACGAGGCGTACGGGCGGACCTTCGACGCGATCGAGGGCGTGACGACCGCGCTGTTCGCCGTCGATTACGCGCTCCGCCTGCTTACGGCGCGCTATATTGTCCGCGACGAGAACGAGGCGCGAGCCGTGGTCAAATATGTCACCTCGTTCACGGGCGTCGTCGATCTTTTGAGCTTTTTGCCGTACTATCTGCCGGTCTTCTTCCCGGCGGGCGCGGTCGCGTTCCGCATGTTCCGCGTCGTGCGCGTGTTCCGCCTGTTCCGCATCACCGCGTACTACGATTCGCTCAACGCCATCGCGGAGGTCCTTACCGGCAAGAAGCAGCAGCTCCTCTCGTCGGTGTTCATCATCCTCGTGCTGATGCTCGCCTCGAGCCTGTGCATGTACAGCGTGGAGCATGAGGCGCAGCCCGACGTGTTTGAAAACGCGTTCTCCGGCATCTGGTGGTCGGTCTCGACGCTGCTGACGGTCGGCTACGGGGACATCTATCCCATCACGACCCTCGGCCGCGCGCTCGGCGCGATCATCACCTTCCTCGGCGTCGGCATGGTCGCCATCCCCACCGGTATCATCAGCGCGGGCTTTGTCGAGCAGTATGCAAGCGTGCAGACCAGCGCCACCGTGGCGCGGGAGCAGGACATCAGCTTCATCAAGTTCCGCCTCGGCGCGAACGACGCGTGGGTGGGGAAGAAGGTCATGGACCTGCACCTGCCGCACGGGGTCATCCTCACCGCCGTCCACCGCGACGGGGAGGTGCTGGTGCCCCGGGGCGACGTCGTGCTCATGGACGGGGACACGCTCATTCTTGGCGCGGAGCCGGCGCGCGACAAGACCACGGTCAATCTCAAGGAGATCGTGCTGCTGGAAAAGAGCCCGTGGAACGGCCAGCTGGTCCGGGACCTGGACATTTCGCGCCAGACGATCCTCGTCATGGTCAAGCGCGGGAGCAGCGTCATCATCCCCAAGGGCTCGACGCGGCTCAAGGCAGGCGACCGCCTGCTGCTGCACACGAAGGTCAACCTGCCCGGCGGGAAGGAATTCCGCGTCTGACAATTTGAGATCAAAGGGGAGCGGCCGCGCGGCCGCTCCCCTTTGATCTCAAATATTTGTTGAAATTGTATGACGCCTGTGCTAAACTCATCTTATCTATTGGCAAATTTCATCAAGGAGGACGAGAGCATGGGCCTTTTGGGCAATATTCTCGGCAACGCCGTCAGCGAGGGGATCGGCAAGGGCATTCAGAACGCGGTCGGCAAGGCGGTGGAGGGCGCGGTGCGTCCCGCCGCCGACAAGTGGGCGGGGCAGGCGGCGCAGAGCCTCAATCAGGCGACGCAGGACCTTGCGGACAGCACGCAGGCGACCCACGAGGCGGCACAGAGCGCGGTACAGGCGGCGCAGGGCGCGCCGACGCAGCAGACCGCGGCACCGGCGCAAGGCGGCGGCATGGCGGACCTCGGCGCGGCGCTCAGCAGCTGGGCGACCGCCATGCAGGGCGCGGCGGCGCAGGCGGCGCAGAACATGAAGGAGTGCCCGCAGTGCGGCGAGGTCGTCACCGCCGACCACAAATTCTGCCCCAAGTGCGGCGCGCAGCTTCCGGAACGGACGCTCGGCGCCGGCGCGCTGTGTCCCAAGTGCGGCAGGCAGAACGTTCCCGGCACGACCTATTGCGCGGAGTGCGGCACGCTGCTGCCCGCCGCCGAGGAGGCGCGCGCAGCGCAGAGCGCGCGGTGGGACGAGCTTTTGCCGCAGTACCCCAAGTGGACGCTCGGCGGCGAGGTCAGCGTCGAGGCACGCGACGCGATCAACGGTCATCCGGCGGTTTCCGTCAGCGTTCACGGCGGCAGCGACGCGCAGCTCGGCGCGTGGCTCGGCCAGTATGTCGCGCTGCTCCGCGCGGACGGCTTCGTCCCCTTCTACGGAGAGGACAGCGACATTTATTATAAGGTAGTGGACGGCGTGTGCCGCACGTTCGACAAGACCGACGCCAACCAGGGCGACTTTCTGACAATGACCTTCTTTGTCGGCGATTACGACAGGCGCGCGGCGCAGCGGGCACAGGCGCCGGCGCAGAACGATGCGGTCAAGGCAGCCGCGGATACCGCGAAGGCGGCGGCGGACGCGGCGAAGGGTTTGTTTAAGAAGTTTTTCTGACGCGAAGCCGAAAGACGAAAAGGAGGCTCACACCATGAAAAAGCGCGGTATTCCCTTTGTTCTCGCACTTCTTTTGGCATTTTCCCTGTTGTCGCTCTCCGCTATGGCGGCAACGGCCCCGACGGCGGAAGACCTGAAAACGCCGCCCGTGATCTCCAATTTGGAAATTCACGACGACGGGGCAAACAACGTCTGGCTGGAGGTGACGGTACAGACGCCCGCAAACGTGCTGAACGCCATCGACTATTTTGAAAATCATGAGTTGGGCTATAATCAGGCCGGATACATTGGTCAAATCGACCTGCAATATTCCATCGACGGCGGAGAATGGCAGGAAAGCGGGCTGGCGGTTGCGTGGAGATACTATGAAGACGCGGATGAGGTTCCACGCTGGAACGGCATTCATGAGACTTATTATCTGGATGAGCTGCATGTGGATTCTGAGGTTAAGGCTCGCGCCCGCTACAACGGCGCGGACGCGGACGGCAATCCGCGCTACAGCGACTGGTCGAACGTGCTGACGCTCAATGAAAAGGCTGACTTTACCGCCCACGACTGGGCACTCTCGGAGCTCGCCGAGGCGGAGGCGCTGGGTCTCATTCCCGATTCCCTCAAGGGCCAGGACCTCACCAAGCCCATTACCCGCGCGGAGTTCGCCGCCGTCAGCGTCAAGGTCTACGAGTCCCTGACCGGCACGAAGGCGACGCCCGTGGCGGCGAACCCCTTCACCGACACGGCCGACCCCGAGGTGCTCAAGGCGTACAACGTGGGCGTGACGAACGGCATCAGCGCCACGACGTTCGAGCCGAAGACGCTTCTCAATCGCGAGCAGGCGGCGACGATGCTCACCCGCGTCTACAAGAAGGTCGCGCTCGACGGCTGGACGCTGGAGACCGACGGCAATTTCTCACAGCAGTTCAAGGGCATGTTCCGGATGCCCGCCGCGTTCGCGGACGATGCGAGCATCTCCGGCTGGGCGAAGGACAGCGTGTACTTCATGAACGCCAACGGCATTATCAACGGCGTGGGCGACAACAAGTTCGCGCCCAGGGCGACGACCCCCGCGGAGCAGGCGGCGGGCTACGCGCAGGCAACGCGCGAGGCGGCGCTGCTGATCGCGACGCGCATGGTCAAGAACCTCAAATAAAAAAAGCGGCGAGCGGTTCACATTGAACCGCTCGCCGTTTGCTTTCGATCAGAGATTAAAACTACGGCTGCTGATCCTTGTTCTCGTCCTCCGAGAACGCCTTGTCCGTGTCCTCCATGCACTCCATATAGATATTCGATACGCGCCGGTCGCCGAGGCGCAGCTTGATGTCCGGGAAGTACATCGCGTTGGACGCCTGTTCGTAGGCGATGGCGTACTGTAAAAACAGGGAGTACTCGTTTTCCTCCGTTCCCATCAGGGCAGCCTCCGCGCCCTCCGAGAGCTTCAACTCGTCCAGCACGCTGTCGAGCGTGGAGCCGGTCACCTGATCCAGCAGGCTGATGACTCCCATGAAGAAGCCCTGCTCCTTGGGGAGCATCGTCTCGGAGTTCTGGATCAGCTTTTCCACGAAGCGCCCGCGCAGGAACGCCTTGCGCGCCAGCTCGTCCGAGTTGGAGGTGTTGGTCTGCTTGAGGAACTGCGCCGAGGTCCACAGCCGCAGGCCCTCGAGGCCCAGGATCGTCACGCCGTGGCGCACCTGCGCGGGAATGTTCTCGCGATTGTAGCGCGCCTTGAGGATGTGGCGCAGAAACAGGTGCGCCAGCATGGAATCGGTCTCAATGATGCGGCAGCACATCTCAAAGTTCGGATAGGGCTTCATCAGCTCCGCGAACATCCTGCCGTAGGGCGTTTCCGTCAGCGAGACCTGCTTGCTCACGCAGTCCGGACGCTCGAAAAAGTAGCCCTGGAAGAGCGTGAATTTGAGGGACTGGACCATCTCAAACTCCGCCTCGGTCTCCACGCGCTCGGCAAGGAGCTGGGCGCGGCTGAAGCGCAGGCGCTGCAAGATGTCCTTGAGCAGCAGCCGGTTTTTGCCGCCGGTCTGGACGCGGATGACGTCGAAGGAGTTGATGATGCGGTCGAACTTGATGCGGCCGTTCTGCTCGTTGTAGCTGTTGAGGGAGAGGCGGTAGCCCGCGCGCTGCAGGCCGGAGAGCTTGCCCACCAGCGCGTCGCTGACAAAGACCTCGGCGGGCACCTCGACGATGATCTCGTTCGGGTCGAAGAGGTAGGCGAAGTCGTCCATGATAAGGTTTCGCGTGAAGTTGATGTAAGCGGGAAGACCGTTGGTCAGATGCCGGATGCCGAAGACGTTGACCGCGTCCAGCAGGACGCTTTTGGTCATTTCATCGCCGTCCATGCCGAGACCTGCCGCGCCGATGCGTTCGTTGCGGCGGTACAAAAGCTCGTAGCCCGCTACGTCGAACATCTTGTTGTAAATGGCCTGCCGGCCGATATACGCATACAAGAGGATGCCGCCTCCCTCCGAATGGCCTGCATATATAGTAATATTGTAACGCACACCCTATGCACTTGTCAAGCAAATGTCAATCAAAAAGCTCGCGGCGATCTTGGCGATACGCCTTGACTTTTGCGTGGGGCGTGCGTAAAATGTAGATTCAACAAGCATTGGGAGGACCGAAACATGGAAAAGATCAAGCCGCGCACCCTGTCCGGGTTTATGGAGCTGCTGCCCGGGCCGCAGATGCAGATGAACCGCATCATGGACATCATCAGCTCCTCCTACGCCCTGTTCGGCTACACGCCGCTCGATACGCCGCTCATCGAGGCGAGCGAGATCCTGCTGGCGAAGGGCGGCGGCGAGACCGAGAAGCAGATCTACCGCTTCACCAAGGGCGACACGGACCTCAGCCTCCGCTTCGACCTCACCGTGCCGCTGGCGAAATACGTTTCGCTGCACGCCGGCGAGCTGGCGTTTCCCTTCCGCCGCTATCAGATCGGCAAGGTCTACCGCGGCGAGCGCGCGCAGCGCGGCCGCTTCCGCGAGTTTTATCAGGCGGATATCGACGTCATCGGCGACGGACAGCTCGACATCGCGAACGACGCCGAGATACCCGCGACGATCTACACCGTGTTTTCGCGCCTGGGGCTCCGCCGCTTCCAGATCCGCATCAACAACCGCAAGGTCCTCACGGGCTTTTACGCCATGCTGGGCCTGACGGAGAAGTCCGGCGACATCATGCGCACGGTGGACAAGCTGGAGAAGATCGGCGCGGACAAGGTGCGCGCCATCCTTGTGGACGATCTCGCGCTCACCGGGGAGCAGGCGGACGACATTCTGCGCTTCATCGCCATCCGCGGCACGAACGGCGAGGTGCTCGCCGCGCTGGAGACCTATCGCGGGCGGAACGGGACCTTCGACGAGGGGCTGGACGAGCTGGCGACGGTGGCGCGCTACCTCGGCGGCTTCGGCGTGCCGGAGGAGAACTTCGCGGTCGATCTCACCATCGCGCGCGGGCTGGACTATTACACCGGCACCGTGTACGAGACCGCGCTGCTCGACCACCCGGAGATCGGCTCGGTCTGCTCCGGCGGACGCTACGACGATCTCGCCGGCTTCTATACCGACCGCAAGCTGCCGGGCGTCGGCATCTCCATCGGGCTGACGCGCCTGTTCTATGTGCTCGGCGAGCAGGGAATGCTCAACGGCGAGGCGTCCACCGCCCCCGCCGACACGCTGATCCTGCCGATGACCGGGGACCTGTCCGCCGCCGTCGCGCTTTCGACCGAGCTGCGCGCGCGCGGGCTGCGCACCATGCTCTACACCGAGGCGAAGAAGTTTAAGGCGAAGATGGCGTATGCCGACAAGCTGGGCGTGCCCTTCGTGCTCTTCCTCGGCGAGGATGAGATCGCCGCGGGCGTCGTTTCCTGCAAGAACATGAAGACCGGCGAGCAGGAAAAGCTCTCCAACGCGGAGGCGGCGGAGCGCATCGCCGCCTATGTCGCACAGCAGCGCAGTCTGCCGCCGATTGTGGAAAAATGAAGAAAACGGACAGAACCGCTCCCGTCAGGGAGCGGTTCTTGTATCCAGTCTTGTCTTTTTCCAGTAGCTCTTCATGCGGAAGCCCTGCTGCTCCGTCGTTTCCTCGCCGAACCACTCCGGCGGGGTGAACGCGGCGGCGGCCTCCAGCGTCGGAAACTCCACCTCGGCGTAGGTGAAGCCGGTCTCCAGCCCCGCGTCGACGGTGGAAAACTCCAGCACACAGCCCTCGTAATCGTAGGTGTAATGGTCCTTGACGATGGGCGGGCAGTCTCCGGTCATGCGCAGCAGGATGCCGTATTCTTCGGCGGTCAGGGGCTTGTTGATCTCCTCGCGCGCCAGCGTCCCCTCGGACTTGATCGTCAGCTCCCAGCGCTCGGGTGCGCCGCCCATCAGGTCCTCGTATCGCCGGATGCGGACCTCGGGCAAAAGCGACAGATAGCTCTGCGACATCCGCGTGTGCGTGCGCGCGGGAAGCTCCGGCGCGCGGAGCATGTGGAATTTGCGTTCGATCTCCATGCCGCTCCTCCCTTTAACCCCGCCGCAGCGCGGCGCCGGCGGCGGTTCCGAGCTTTTTCCCGTCCGCGAAGGCGGGACTGCCCATCACCCAGACCATGTCCATCCCCTGCGCGAGCTGCCTGGGCGAGGAAAAGGTCCCCGGCTCGTGCAGCCGCCGCAGGTCGAACAGGCACAGGTCGGCGTCCGCCCCGACGGCGATGCGGCCCTTGCTCTTCAGCCCGAAACGCTCCGCCGCCTGCCCGGTGATCTTGTGCACGGCGTCCTCGACGGAGAGCAGGCGGTCCTCCCGCACATACTTCTCCAGCAGCCGCACGAACGTTCCGTACACCCGCGGATGCGGCAGCCCGACGGAGGGATAGGTGGCGTCCGAGATCACGCCGGAAAACGGCGCGCAAAGGATATCCGCCACGTCCGAGGGATCGGAGATGAAGTCTATCATCGCGGGGAAGCATTCCTCGTCTGCCAGCAGGTCGAACAGCGCGTCGAAGGAGTCCGTTCGCCGCAGCGAGGCGATCTCCGCGATGGACAGAGCCTCGTAGGGAAGGTCCTCCGGGCGGCGCAGCGACGTGGCGCGAATGTTCTCAAAGCCCACCAGATGCGTGATGTTTTCAAAATCCGCGCCGGTCTGCATCCGCTCGCGCATCACCCGGCGCGTGGCGGGGTCGCTCAGCGCGGCGGTCAGCGCCGCCGTACCGCCGCGCTGGAACTCCGGCGGCAGCACGTGGATGAGCTGCGTGGAGCCGGCGGTGTAGGGATAGACGTCGCACATTACGTCGAGCCCGTCCTCCCGCGCCAGCCGGATGAGGCGCAGCATCTCCGGCACGTTCTTGCGCCAGCCGCTTTTGCCGATCGACTTGAGATGGTTGATCTCCAGCGGCACGCGCAGCTCGCGTCCGACGCGCAGCATCTCGCGCAGCGCGTCCAGCACGCCCTCGCCCTCCTGCCGCATGTGGACGGTCAGGGGGATGTCGCTCCCGCGCAGCGGCTCCAGCGCGCGGATCAGCCCTTCCGTGGTGTAGAAGCACTCCGGCGCGTAGCCGAGGCCGAGAGAGACGCCCAGCGCGCCGTCCGAGAGAGCGCGCTCCAGCAGAGCGTGCAGCGCGCGCAGCGCCTCGCCGTCGAGATCGCCGCCGTCGAAGCCCGCCACGCAGCAGCGCAGCGTGCCCATCCCGACCAGCGTGGCGTGATTGAGCGGGGGAGGCGTCCGGTCCGCCGCGTCCAGATATTCGCCCAGCGAGCCGAAGCGCCGCGACGCGGGAATATCGCCGAGGATCGGCGCGAGATATGCCGCCGCCTCCGCCTGATGCGTCCCGGAGAGGGGAGCGAGCGAGAGCCCGCAGTTGCCGTTGATGACCGTGGTCAGCCCCTGCGCCAGCTCCGCCTCGCCGAAGCCCTCGTTCAGCAGCGCCGCGTCCGCGTGGCGGTGAATGTCGATAAAACCCGGCGTCAGATAGCGTCCGGCGGCGTTGAGCTCCGTGCCGGCACGCGCGTCCGTCAGCGCGCCGACGGCGGCGATCCTGCCGTCTCGCAGCGCGACGTCCGCGTCGAAGGCGGCGCGCCCCGTGCCGTCCAGCACCCGTGCGCCACGGATCAGGGTATCGTATTCCATCATATCACCGACCGTTCCCGGAAGCCCGTATGCGCCGTCTCCGGGACTGGCTGCCGCGCCGCCGGCGCCGGTTTTTTGATCCGTGTCATGTGCATTGTCCTCCTCCTGTCCGAAACATCAATATGCTCTTGCGACGAAGCGGGATTCCTCGATCAGGCCGATGTCCCGGATATCCATGTCCTCAATGATGATCCAGCGCTGCTCGCGCAGGCCGGAGAGCAGCTTGCCGATCGCCGCCTCCTCGCCCTGGACCTCCATCTCCACGCGGCCGTCCGGGAGATTCCGCACCCAGCCGGTCAGCCCCAGCGGGCGGGCGAGGTACATCGCGCTGTAGCGGAAGCCGACGCCCTGCACCTGCCCGGAAAACAGGATGTGCTTTCTCACCTTCATGGCCGGATGCGCTCCCACGCCTCCGCGAGATCGGGGAAGATGCCGAAGCAGCGTTCCTTCGCCGCCGCGTCCGGCGGCGTGAGGTCGGGGATCATGATCGCGCGGCAGCCCGCGCGCCACGCCGCCTCCACGCCGATGAGGCTGTCCTCGAACACATAGCACTCCTCCGGCGGCAGCCCGAGCCTTTGCGCGGCGAGAAGGAAGATGTCCGGCTCCGGCTTGCCGTTTTTCACGTCGCGTCCGGAGACCATCTCGTCAAAATACCCCGCCACATCGTCCTGCCGCAGATTTTTGCGGATCATGTCCATGGGGCTGCTGCTCGCCACGGCGAGGCGGAAGCCCGCGCCGCGCAGCCCCTTCAGGATCGTGTGCACGCCGGGCTTGAGCGGCACGCCGTCCTCCTCCAGCCGGTGTACGCGCGCCGTACACTCCCGCATCAGGCTCTCCGGGTCGTCCGTCTGAAAATAACGCGAGACGATCTCGCGCGTGCGCGCGCCGCCGGTGCCGCAGATCTCCCCGGCGAACCTGCCGCCCAGCGTGAGGCCGCGCTCCTCCGCCAGCGCGCGCCACTGGCCCTGCCAGATCGACTCCGAATCGATCAGCAGCCCGTCCATATCAAAGATCGCACCGCGCATGACATACCACCCCATTTTTCCGTATTATACTCCCTGCGCCGCGATTCGGCAAGAGGGGATCGGGCGCGCCGGACGGAAAGAAAACGGCGAGTCTGTGCTTTTTCGTATTTTTTGTCTGTCCGGCCTTTACAAATGTCCGCGTATCGGGTATAGTATCAAACTAGCGTCATTTTTTCGCGTGAAAGATAAAGGAGAGAGAAAGAAACATGGACGACAAACGCGCACAGTGGGGGAGCAAGTTCGGCTTCATCCTTGCCGCCGCGGGCTCCGCGGTGGGCCTCGGCAACATCTGGAAATTTCCCGGCAAGGCATTTGAGGGGGGCGGCGGCGCGTTCCTGCTGATGTACCTGCTGATCGTTCCGCTCATCGGCATGCCCGCCATGCTCTCCGAGCTTTCGATCGGGCGCGCCAGCCAGTCCAACGTGGTCGACGCCTTCGGCAAGCTGGGACACAAGGGCTACGGCTGGACCGGCTGGATGGGCTGGGCGGTCGCCTTCATCATCACCTGCTACTATTCCCACGTCGGCGGCTGGGTGCTGCGCTACGTGTTCAGCTACGCGATCGAATCGCAAAAGGTCTACGCCGATCCGCTGGGCTACTTCTACGGGATGCTGGGCTACGATCCCGCCGCGGAGGCGACGTTTATGCCGTGGCTCGTCCTGCTGTTCGCGCTGATTTTTATGGCGATCTGCGCCTTTGTCATCATCAAGGGCGTGGAGGACGGCATCGAGCGCTTCAACAAGGTCGGCATGCCGGCGCTGTTCCTCATCCTGATTGTCCTGTTCGTGCGCGCGGCGACGCTGCCCGGCGCGATGGAGGGCCTGCGCTACATGCTCTCGCTCGATATGGCGAAGGTCACGCCGCAGACCTTCCTCATCGCGCTCTCGCAGGCGTTCTACTCGCTCTCGCTCGGCATGTCGATCATGGTGACCTACGGCTCCTATCTGCCCAAGAGCGAGGACATTGCCAAAAACACCTTCCTCGTGTGCACGATGGACACGCTGGTGGCGGTCATCGCGGGCTTCATCGTCGTGCCCGCCGTGTTTGCGACCCTCGGCCCCGACGGAGTGGGGAAGGGCGGCGGCTTCGCGTTCGTCTCCCTCGCGGGCGTGTTCGAGCACATGCCCGGCGGCGCGTTCTTCGGCTTTTTGTTCTATCTGCTGCTCCTGTTCGCGGCGCTGACGTCCTCCGTGTCGCTCATCGAGGGCATCGTCGCGTTCCTGATCGAGCGCAAGGGCTGGAAGCGCACGCCGACCACGCTTGTCACCTGCGGCGTGATGTTCCTCATCGGCTGCCTTTACACCTGCTCGCAGGCGGCGTTCCCGCTCAAGGGCATCTGGTTTGACTTTGCCAACGGCGTCACCTTCCCGCCGCTTTGCGACGCGATGGAGTTTCTGACCGACCGCATCATGATCCCGCTCGGCGCGCTGGGCTGCTGCGTGTTCGTCGGCTGGTCGTGGAAGCCGGAGAGCGCCATTGCCGAGGTGGAGCGCTGCGGCGTCCGGTTCCGGCTCGCGAAGGCGTTCGGCTTCCTGATTAAATTTGTTGCGCCCGCCGCCGTCATCCTCATCCTCTGCGTCAGCCTCTTCACCGGCACGACGCTCAGTTGACGCTTTTGATTTTCTGTGATATATTGGATCATCAACGATAATAACACACAGGAAGGCGTGATCATGTGAATCCATCCACCGCCGAGCTCAACTCCCACGCGATCAAGGTCATCGGTCACCGCAATCCGGACACCGACTCCATATGCGCCGCCATCGCCTACAGCCGCCTCAAAAACGCCATTGACAAAGAGCACGCCTACAAGCCCTGCCGGGCGGGACAGCTCAACCGCGAGACGCAGTTCGTGCTGAACTACTTCGGCGAGGCGACGCCCGAGCTCTATGTTGACGTCAGCCCGCAGGTGCGGGACGTGGACGTCCGCCTGGCAGAGGGCGTGGATGGCGAGATGAGCCTGCGCGAGGCGTGGACGCGGATGCGCGATCAGAACCTCGATACGCTCTGCATCGTCGACGGGGAGAAGAACCTCAAGGGGCTCATCACCGTCAAGGACGTCGCCACCGCCAACATGGACGGGATCGACCCCTTCGTCCTGTCCAAGTCGGAGACGAGCTATCAGAACGTCATCGACACCATCGGCGGCAAGGTGCTCGTCGGCGACCCGACGGGCAAGACCGTGCAGGGGCGCATCATCATCGGCGCGGGCAACTCGGAGCTGATGGAGCGCGCCATCCGCAAGGGCGATGTGGTCATCGTCACCAACCGCAGCGAAAGCCAGCTCACCGCCATTGAGATGGAGGCGGGCTGCATCGTGGTGGGCATGGACTCCAAGGTGTCCAAGACCATCCGGATGCTGGCGGAGGAGAACGACTGCCTGATCATCAGCACCCCGCTGAACACCTACGCCACCGGGCAGATCATCCCGCAGGCGGCGCCCATCCGCTACTACATGCTCAAGGAGGGGCTGCTGACCTTCAACCTCAACAGCTCCGTGGAGGAGGCGACCAAGCTGATGGCGCGCGTCCGCCACCGCTACTTCCCCGTCCTCGGGGACGATGGGAAGTATCTCGGCGTGCTCTCCCGCCGCAACCTGCTGAATCTGCACAAAAAGCAGCTCATCCTTGTGGACCACAACGAGAAGTCGCAGGCGGCGGAGGGCCTGGAGGAGGCGGAGGTGCTCGAGATCATCGACCACCACCGCATCGGCTCGCTGGAGACGGACAATCCCGTGTACTTCCGCAATATGCCGGTGGGCTGCACCTGCACGATCGTCTATCAGATGTACCGCGAGAACGGCGTGGAGATCGACCGCTCCACGGCGGGGCTGATGCTCTCCGCCATCCTGTCCGACACGCTGATGTTCCGCTCGCCCACCTGCACGCCCACCGACGAACGGACGGCACGCGAGCTGGCGGAGCTGGCGGGCGTCGAGCTGGAGGCGTACGCGGACGACATGTTCGAGCACGGCGGCGACATCAGCGGCGAGACCGCGGAGCAGATCTTCGGCACCGACTACAAGGTCTTCACCAGCGGCAGCTTCCACTTCGGCGTGGGGCAGGGGAGCTACATGAGCGAGAAGAACCGCCTTGCCGCCGAGGAGCTGGTCGGCCCCTATCTGGAGACGGCGCGCAACAAGCAGGGGCTCGATTTCGTGTTCTATCTCTTTACCGACGTGCGCGGCGCCGCCAGCGACCTGCTGATGTGCGGCAAGGGCGCGGAGCAGCTCGTGACGCGCGCCTTCGGAGCGGAGGTCAGGGACGGCGCGGCGGTGCTGCCCGGCGTGCTGAGCCGCAAGAAGCAGTTCGTCCCCATGCTCATCGACGCGCTCAAGCACGGGCAGGACTGACCGTACATACTTGTTGAAAAAAGACGGAACAAACCGGGGGCTTGTTCCGTCTTACTCCATATCAACCGAAGGAGGAATTCATCATGCATCGTTTTATCGCGTTTGCCCTGTGCGCGCTGCTGCTTGCGGGACTCTGCCTGCCCGCCATGGCGGCTGCCGCGCCGGAGACCGCCGACGAGCGCCTGTCCCGCGTGACGCAGACGGTCAAGGATACCCTGGACCTCGATACCGAGGCGTTTACCGACTTCCGCGGCAATGTGTACGAGCAGGAGCTCGGCACGGTCTGGTCGCTCAACTGGAGCGGCGGCGGTTCGTCCATGAGCGTGGAGGCGCTGGAGGACGGCACGGTCGTCAGCTATTGGCGCAGCGACAACGACGCCGCGAGCCTCTACCGCGGCAGCGGCCTGCCCGTGCTGCCGAAGCTGGACGCCGCCGCGGCGAAGCGGGCGGCGGAGGCGTTCCTCGCCCGCGTGCTCGATCCCGAGACGGAGAGCGTCGTGCTGGACGAGCCCGCCTCCGCGGAGCGGCTGAACAGCACCGCCTGCCATTTTTCGGGCACGATCCTGCTCAACGGGCTGCCCTCGCCGCTGAGCTATTCGATCTCGGTGCGCGGGAGCGACGACACCGTGACCTCGTTCCGCCGCGACGCGCTGGCAAACTCGTTCCTCGGCAGCGTCCCCTCGGCGACGCCCGCCGTTTCGCAGAACGACGCCGCGCTCGCGCTCAAGGGCACGCTCAAGCTTGAGCTGATCTACGTCACGGACGAGGAGGACGGCACAAAGGCGGTGCTGCGCTACGTGCCCAGGTACGGCGAGACGCTCGTCGTCGACGCGCAGACCGGCAAGCTTGTCAGCCCCGCCGGGGACATGGGTATGTACGCCAGGGGCGGCGAGAACGACGCCGAGACGCCCGCCGCCGCGCCCGAGGAGATGAAGAGCGGCCTGACGGAGGCGGAACTCGCGGGCGTCGAAAAGCTGGAGGGCGTGCTCGACAGCGCGGCGCTCGACCGTGCGGTGCGAAAGGAAGCCGCCTACAAGCTGGACGGCTACTCCCTCGCCTCCGCGAACTATCGCCTCGTCAAGGAAAACGAGAAGGAGAGCGTGCTGTGCACCATCCGTTACGCCCTGCCGGAGAATGAGGACGGCTTCGTCGGCTCGCGCACCTTCACCGTCGACGCCCGAACGGGCGAGGTGAAGAGCCTCTATTCCGGCGCCTTGTGGAACAAGGACGCCAAGAGCGCCGTCTCGGCCGACGCGGCGCAGACCGCGGCGGAGAGCTTCCTCAAGCGCTTCTCGAAGCACGCGGACGAGTTCGCGCTCTATGATACGAACGACAACACCGCCGACGGCGCGCCGTTCTACGGCTTTACCTACGCGCGCAGGGTCAACGGCTATTTCTTCCCCGAGAACACCTGCACGATCCAGATCGACCGCATGACCGGCGCGGTCGCGGGCGTCTCCTATACCTACGGCGAGGAGATCACATTCGACGGCACGGAGGGCATTATCTCCGACGGCGCGGCGCTGGACGCGTGGATGACGACCTATGACGTGACGCTTGCCTACCGCTCGCAGCCCAAAAAGCTCGACCCCGCCGCCGCGGACGAGGCGAGGCTCATCGGCATGGGCTACACCAGCTTCCGCACGCTGCTGCTGAGCTACGGCCTCGAGCGCGAGGCGTGGCTCGCGGGCGTGGATGCCAAGACGGGCAAGCCCATTGAGACGAAGCGCTTCGACGCGGAGATCGGCTACGGCGACGTCGCCGGGACCTGGGCGGCGCAGGAGATCGAGAGGCTGGCGCGCTGCGGCGTGGGCTACGCCTCGGAGGAATTCCGCCCCGACAAGGCGCTCACACAGTGGGACCTGGTCGCGCTGCTCGCCTCGACGCAGGGCATGCGCCTCGACCCGGAGAAGGCGGAGCAGGACGAGCGCGACGCCGCCTATGAGTGCGTCTACCGCATGGGCGCGCTGAAGCGGGAGGAGCGCGGCGACGATTCCGCGCTGGACCGCGCCGCGCTGGTGCGCTGCCTGCTCGACAGCGCCGGCTACGGGCCCGTCGCCAGGCTGGACGGCATCTTTGCCTGCGGCTTTGCCGACCGCGCGGACATCCCCGCCGGACAGCTCGGCTACGCCGCGCTGGCGCAGGGCTTCGGCATCGTGAAAAACGACCGCTACGACGCCGCGGGCGGCGCCACGCGCGCCGTCGCCGCCGTGATGCTCTGCCGCCTGATGGAGCGCGACGCGTGACCGCGCGCACCGTCACCGTCCGCGGCGTGGAGCTGGGCGCGGGACGCGCGAAGATCGCCGTACCGCTCGTCGGCAGGACGCGCGGCGAGCTGCTGTCGCAGGCCGCCGCGGCCGCGCCGCTCGCCGATCTGCTCGAATGGCGCGCCGACTTCTGCGGGGAGCTCGACAGCGAAGACGCGCTGCTTGAGACCGCGCGTGCGCTGCGCGCCGCCGTCGGTGAGCTTCCGGTGATCTTCACGATCCGCACGCTTCACGAGGGCGGCGCGGCGGGACTGACGCCCGAGCGCTACGCCGCGCGCAACCTCGCGCTGGCGCGCAGCGGCCTTGTCGATCTGATCGACGTGGAGCTGTCCGTGGAGCGGCGATGGCTGTGCGAGCTGCTGGAGGGCGCGCACGAGGCGGGCGTCGCGGTGATCGGCTCCCGCCACGAGACCGACACGACGCCGCCCGCGGAGTACCTGCTCGCCCGCCTTCGCGCGGCGCAGGAGCTGGGAGCGGACATCTCCAAGCTTGCCGTTGCGGCGCGCAGCCGCATGGACGCGCTCCGGCTCGCCGAGGCGGCGGTCGCCTTCCGGGAGCGGGACGCCGACCGGCCCTTCGCCGTCATTTCGATGGGAAGATACGGCATGTGGACCCGCGCCGCCTGCGCCCTGACGGGGTCATGCCTGACCTTCGGCTCCGTGGGAGAGGGCTCCGCGCCGGGGCAGCTTCCCGCCGAGGAGCTGCGCGAGCTGCTGCCGCGCCTGGACGGGCTGTTTTGACGCACAGAATATGAGAATCTCCCCGAAGCGGCTTCCTGCGTCCGCTTCGGGGAGAGAATTTTTTCACCGGTTCCGCCGGTCGTGGGTTTGGTAGTAGAGGCGCTTGTCGGCGTACATCAGCGCGTCCGCCTCCGCCTTGGCGCGCTCGTAGTCCGGGTCGCCCTGCTCCCGGAACACCGTGCCGAAGGCGGCGCTCCGGTTCTTTTCCGCGAGCAGCGCCTTGGCGCGCTCCACGTCGGCGCTGAACGCCGCCTCGCCGCTGCGGTAGGCGTAGGCGGCAAACTCGTCGCCGCCCATGCGGTAGACGTTGTCCGCGCCGAAGACCTCCTTCAGGGCGTTCGCCACGTCCATGATGAGCGCGTCGCCCGCCTCGTGCCCGAGTGTGTCGTTCATCGCCTTCAGGCCGTTGATGTCGCACATGACGAAGCCGTAGGGACGGGAGGGATCGAATTCGTTTTTTTCAAATTCGCCGATGGCGCGGCGGTTTTTGCAGCCCGTCATGGCGTCGAAGAAGCTGTAGTGCATGAGGCGCTTTTCCTCGTCGCGCTGCAGCACGAGCTGGGAGAGAAAGTAGGACAGCAGCCCGATCAGCTCGGCGATCTCCTTCATGCTCTCCGCCGGGGGGTTGTCCACGCCGAAAAAGCCGATATAGCCGTCCGGCGTCTCCAGCGGGGCGGTGACCAGCGTCTGGATATTCTGCGGCTTGAGCACGCGATACATGTTTTCGCTCACGGCCCTGTACGCCTCAAGATCGTAGATCAGCACGCTGTTGGAGCGCTTGTACTCGTTGTACCACGCGTCCACGGTCCCGCGGTAGGGCAGGCCCTTGAGGCTGTCGATCTCGGCGCTGACCCCCTCGCGGCACCACTCATAGGTGTTGTCGAAGGTGCCGTCGTGCATGTCCTCGAAGATGTAGGCGCGGTCGGCGTGCAGCTCGGTGCCGAGGTACTCCAGCACCGCCTTGATGCCCGCCTCCGCGTTCTTTTCACTCACCGCGTACTGCAAAATGCGGTTGATGAAGCGGTCGCGGTTGATGGCGGTGTGCTCGCCGCTCCACCAGCGCAGGAACTGTATGATGACCTCCGCCACGCATACGCACAGGCCCACGCGCAGGAAATTGCCGTCGGAGTTGAAAAAGTGGATGCCGAAGATGTAGGTGCCGACGTCCAGCAGACCGCCTCCGGCGAGCGCAACGGCGCTGACGGCCAGAATGCTGCGGTTCGACTCGATATTGTTCCGGCGGCAGTAGCGGGCGTTGCTGATCTGCATGGCGGCGATCACCGCGACACAGGACAGATAGGAGCCGTACACCACCGGCTTGAGCTGGTGGAAGTCCATCCCGCCGAGGAAGCGCAGGCCGAACAGAAGGGCGAGGAAGAACGCCGAGAGGCCAAACATAAGGTTGGGGAACAAACGCGTTTTCTGCCGGTTGACCGAGGAGAGGAAGCAGACGATCGGATATTCCGCCAGGTGCAGCAGCAGATAGTCCATCACGCGGTAGGCGTAGATGCCGCCGGTCATCAGCTGCAGCACGCCGGTATCGCACAGCGTCCACAGGCCGAACAGGAAGATGGAGATGCCCAGAGCCGCCACGTTGAAGGGCACGGCGGCCTTCTTCGGGATACAGAAGAAGATTGCGGTCAGAATCGCGCCGAAGAACAGAACGATGCAGGAGAGAAAGAACGGCAGGCTGCGCGCGCCCACAAGCATGCGAAGATAGTCGCTCGAGCCGCACAGGTACACATCCTTCAGCCGGCCGCCGCTGCAATCGTCGAACACGCTTTCCAGCCGCACCCGGATCACCTTTTTCACGTCCTTCTGCGAGAGCGAGACCACATGGTACGCGTAGTCGTAGCCGGCGCCGGTAAGATTCTCCTTCGGCTCGAACAGATAGACGCCCTTGCCGTCGATCCAGACGGTGACCTTGGCATTGTTGGTGGTAAAGCAGAAATCCTCCGAATTGGACAGGCGATCCGGCAGCGCTTTTTCCAGCACGACGACGCCGCCGTAATCCCCGGCGGTGATCTCGTACAGATTCACGACGGCTCCGTTCCGGTCGACCCAGCCCTCTGCGTAATCGGGCGTATTCCGGATCGATTTCCAGCTGAAGAGATCCGTCGCAAAAAGCAGATAGAGCAGCAGCAGCAGCGCAGACGTCATATACAGGATGTGAAAAGCGGCGCGCAGCCCCTTCATTTTTTCCATAGCTTGCTTTTTCCCTTTCTGACCGGACGCTCCGACGCGCGGACGGATGCCGGCTGTATCCCACCGGGGTCAGCCCAGAAACAGCATCAAAACCGGGATCACCAGAAAACTCGCCACCGTGGTCAGCGCCGCGCCCTTCGCGGCGAAGCGCTCGTCCGCGCCGTACTGCGACGCGGCGACGACGGTCTGCGTCACCACCGGCATCGCCGCCTCGACGAGGAAGGTGCTGCGCGCGAGCCCCTCAATGCCGAACAGCGCGCAGAAGACGACGAACAGCGCCGGCGAGAGCAGGAAGCGAAAGATCATCATGACCGTGAGGTCGCGGTCGGGCCGCAGCTTGTCCAGCCCGATCTCATAGATGATGTATCCCGTCAGCAGCAGCGCCAGCGGCGAGACGACGTTGTTCATGTAGCGCAGGTACGTCATCACGAAGGACGGCGGCCTCACGTCGAGCAGCACCACCGCGAAGCCGGTCAGCAGCCCCAGCACGGTCGGCGACGTGAGAAAGCGCAGCGAATCCCGCCACGAGCCGCCGCCGCTTTCCGCCGAGCGGCGGATGAGCCACATGGCAAACGTCTGCGTGAAGCAGGTGTTGGCGATGTAGTAGAGGATGACATAGGGCACGCAGGCTTCCCCGAACAGCTCCGTGCACATGGCGTAGCCGATGAACATGGCGTTCGACAGGCTGCACATCACCATGAACACGCCCGTCTGGCGCCTGGGGAGCCGCAGAAGCTTTGCCAGCAGCCAGGAGAGCGCGAAGTTGATCGCGTTGCACGCGAAGGGTACCGCCAGCATCCGGATCGAGCCGGCGAGCGCCTCGCGGTCCAGATTGCTCCGAAGCCCGTACACGCACATGCAGGGCACCGCCAGCGTGAGCAGGAACTTGCTGATGAACGCCTTGCTCTCCGCCTTCATCCAGCCCTTCGCGCCGCAGAGATACCCGGTCGCCGTCAGCAGCAATATGATCGTGACCGACGCGACCGAATGCAGGAACGATGCCATCTTCTCCCTCCGCGCCTAACGCCCCAGCCGCCGCTCCATGGCGGCGACGTCCTTGTCCTTCTTGAGCAGCACGCCCGCGAACGGAATTTCCCTGCGGATGCGGTCGGGGTCGACGCCGCCGAGCTCCAGCGCGCGGATCCAGTCCACCAGCTCGCTCGTCGAGGGCTTTTTCTCGATGGAGTCGATCGAGCGCAGGAAGTAGAACGCCTCCATCGCCTGCCGAAGCAGCGTTTCGTCCAGCCTGTCGAAGTGGACGCGCACGATCCTCTCCATCTGCTCCGGGTCGGGGAAGGCGATGTAGTGGAAGATGCATCGGCGCAAAAACGCGTCGGGCAGCTCCTTCTCCGCGTTGGACGTGATGATGACGATGGGACGGTGCTTCGCCGTCACGGTCTCCTTGGTCTCGGGGATGTAGAACTCCATCCGGTCCAGCTCCCACAGGAGGTCGTTGGGGAACTCGAGGTCCGCCTTGTCGATCTCGTCGATCAGCAGCACGACCTGCTCGTCCGAGGAGAACGCCTCGCCCAGCTTGCCGAGCTTGATGTATTTCGCGATATCGTCCACGCCGGCGTTGCCGAACTGGCTGTCGTAGAGGCGCTGCACCACGTCGTAGACGTACAGGCCGTCCTGCGCCTTCGTGGTGGACTTGACGCTCCAGATGATGAGCGGCTTTCCCAGCGCCTCGGCGACCGCCTGCGCCAGCATGGTCTTGCCCGTGCCCGGCTCGCCCTTGACGAGCAGGGGCTTTTGCAGGGCGGCGGCGATGTTCACCGCGCCCAGCAGCTCCGGCGAGGCAACGTAATTTTTGGTCCCCTGAAAGGTCATATCCACAGCGGCAACCTCCATAAACGGCTATTTCCGATTATTATACAATAAAACAATATAGATTTCAACTTTTAATTGATAATTGACGAACGGGCAATCGTTTGGTATTCTATTGATGCCTGTGGAAATGAATACGAGGGAAGAATTCGGTTTCAATTACTTGATTGGGAGGCTTTACCATGACCGATACCTACAGGAAGGATCAGCTCGCGCAGCTCATTCTGGGCAAGCTGCAGCGCAATTTCGGGCGCACGGCGGATCAGGCGACCGCCGTGCACATGTTCAAGGCCTGCGCGATGGTCCTGCGCGACATTATGAACGCCAACAACATCGCCACGGAGCGGCTCGTCCAGCTCGGACAGCAGCGGCAGGTGCACTATCTGTCGATGGAGTTCCTGATGGGCCGCTCGCTGGAGAAGAACGCCTTCAACCTCGGCGTGCTCGGACCGATGAAGGAGGCGGTGCGCTTCCTCGGCTTCGATCCGGACGAGATTTTTGAGGCGGAGCCGGACGCCGGCCTCGGCAACGGCGGCCTCGGACGGCTCGCCGCGTGCTACCTCGAGGCGATGACCACGCTGGAGATCCCCGCCACGGGCTATTCCATCTGCTACGAGCTGGGCATCTTCAAGCAGAAGATCGTGGACGGGCAGCAGGTGGAGCTGGCGGACAACTGGCTGGGCCGCGGCGACGCGTGGCTCATCACCAAGCCCGACGAGACCGAGGAGGTCAAGTTCGGCGGGCACATCGTCGACCACTGGGAGGACGGCGTCAACCATCCCGAGCACGTGGGCTACACCAGCGTCCTCGCCGTCCCGCGCGACATGGTCATCGCGGGCTACGACACCGACCACACCAATGTCCTGCGCCTGTGGGACGCCAAGTCTCCGACGCCGGTGGATATGTCGCTGTATTCCTCGGGCGAGTATCTCAAGGCGGTGGAGCAGCAGGCGATGGCGGAGGTCATCGCCAAGGTCCTCTATCCCGACGACAACCATCACGAGGGCAAGTCTCTCCGCCTGCGCCAGCAGTATTTCTTCGTCTCCGCCACGATCCAGTCCATCACGCGCAAGCACCGCGCGCAGTACGGGACGCTGCGGAACTTCCACCAGAAGCACGTCATCCAGATCAACGATACGCACCCCACGCTCGTCATTCCGGAGCTGATGCGCATCCTGCTCGACGAGGAGGGCTACGATTGGGACGAGGCGTGGAGCATCGTCCGCCAGACAGTGGCCTACACCAACCACACCGTGCTCGCCGAGGCGCTGGAGCGCTGGCCCCAGGACCTGTTCGAGACGCTGCTGCCGCGCATCTGGGACATCGTCAGGGAGATCGCGCGCCGCTATCAGGAGGAGCTGGAGTCCCACTTCGGCCAGGGCGACAGCCGCGTCGCGCGCATGGCGGTCATCTGGGACGGCGAGATCCGCATGGCGAACCTCTGCATCGCCGCCTGCTTCGCCGTCAACGGCGTCAGCGCCCTGCACTCCGACATCCTGCGCCACGACGTATTCGTCGACGCCTGTCATCTGGAGCCGGACAAGTTCAAGAACGTCACCAATGGCATCGACCACCGCCGCTGGCTGAGCGAGAGCAACCCCAGGCTCCACGCGCTCATCTGCGAATGCACGGGCGGAGACGACTACCTGCTCCACGCCGACAAGCTCCGGGAGCTGGAGAAGTTCGCGGACGACGCGGGCGTGCTGGACCGCCTGGGCAAGATCAAGCGGGAGAACAAGCAGGCGTTCGCCGAGTACATCAAGGCGACAAGCGGCATCGTGCTCAATACCGACGCGATGTTCGACGTGCAGGTCAAGCGTCTGCACGAGTACAAGCGCCAGCTTCTGAACGTGCTGCACATCGTCTATCTCTACCTGCACATGAAGGAGGACCCGCACTTCGACTTCCAGCCCCGCGTGTGCCTGTTCGGCGCGAAGGCGGCGCCGGGCTATGCGGTCGCCAAGCGCATCATCGGCCTCATCAACTCCGTGGCGGACACGGTCAACGGCGATCCCGTGTGCAGGGACCGCCTGCAGGTCGCGTTCCTCGAGAACTACCGCGTCTCGCTCGCCGAGAAGCTGATGCCCGCCAGCGAGCTGTCCGAGCAGATCTCGCTCGCCGGCAAGGAGGCGAGCGGCACCGGCAACATGAAGTTCATGATGAACGGCGCGCTGACCATCGGCACGCTGGACGGCGCGAACGTCGAGATGCACGAGCAGGTCGGCGACGACAACATCTTCATCTTCGGCCTGACCGCCCGCGGTGTGAGCAAGCTGCGCGAGACGGGCTACTACGCCTCCGACTACTATATGAACGACCCCGACCTCAAGTGGATCATGAAGCTCCTCAACGACGGCTTTGCCGACGGGAAGAGCTACAACGATCTGGTCCGCCGCCTGATCTCCGGCGACGGCTGCCCCGCGGACGAGTACATGCTCCTGGCCGACTTCGAGAGCTACAAGATGGCGCACAAGCGCGTCGGCGAGGTCTACCGCGATCAGAAAAAGTGGAACCGCATGTCGCTGGTCAACATCGCGCGCTCCGGCGTCTTCGCCGCCGACCGCTCGATCCGCGACTACGCGGAAACCATCTGGAACGTCCCCTACAGGGAGTGATACAAAGCATGCTTTAAGCCCCGCGCCGATGACGGCGCGGGGCTGTGTCTGTTTATCGGGTCATTCGTAGAGCGCGTCGCCGAGAAGGTCGAGCCGGTCCGCCTGCACCGCGAGCTCCGCCGGGAGATACAGCGTGTCCGCCGCCGCGGCGAGCGGCTCGAGCAGGACGCACAGCAGCGCCGCTGCCGCCGCGTCCTCCGGTCCGGGGAGCAGCAGGAGCAGCGTGAGCCAGAGCGGACCGGGCGCGCGGGGGACAGCCATGGCGAGAACCGCGCCGAGCGGGACCAGCAGAACGAGCCGCGTCACGTCCGCCGCCTGGCCCTGCGCCGCGGCGAGCGCGAGCGCGACGGCGGGGACGCAGAGCGCGGCGGCGGGAACGCAGAGGACGCCGCCGATGGGCAGCGCGTTGAGCGCCAGCTCGTGCGAGACGCCGAGGTCGTTTTCACAAGCGTCCAGACTCCGCCCGAAGGCGGCGTCGCCGGACGCGCTGAGAAACGCCGCCCGGACCGGCGGCAGCAGCGCTCGCAGCAGCCGCCGCGGCGTGACGCGCAGCCGAAGGCAGACGAGAAGAAGCTTTGCCGCGACGAGGATCGACAGACCGACGGCGGAAGCGGCGAGCGGCTTCCACAGGGGAAGGAGCGCCGCCGCGCCGCCCGTCAGCAGCGCGCGCGTCAGGGCGAGGCAGACGAAGCCGGGAAGCAGGCGGCAGAGCCCCCGCGTAACGGCGGCGAGCAGCGCGCCGCACTGCTCCGCCCACTCCCGCGCGCGTCCCGCGCGTCCGCCGAGCGAAAGGAGCGCCGCGCCGCAGACGAGCGCGAGGAACACGAGCTGTCCCGCGCCGCCCGCCGCAAACGGGGAAAACGGGTCCTTCGGCACTGCGGCGCGCAGCAGCGAGCCGGGCACCGGCGGGGAAAACGCGGGGCGGAGCAGCGCCGTCGTACCGGCGGCGGAGAGCATCGTCCACAGCAGGGTGAGCCCGATCCCGCGCGCGGGAACCAGCCGCCCCATACGTCCGAGCGCCGTCGTGTCACCGACGCCGCAGACGATCGTCGCCGCAGAGAAGAAGACCGCGAGGCGCGCGAACAGCCCCGCCGCGGCGACGAACGCCCCGCACAGCGGCGCGAGCAGAAAGGCGTCGGCAGCCTCCGCCATACCGTCCGGCAGCGCGCGCAGGGCGAGGTACAGCAGAGCCCCGAGGGCGAGCGCCGGAAGCGTGAGCAGAAGCCGGCTCCGCTCCTTCCCGCGCGGGCGCAGCGTCAGGCGGTTCACGCCCCTGCGCCAGCTCCATTCCGGCACGAGCCCCAGATCCGCCAGAAGCTGCGCGCTCCACCCGTCGCCCTCGCTCTCCCGCCCGATCAGCGTGGGGTCGAACGCGTCCCCCGGATAGCGCAGCAGCACGCGGGCGCGCCCGAGCCGGCGCTCCAGCGTCAGCTCGCAGGGAGTGCCCCAGCCCATCCGTTCGCCGATGCGCCGCAGCAGGCGCTCCATCGTCAGGCACAGCCGCTCCGTTTCGCGCGCGCCGAGCTCCTGCTCCGCGAGAAACCGCTCGATGCGGCCGCACATCTCGCCGATGTCCGCGTTGTTCGCCGTGTACCGGCTTCTGAAGCCCGCCATAGGCGTTCCATCCCTCCCGTTGTTTGATCCGGCGTGATTATAGCAGAGCTCCGCACGGATATAAAGAGCTGGCAAAAATCATATTTATGCAATCTGACCGGAAAATGCCTGAATTTTATTCGCATTCTATGCCATTTCGCGCTTGCCATTTTTGCATCCGCGCGCTATAATTATTCAAACAGTTCAAAAGACAGCCGGAGCGTGGGCGCCCTTCGCCCGGACGGCGCGGGAAGGAGCTCGGACATGAAGAACCGACGTCAGGAGAAAATCCTGGAGATCATCGCCCAGCACAGCGTGGAGACGCAGGAGGAGCTGATCGAGAGGCTGGAGAGCTGCGGCATCCGGTGCACGCAGTCCACGGTCTCGCGGGACATCAAGCAGCTCCACCTCATCAAGGAGCTCTCCGGCGGGACCTACCGCTACGCCGTGTCCAAGACGAAGGCGGAGCTGGATTCCTCGGACCGGCTGCAGCGCATCCTGCGCGAGTGCTGCACCGCCTGCGAATGCGCGCAGAACCTTCTCGTGCTCAGGACCATGCCGGGGCTTGCCAACGCCGCCGGCGCGGCGCTGGACGCGAGGACCGACCCGCAGATGCTCGGCTGTGTCTGCGGCGACGATACGGTGATCGCCGTCATGCGGAGCGACGAGGCGGCGAAGGCGCTGTGCGCGGAGATCAACGAGCTTTGCAAGTGACCCGGCGCGGCTGGGAAAACAGATAATTATACGTTTTATTTGAATAAGGAGGATACACACATGGCCGTCAATCTGAAAGGACGCAATTTTCTGACGCTCAAGGACTTCACCCCCGACGAGATCCGCTATCTGCTGCATCTCGCCGCCGACCTCAAGGCGAAAAAGCGCGCCGGCATCCGCGGCAATACGCTGGAGGGCAAAAACATCGTCCTCCTGTTTGAGAAGACCTCGACCCGCACGCGCTGCTCCTTCGAGATCGCGGCGCATGACGAGGGCGGACACGTCACGTTCCTCGATTCCAAGTCCTCCCAGGTGGGGAAGAAGGAGTCGATGGCGGACAGCGCGAAGGTGCTTGGACGCCTTTTCGACGGGATCGAATACCGCGGCTACGATCAGGAGGTGGTCGAGTGCCTGGCCAAGAACGCCGGCGTGCCGGTCTGGAACGGGCTGACCGACATCGACCACCCGACGCAGGCCCTGTCCGACATCCTGACGCTGACGGAGAACACCAAAAAGCCGCTCAACAAGTGCAAGCTGGTCTTCTGCGGCGACACGCGCAACAACGTGGCGTACTGCCTGATGTACATCTGCGCCAAGCTGGGGATGCACTACGCGGGCTGGGGCCCCGCCGAGCTTGCCCCGGCGGAGGACGTGGTGAGCTACTGCCGGACCGTCGCCAAGGAGACGGGCGCGGTGATCGAGTTCGGCGAGAGCCGCGAGCTGCTCAAGGGCGCGGACGCGCTCTACACCGACATCTGGGCGTCCATGGGCGAGGAGGACAAGATCCCCGAGCGCGTGAAGCTGCTCACGCCCTACCGCATAACGAAGGAGGTCCTGGACGCCACGGAGAATCCGGACTGCATCTTCCTGCACTGCCTGCCCTCCTTCCACGACTTCGAGACCAAGATGGCGAAGGAGCAGATGGCGCTCGGCTACGATATCCGCGAGGTCACGGACGAGGTGTTCCTCTCGCCGAACAGCAAGGTGTTCGACGAGGCGGAGAACCGTATGCACACCATCAAGGCGGTGATCGTCGCCACGATCGGGAGCGTGTGACATCGCGCTCCACACTGACAGGAACCCATAAGTGGATGTGAAAAAACGCGGTTTTTTCACATCCACTTTTTTGTCATTCCGCGAGGCGAAGGAGCGCGCCGACGACGGCGGAGCCGAGGATGAAGACGATCGGGTGCAGCTTCTTCGTCTGCTTGACCGCGTTGGTCAGCGCCAGCAGCACCGCCGCCAGCACCAGCAGCCTCCAGTCGGGAACGGCGAGCCCGTTCGGCAAAAACGTCGCCTTCACCACCAGCACGAGCGCGGCGAGGATCATGGCGGTCGAGGCGGGGCGCAGGCCGTAGAACGCGGCGTTCACGAGGCGGCTGTCCCGAAATTTGTCCAGAAACACGGAGATGAGCAGGATCACGAGGATGCTCGGCGCGATGAGCCCGAGCGTCGCCACGACCGCGCCGCCGATGCCGGCGGTCAGGAACCCGACGTAGGTCGCCATATTGACGCCGATGGGGCCGGGCGTCGACTCCGAGACCGCCACCATGTCCGCCAGCTGCGCGTGGGTGAACCAGCCCGTGCGGTCGGAGATGTCGTAGAGAAACGGCAGGGTCGCCATGCCGCCGCCGACCGCGAAGAGCCCCGTCTGAAAGAACTCCCAGAAAAGGCGAAGAAGGATCATTTCGACGCACCGTCCTTCCCGGGGACGTGCAGCAGCACCTTCAGCACGACGCCGCACAGCGCCGCGAACAGGACGAACACCACGGGCGACCAGCTCGTCAGGATCGCGCCCGCGGCGATCAGCGCGAAGAGCGCCGCCGTCCACGGATCGACGACGGACTTTTTGCCCAGCTTCCACACGGCGTTGCCGATCAGCACGCACACGCAGACGCGCACGCCGGCAAAGGCGTTTTTCACCCACGCCAGCTCCGAAAAGGCGGTGATGACGCCCGCCAGCAGGGAGATGATGACGATGGACGGGAACACGACGCCCAGCGTCGCGCAGACGCCGCCGGGGATGCCGTCCTTCTTCCGCCCGATGAAGGTCGCCGTGTTCACGGCGATCACGCCGGGCGTACACTGGCCGATGGCGAAGTAGTCCGCCAGCTCCTCCTCCGTCGCCCAGCCCTTGCTTTCCACGATCTCGCGCTGCAAAATGGGCAGCATGGCGTATCCGCCGCCGAAGGTCATCACCCCCACCTTGGCAAAGGTGAGGAACAGCTCCGCAAGCTTTTTGAACATCTCAGGCCTCCCTGTGCTTTTGCCTTATTCCACGTAGCCGTACAGGCCGCGGACCGAGACCTCGCCCGTGCGGATGGTCTCCTGCGTGCCGTTCTGCCGCGTCACCTGCAGTCCGAGCTCGTCGTCCACGCCGGTGGCGAGCACCTTCTCGTGCACGTCCTCCCACAGCAGCTGCACCTCGCGCCCGATGGTCAGGCAGTCGCGGCGGTAAGCGTCGAGATAGGGCTGCATCCGGTGCCGCAGCAGCGCCATGTAGAGCGCGTCCAGCTCCTCGATCATCGCCGCCGCCAGCGCGGCGCGGGAGACGCTTTGCCCCGTCTCCGCCGTAAGCGACGTGGCGATATTCGCCAGCTCCGGGCCGAAATCCGCCGCCGTGTGGGAGACGTTGACGCCGATGCCCATGATGGCGTACTGCAGCGCGCCGCTTTCGCCCTCCATGCTCAGCTCCGTCAGGATGCCGCAGAGCTTTTTGCCGCCGAGCACCAGATCGTTCGCCCACTTGATCTGCGGACGCACGCCCGCCGTGCGCTCCACCGCGTTGCACACCGCCACCGCGCCGAAGCCGGTGATCGGCAGCAGGCGCGTCGGCTCCACGGGGGGACGCATCAGCACGGAGAGGAACACGCCCTTGCCCGGGGGGCTGAGAAAGCCGCGGCCCCGGCGCCCCTTGCCGGCGGTCTGCTCGTCCGCGACGGCGACCGTACCGTCCGCGACCCCCTCGGAGGCGGCGCGCTTGAGCCAGGCGTTGGTCGAGTCGATGCGGTCGAAGCACACCAGCTTGCGCCCCACCAGCTTCGTCTCGCCCAGACAGGCGCGGATCTCCGTCTCGCTCAGGCGGTCCGGCGCCACCGTCAGCCGGTAGCCCTGGCTCTTGCGCGCCTCGATCTCATAGCCGTCGCGCCGCAGGGCGTCGACCGCCTTCCACACCGCCGCGCGTGTGATGCCCAGCTCGCTGCTGATCCCCTCGCCGGATACAAATTGCCCGGCGCTCGCCTGGAGCAGCCGCAGCACGCTTTGCTTGCTCATATCCCTGCCTCCTGTTACCGAATGTTACCGAATCTGTTACCGTTTTGAAATTGACAAGCCCTCCGGCACGGTTTTTAATGGATTATACAACATCCCGCCTTTTTTGTAAACCTTGAATAGCCGCGGCGTTGACGAACGGCGGAATTTTTCCATGTTTCTTGTGTCTTACCCCTTGCCCTGTCACAAAATATGGGGTACAATATTATTCGGATTTCGACATTTTTTGACAAGGATCGAGTTGTGAGCTTTTCTGATCTGCGATTTATTTTCTTTTTTCTCCCGCCGTTCGTGCTGCTGCACGGCATTGCGCCCTCCAGGCTGCGCAACACGCTGCTCCTTGTGGGCAGCCTGGGAGTTTACGCCTTCGGAGCGGGGCTGGAAGCCGCCGCCATGTTGTTCGCGCTGACGCTTTTGAACTATCTTTTCGCCCGCTGGATGCCGGAGGGGGACGTCGTGCTGCGGCGCGCCTATCTGGCGCTGGGGCTGCTGCTGGACCTCGGCGCGCTCTTTTTCCTCAAGTATTTCAACCCCGTGCTCGCGGCGCTCGGCTCCGCGCTGCGCCGGGACTATCCGCTGCTTCGCGTCGCGATGCCGCTGGGCGTGAGCTTTTACGTGTTCCAGATGGCGGCGTATCTGATCGACGTTTGCCGCGGCGACACGGAGGCGGAGACGAATTTCATCGACTTCGGCGCGTTCGTCGCCGCGTTCCCGCAGCTGACGATGGGACCCATCCTGCGCTACGGCGACCTGCGCGGCGCGCTCAAGGAGCGCAAGCCGGGGCGCGAGGACGTCGAGCAGGGTTTTATGCTCTTCGCACTCGGACTCTCGTTCAAGGTGCTGCTTGCCGACCAGCTTGCCTACCTCTGGGTCGTGCTCGAGCGCATCGGCTTCGACTACATCTCCACGCCGCTGGCATGGCTGGGCGCGGTGGGCTACAGCCTGCAGCTCTACTTCGACTTCTACGGCTACTCCCTGATGGCGACGGGGCTGGGACGGATGCTCGCGCTGCCGGTGGCGCGCAACTTTGACGAGCCGTATCTCGCCCGCTCGGTCAGCGAATTTTACCGCCGCTGGCACATGACGCTCGGCGCGTGGTTCCGCGACTATCTCTACATCCCGCTCGGCGGCAGCCGGCACGGCACGGCGCGCACGCTCCTGTCTCTGGCGGTGGTGTGGCTGCTGACGGGCCTCTGGCACGGGCCGACGCTCAACTATCTCGTCTGGGGCGGCGTGCTGTTCGTGTTCATCGCGCTCGAAAAGCTGCTTCTCCGCCGCGCGTTCGGCCGGCTGCGCGTGCTGCCGCACCTCTATCTGCTGTTTGTGATCGTGCAGACCTGGGTGATCTTCCGCATAGAGGACCTGCCCCGCCTCGCGGCGTATTTCCGGCGGCTGTACCCGTTTTTCGGCAATGCGGACGCGATCAACTACGGCGATTTTTACAAATATCTCAGCTCCTACTGGTGGCTGTTTGCCGTCGGTATCTTCCTGTGCCTGCCCTGGCCGCGGCGCCGGTACGAGAGCTCGCGCGGCAGCGCGCTGGTCTGGGTGCCGCTCTTCGCCCTCTTCTGGCTGAGCGTGTACTTCCTCTCCACGGGCTCCGGCAGCGCGTTTCTCTACTTCAGATTCTAACGGATTCGAGGTCTTCCGATCTATGAAACGTTCATCCCCTCTGGTTTGGCTCTGCGCCGCCGCGGCGGCCGTGCTCAGCGCGGTCTCCCTGTGGAACCCCGGCGGCGTCTATACGGATTATATCGCTTCGCTCGAGCGCGGCACGCCCACGATCGCCGCGGTGTTTGCCGCCGCGCAGGACGGCGTCTATCCCTGGACGCCCTTCACCGCGTCCGAGCCTGTTCCGCAGTCCCCCGTGTACCGACCCCTGAACGAAAGCGTCACCGACGAGGAGATGCGCGCCTCCATCGGCGAAAGCGAGCCCTTTGCCGCGCCGGAGACGCCGGCGCCCGTTCCCGCCGATTTTGCCGCGCCGGAGGAGCCGGCGGAGGAAGCGGCGGAGGAACCCGCCGACGAGTTCGTCACGGTGGACGAGAGCTGGTTCGACGACGCGCTCTTCATCGGCGATTCCCACACCGAGGGGCTCTGCGACTACGGCATCCTGCCCAACGCCACGTATTACTATAAGCGCGGCGTGGACGTCTGGTCGATCATGAAGAAAAACGTTGTCGGCGGCAAAATGACGATCCCCGAGGCGCTGGCGCAAAACCGGTTCGGGAAGATCTACATCATGCTCGGCATCAACGAGATCGCCTGCGGCACGACGGAGAGCTTTGCCGGGCAGTACGCCGCCGTCGTCGCGCAGATACGGGAGCTTCAGCCCGACGCGCTGATTTACATCCAGGCGATCTTCCACACCTCGCAGCGCAAGTCGGATAACTCCGTATTTAAAAACGAGGTCATCAACGAGCGCAACGAGGCGATCTCTCACATCGCGGACGGCGAGCACGTTTTCTTCATCGACTGCAACGCCGTCTTTGACGACGAAAACGGCGCGCTGACGTCCTCCTACACCGGCGACGGCGTGCACGTCATGGCGCCGTATTACCCGCTATGGCGCGATTACCTGCTGCAATTCGGGCGCAGCGCCGTGCCTGCCGCAAAGCAGGAGGAACCGGAGCCGGAGCCGAAGCCCGCCGTGAGGGAGATCGTCAAGCCGGGCACGGCGTCGGACGGGGACGCGCGCTTCCTCGTTCCGCTGCGCGACGTGCCGACGGTCGCCGCGCGCTGAAGGGAGCGCGGCAGAGACGCCATGAATGTGATGGATCAGCCGTTTGCGATCTGGGAGACCGTCCTTTACGAGCTTTTGGATTCGCTTCCTTACACCGTATTGGTGCTTTACGCGTTCCGCGAGCGCTGGCGGTTTGGCAGGCGCACGACGTTTCTTTTGGTGGGCGCTGCCGTGGCGCTCCGGCTGGTGACGACGCCCATCGTTCTCTTTTCGCCGTCGCCGCCGAGCCCGTTGTACGACGTGACGAGCGCGCTGCTGTACGTCGGCATGATTTTCCTCATTCTCCGCGAGCCCATCGGCAAGCTGGTGTTTACCGTGCTGGTGCTGATGGACCTCGGCAATCTTGTGGTGGTGCTGTCCAAATGCATCGAGGGGCTGCTGTTCCCCTCGTATGCGCTGCTGCGCTACCACTTCACCTATCCGTTGATGATGCTGCCGGTACAGCTGATCCTCCTGCCGCTGATCTACCGTCTGATCCTGCGCGGAATCTGCTCCGGCGCGGACGGCGAAGGCGGCCTGTCCGGCTCGCGCGATCTGTGGCGCGACCTGTGGCTGATCCCGGCGATCTTTTACCTGATCTGGACGCAGCACTTTTACCTCTCGGGGCGCTCCGCGCTGGAAAACGCGCTCGACCCCGTCAGCACGGGGTATCTTCTGCTGATCGACGCGGGCTCCGTGCTGATCTACCGCCGGATCGTGCAGCTGGTGCGCGCGGAGGAGAAAAACCGGCGCCTGCAGGCGGAGAACCACGCGCTCTCGCTGCAAAGCGTGCAGTACGAAAACCTGCGCCGCCACATCGAGGAGGCGCGCCGCGCGCGGCACGATCTGAGGCACCATCTGGTGCTGCTCAGGCATATCCGCGACAAGCGGGATTTCGCCGCGCTGGACGAGCTGCTCGCGAGCTATCCGGAGCTGGAGTCTCTGGAGCGTCCGCTTGCCTACTGCGAGAACGAGACCGTCAATTCGGTGCTGCTGTATTTCGCGGACCGGGCGGCGGGAGCGGGCATCCGGTTCACGGTCAGGACGGAGGTCCCCGAGGACGTGTTTGTGGAGAAGCCGGATCTCGCCGTGCTGTTCGGCAATCTGCTGGAAAACGCGGCGGAGGCGTGCGCGCACGTGGAGGGAGAGGCGTTCGTCTCGGTCTCGGGCGGCGTCCGGGACAAGGCCGCGCATGCGCCGTTCACGCTCGTCGTGCGCAACAGCTGCGCTCTCGCGCCGGAGCCGGGCGGGAGCGGGACGTTTCGCTCCACCAAGCACGAGGGAGACGGCATCGGCATCGCGTCGGTGCGCAGCATTGCCGAGCGCTACGGCGGCACGGGCTCGTTCAGCGCGGATTCCGGCGTGTTCACGGCGTCGGTCATCCTGTTTCCCCCGCCTGGGCGGACGGAGTGAAATGCCGGCTGCGCCGCCGCGCTTCCTTAAAATAAAAAATCGATTCATGAGCTTATTCTGCGGAGGGGATGGGCTTGAACAAAAAGCTTCCTTCATGGCTGGTGCTCACGCTCATCGGCGTGGTCGTCGCCGCGCTGCTCGGCACGGTGGACGTGCTGACGCGCGGCAAAATCAAGCTCAATGCCGAGCAGCAGGCGGTCCGCGACCGTCAGGCGGTGTTTGCCGACGCGGACGAGTTCCGCCTCATGGAGCTCGAGGAGGGCAGCAGCGTCGATGCCTGCTACGAGGCGTACCGGAACGGACAGCTCGTCGGCTATGTGACGCAGCTGACCGTCACCGGCTGCCAGGGCCCCGTCGAGGTGCTGACGGGCTTTGACCTGAACGGCGGCATCCTTGCCGTGCAGCCCGGCAGGCAGAAGTTCAAGGAGACGCCCGGCCTCGGTTCCCGCGTGCAGGAGGCGGAGTTCCGCGACCAGTTCACCGGCCGCACGATCCCCCTCAAGCTCAAGGAGAACATCGACGCCGTGACCGGCGCGACGATCAGCTGCACCGCGGTCATCGAGTGCGTCAACCGCGCGCTCCGGGCGGCGGAGCCGTACCTCGACAAGAGCAAGGCGGAGGATATCGCCCCGCGGTACAATCTTCCGGCCGGCGAATCGGCGGGCGCGGCCGCGGGGAGCGGCACGACGGAGCCCGCCCCGGTCGCCGCGGTCACACCGCCGACGCCCACGACCGTCAAGGCGGACACGGTCGCGCAGAAGGTCGAGACCGGCTCCGGCGTCACAGTCTACAGCGCGCAGGACTGGTCGGCGCAGTATCCGGAGGTCTATAAGACCTATATGCAGAATCAGGAGAACAGCGAGGTCACGGATTATCTCGAGGACTATCCGATGCTCCGCACACTCTACGAGGGCTACGGCTTCGCCATCTCGTATTCCAGCGCCCGCGGCCACTTCTACGACATCGACGACATCACCGAGACGGGGCGCCCGCACGCGCTGGCGAACTGCTTCACCTGCAAGACGCCCAACTTCACCGCCATGGTCAACGAGAAGGGCGACGAGGCGTACCGGCTCGCGTTCGACGACGTGATGCAGCAGGTCAACGAGGGCATCAGCTGCTACAACTGCCACGCCAACCGCCCCGGCACCGTGACGGTCACGCACAGCTATCTGACCGACGCGGTGGGCGACGACTTTGAGAAGATCGACGCCTGCGATCTCGCCTGCGGACAGTGCCACGTCGAATACTACTTTGACCCCGAGACCAAGGCGACGACCCTGCCGCACACGAGCCTCGCGTCCATGCATCCCGACGAGATCCTCAATTACTACAACAACGTGCTGCTCGTCGACGGCCAGCCCTTTGCGGACTGGACGAACCCGCGCACGGGCGTTCGGCAGATCAAGGTGCAGCACCCCGAGTTCGAGACCTGGCTGCTCGAGGGCAGCCCCCATCGCGACGTCTTCACCTGCGCCGACTGCCACATGCCGGACGGGACGAAGTCCAACGGCGCTCCGTTCAAGAGCCACTATCTCACGAGCCCGCTCGACAATCCCTCTCTGATCGCGAACAACTGCTCGAAGTGCCACGCGGACCTGGTGTCCGAGGTGCATGCCGTGCAGGAGAAGGTGGAGGAGCGCACCAACGCCGTCGGCTACGCGCTGCAGGAGCTGACCGATAAGCTGGCGGAGGCCGCGGCGGGCGGTGCCTATACCGACGCCGAGCTGGACGCGATCCGATCCGTCGCCCGCGACGCGCAGTTCTACTGGGACTTCGTGTTCGTGGAGAATGCCGAGGGCGCGCACAATCCGAGCCTGACGTACGAGTGCCTCGACAAGGCGGAGGCGCTGACCGGGCAGGCAATGGGCATGTTCAAATCCTGACAGAGAACCGGCCACACAAAACTCCGTCCACCGAAAGGCGGGCGGAGTTGCTATGAGGAAGCCATGAAAAAGCTTTGGAACCTGCTGCGCTCCATGCGCTTCGGGCTGATCCTGCTGGCGCTGGTCGCGGCGTGCTCCGTGCTCGGCTCCGTGATCCCGCAGGGGAGGGACGTCGCGTTTTACGCGCAGACATATCGCGGCGCGCACGGCGTCATTCTGCTGCTGGGGCTGCACCGCATCTTCACGAGCTGGTATTTCGCGGTGTTGCTGGCGCTGCTGTGCCTCAACCTGACGCTCTGCTCCGTCGTGCGCGTGCGCCGCGTCGCGAAGGGCGGCGGAAGCCCTGTCGCGGAGGCGGCGAGGCTGCCGCTCACGCTGCGGCTGACCGGGACGGACGCCGGCGGCGGTGGACGCGCTGCTGACCGCGTCGTTCGCGCTGATGGTCGCGGGGCTTTACCTCACCTTTTTCCTGCAGCCCGTGCTGGTCCGTCTGGACGCGGAGGGCTGCGCCGTCGGGAGGCCGGAGGGGCTGCGCGTGGAGCTCTCCCTGCTGCTCCGGGATGATCTTGCGGAGGAAACGGAAGCATGAACGCACTGTTTTTCGGCACGCTGTGCCTTTATTTCGCCGCCGTGGTGCTGCAATTCGCGGGGATGGCGTTCCGGCGCGAAAGGATCGCCGTGTGGGCGTGGCGGCTGTTTCTCGCAGCCTTTGCCGCGCACACGGCGTTCCTCGTCCTGCGCGGCGTGACGGCGCATCGTCTGCCGCTTTCCAATCAGTTTGAGTTCTCCGCCGCGCTCGCGTGGGGCGTTTCGCTTCTGCTGCTCGTCGCCCGGACCCGCTTCCGCGCGGACTGGCTGGCGACGGCGGCGATCCCGGCTGCGTTTCTCGTGCTGTCCTACGCCGCGCTCCAGCCGCGCGAGATCACGGAGCTGATGCCGGCGCTGCGCAGTTCGTGGTTCGCGTTCCACATCGGCTCCGCCGTGTTCTCCTACTCCGCGTTCCTGCTCTCGGGCTGCGCGGGGCTTCGCTACCTTACGCTCGCCAAAAAGCCGGAGGCGGAGGAGCTGCAGCTGCGCCGGATCGACTATATGGGCTACCGCCTCATCGCCCTCGGTTTTCTGCTGCTGACCGTCACGATCCTCTCCGGCGCGATCTGGGCGGAGCAGGCGTGGTCGTCGTTCTGGACCTGGGACCCCAAGGAGGTCTGGGCGCTGATCACGTGGATCCTCTACGCGGCATACCTGCATCTGCGCCTGCGCGCGGGGCACAGCGGCAGAAAAATGGCGTGGTTCGCCGTCGTCGCCGTGCCGGTGGTCCTGTTCACCTTTGCCGGCGTCAACACGCTGATGCCGGGACTGCATTCCTACGGATAAAAAAAGGACGGGACCGCGCAACCGGCCCCGCCCCGAAATATCAGTTTTCGATTTAGAGATCGATCTTTCCGTTTGTGTAGCCGTTGGCAACGAAGTAGGCGGCTCCGTCCTCCGGCTTGATGTAAACCGTCAGATCGGTCAGCGGCGTGCGCTTGTGCTCCGCCTTGAACGCGGCCCTCGCAGCCTCGACCACCGGCGCGAGCTCCACCTCGCGGCCATCGTACTGGAGGATCAGGGAGGGGACCAGATGTGCCTCCTTCTCCTTGGCTTCCTTCCTCGCCTTGGCGCTCGCGGCCTTCTCGGCGGCGGTCATGGGCGGGCGGCCGCCCTTTCTCGGGGCGCCTGCCCTGGTCTCCTTCGCCGGCGCCTTCGCCTTCGCGGCGGCCGACGGAGCGGCGGGAGCGGCAGCCTCGGGAGCCACGGCCTCCGCGGGGGCGCTCAGCTCGGCGGCGTCGATCGCCTGCTTTGCCTGCTCCTGCTTGAGGGACTTGCTCTTTTTGGACTTTTTCGCTTTCATCTGCATACCTCCCAAAAATAGTTAGTCCAATTATACCCATTTTTTCAAAAAGTGCAAGGGCTTTCCGCAAAATTGCGCCGTTTGGTTTGCGGATGGAACCAAATCGTGACGATGACAGTCTAAATGAATGGAGTGTGACAAAATTTGCCGTTGGCAAGTATTTTGACACTATTCCAAAGTACGCGCCGATACGCTATAATCTATAATCAGATCATAGCGTTCGGGATGGAAGATGACGTCTTGACCTCGTGGCCCTTGGAATGAGAAAAGATTGGAGGTAACGGATATGGCAGTGAACAGAACTTCCGGCGGCGGCAGCAGATCGTCCGGCGGCGGCTTCAGCCGCAGCAGCCGCACCAGCGGCGGCGGGAGCCGCCCCAGAAGCCGCGAGCGGAACACCTCGAGCGGCAGCAGCAGAAGCGCGACCCGGCGCGGCGGAGGGCTCAACCTCGGCGGGCCGGTCGGCAACAGCGGCGGATACCGGGACCGCAGCGGCGTCGGCTACTATGACGACCGCCGCGGCGGCGGAGGCGGCGCGGGCGTGTGGATCGCCGTGCTCGTCGTGCTGCTGATTTTCGTCTCGCTCGGCGGCGGCGGTTCCCTCACCAATATTTTTGAGAGCGCGCTGCACGGCGTCGCGGATTCGACCGACTCGAGCGACAGCATCGTCGACCGTTTCTCCAGCGCGCTGCAGGGGGCCGGCGGGGATATTATCTCCGGCATGGATTCCGGCGGCAGAAGCTCCAGCAGCTCCAACGCGCGCTCGTCCGGGCTGGTGTCGCGCAGCATGGTCTCGCAGTTCAGCGGGTTGCTCTCCGGCGACGGCGATCAGATGGTCGAGGCGCTGGCGAGCAACTTCGTCTCCACGGAGCAGAGCGGCGGGGGCGCGATCGATCCGGAGAAGTTCTACTGGTCGACCAACGGGAAGGGACAGAACGTCCTCAAGCTCAGCGACGACGACTGGGACAAGATCGAGACGGTCAAGCTCAACGTCTTCATCGACGACGGCGAGGGCTTCATCGACCTCGGGCTCGATCCGCTGTTCGACTTCGACGACAACGGCGACCTCATCGGCGAGTACGACGGGACCTGGATGTGCATCGACCGCTATCCCGTCGCGTTCTACCACCTCACCACCATCGAGAACGACAACGATCAGTACCGCATCATCGGCTATGTCCCCGCGTTTTTGAACGATCAGCACGTCAACATCATCCTCGCCTTTGACAACGCGACGCCGGAGGGCTATATCGCCGGCGCGAAGGTCATCGAGGAGGGCCCCGGCAGCGACCTGAGCGTGGAGGAGATGGTCAAGGATCTGATCCCCGTCAACGAGGGCGACAAGGTGGACTTTGTCTGCGATTTCTACGACTACGGCGGCGAGTTTATCAACAACTATTTCTTCGGTGAGCAGATGACCGTATCCAGTGAGCCGGAGATCAAGAATTACCACATCCCCGGCGAGCTGACCGCCTGCTACCGGCTTGAGGACACCGACGGCAACCACTACTGGACGCCGCTGATGGAGTGATCGGGAGAGAACGGGAGGTTCTAAGCTATGATGATTTGCCCGAATTGCGGGGGACAGAACCCCGACGGCGTTATGAACTGCCAGCGCTGCGGCGCGCCGCTCGGCGCGGTACAGCAGCCGGTGCAGCAGCCTTATCGGCAGCCGGTGCAGCAGCCTTATCAGCAGCCGGTGCAGCAGCCTTATCAGCAGCCGGTGCAGCAGCCGTACCAGCAGCCGATGCAGCAGCCGTATCAACAGCCGTATCAACAGCCGATGCAGCAGCCGTACCAGCAGCCGTTCCAGCCGCCCAGGAAGCGATTCCCCATTGCCAGGATCATTATCATCGTTCTGATCATCGCGATCCTCTTCGTGCTGGCGCGCCGGTTCCTCGGCGGAAGCAAAAAGAACAACATGCACTCCGGCACGAACAGCGGCGTGGAAAACTCGCTGCTCGATCTGGGCGCGGCGAGCGGCACGCTCGACACGGAGGACGGCGACACAGTGATTGTCCGGGTGTGACGGAAAACCTGAAGGGAGGAGCATTCGATGGGCAATTTTTCACGTGACTCGAGGCAGGGCGGCGGCAGCAGGCCCAGAAGCCGCGAGCGCAATGTCTCGAGCGAGAGCAGCAGGGGCGTGTCCCGGCGCGGCGGAGGGCTCAACCTCGGCGGGCCGGTCGGCAACGGCGGCGGCTATGTCGACGGGCCTATGTTCGACGCGTCGCGCATTGGCGAAGGCCTGGGCGACGCGATGCGCAATTCCGCGCAGGTATTCAACAACTGCTTTTGCTGGAACTGCGGCTACGCGGCGAAGGTCGCGTCTCTCACGCCCTGCCCCCGCTGCGGGGCGATGCGAAACGGCCCCGGGCGCTTTCTGAGCCCCTGCATGCCGCAGCCCTATGTGCGCGCGACCGCCCGGCATCCGAGCATCCTGCGCTATAAGCGGAACATGATCGTCGGCGGATTGATCTTTGCCATCCTTTTCAGCATTGGGCTTTGCATCTTCATGTTCACCTCGGGCGATCTTGAATTCGACGACGAGGGAATCCACAACATGTCGCTGATCCTGACGGTGATCTGGCTGTTCTGGATCGTGTGGATCGTCTACGACTTCGGGAGCACCCGAAAAAAGATCAACACTACGGGGCGATACAACCAGAACTCGGGCGAGATGGATATCTACTGCGCGATCTGCGACAATCCCTCCAACCGGCGAGCGAACTACTGCGGTCTGTGCGGCTGCATCATACCGAAATAGCGCCGCGGGCAGGGGATTTGACCGGAAAACGCATAAGAAAGATTGACAGGATCGTTTTTTCGGGGTATAAAGGAGATGGATGGCATGAAAAACCGCGCGTTTGGAGTATGGGCGAGGTTTCGACGCTCGAAAGCGCAGAGTGGATGAAAGAAGCATAAAAAGGGAGGAGAATCACTATGTTTTGCCCGAATTGTGGAACTCAGGTCGAAGACGGTGCCCCTTTCTGCCCCAAGTGCGGCGCGCAGATGAGCGCGGGCGGAGCGGCGCCTCAGCCGCCTCAGAGCGAGCAGCAGTTTGCACCGCAGCCCCAGCCCCCGCAGCAGCCTTACGCGCAGCCGCAGTTTGACGCGGCGCAGCAGGCTCCGCAGCAGTGGCAGCAGGGCGCGCAGCAGCCCGATCAGCCGCCGCAGCCGCAGTGGCAGCAGCCGCAGCAGCCTCAGCCTGACGCGCCGCAGTGGCAGCGGGGCGCGCAGCAGCCCGATCAGCCGCCGCAGCCGCAGTGGCAGCAGGGCGCGCAGCCGCCCTACGGACAGGCACAGCCGCAGCAGCAATGGCAGCAGGGCGCGCAGCCGCCCTACGGACAGGCACAGCCGCAGCAGCAATGGCAGCAGGGCGCGCAGCAGCCCTACGGCGGTCAGCCGCAGCAGCAGTGGCAGCAGGGGGCGCAGCAGCCCTACGGCGGCCAGCCGCAGCAGCAGTGGCAGCAGGGCCAGCCGGGTTACGGACCGCAGGGGAACGGGCAGCAGAAGATGAGCATCCGCACGGCCTCGCTTCTGTGCTACTGGTTCTCGTTCATCGGCTGGATCATCAGCTACACGATGTCGGACAACACGAACCCCTATCTCAAATTCCACCTCAACCAGTCGCTGGTGCTGTGGGTCGCGAGCCTGGTCATGCTGATCATTTCCCGGATCCCCTTGATCGGTATTATCGGCAGCATCCTCAGCCTGGGCCTCTTTGTGCTCTGGCTCATCGCGTTCATCGGCGCGTACAAGGGCGAAGCCAAGTATGCTCCCCTGCTCGACAAGATACCGCCGATCCTCAAGTAAACAACAAAAACGGAACGGGTGCCGCGGCCGCGGCGCCCGTTTTTTCGAGTATGACGGCGCTCCCGGTTCAGGGGAGCAGGTACTGCGCGGCGGAGAGGATCGCCAGCAGCAAAAGGTTGACGAGCGTGAACACCCACAGATAGCGCCCCGTGTGCGCGTCATGGCTGCGGGAGTAGAGCTTGAGGCTGATGAGGCTCGCGAGGCTTGCGATCGGCGTCCCCAGCCCGCCGATGTCCACGCCCAGCAGCAGGCCGCGCGCGTTGTCCGTGAAGCCCGCGAGCAGCAGCGCGGCGGGAACGTTGCTGATGACCTGGCTCGCCAGCAGCGCCGTCAGGTACTCGTGCCCGACGAGCATCCGCCGCAGCAGGCTGTCCACCGCCTCCAGCCGCGCGAGGTTCCCGGCGAAGACGAAAAACGCCACAAAGGTCAAAAGCAGCATGAAGTCCGCGCCGAGCAGCATTTTCCGGTCGAAGACCAGCAGCGCGAGCACGACGACACAGAGCATCGCCTGCCACGGAAGCAGCCGGAACACCGCCAGCAGGCACACGGCGAACAGCGCCAGATACAGCCGGAGCTTCTTCGCGTCCGTTCCCGGCTCCTCGCCGAGCTCGACACGGAGCTCCGTGCGCGGCAGCAGCAGGCACAGCAGCAGCGTCAACAGCAGGGAAAGCCCCCACGCCGGCGCGGTGATGCGGAAGAAATCCGCCGCGCCGAGATCGTAGCGCGAGTAGAGATAGAGGTTTTGCGGGTTGCCCACCGGCGTGAGCATACTGCCGAGGTTGGCGGCAACCGTTTGCAGCACGACGATCAGGATCAGGTCGCGCTGCCGCCCCGTCATGCCCAGCAGCACGACGGCGAAGGGCACGAAGGTCAGAAGAGCCACGTCGTTCGTGATGAGCATGGAGCTGAAAAAGGTCATCGCGACGAGCAGCATCCCCATGCCGCGCGCCGTTTTCGCGTGCGCGCAGACCAGATGGGCGAGGTGCGCGAAGACGCCCGCGTTCCGCAGCCCCGCCACCACCAGCATCAGGCAGTACAGCAGCGCGAGCGTGCGCAGGTCGATGTAGCCGAGATAGGCGGCGTCCGGCGGAACGAGCAGACAGCTCGCCAGCGCCAGCAGCGCCGAGATGACGAGGATGGGCTCCTTCTTGAAAAACCGGAGGATGACGATCACCTGTTTCCAAACGTGCTTGCGGCGCTCCGTCCGCCGCGCGGGGAGGCCGCGGTTTCGTATTATAAGAGCCCGGCGGAAAAAACGCAAGAGACGCGCGCATTTCCCTTGCAAAATAATTGATGGGGCTTATAATAAAAATGAAATGATATCGGAGCGAAGCGGCGCGGATCGGGCGCGTCCTATTCGACGAGCTGACCGAAGAACAGCAGCTCGGCCGATTCGCCGCCGCCGTTGTACAGGCAGAAGGTGAAGGGCCGGTCCGCGATGAACTCCTTCGGGCGCGGTGGGTCCGGCTGGAAGGCTGTGGTGGCGTTCATCGCGATCGCGGTCACGGCGGCGGCCTCGATGCCGTCCTCGTCCGTCTTGATCCGGGACTTCTGGATGATGTCGCTGATGTACCACTCGGAATCCTCGCTCATGAGCGAGAAATCCGGCACGCCCGACACGGAGCTGAACGGAAGCTCCGCGCCCCGCGACCGCAGGAAGCGGATCAGTTCTCCGTCCTCAAGCGAGGTCTCGATCTCGAACCTCGGCAGCCTGACAATGACCTCCTCGGAGGAAGCCTTCCCCAGCTTATCGGCGAGCCCGGACGCGTCGCCGAGGACGAAGGCGGCCTGGATGCCGCCCGCCATCGGCATGACGAGAAGCTGGCAGTCCTCGTCCTCATAGTAGGAAAAGCGGTCCTGCCGGCACATGAAATCCTTTTGCACGACGCTGCCGCGGACGGTGGTGAAATCGCCCGGCGCCGTCGCCTGTTCGGAGAATTCGGACAGCCAGCTCGTGCGGAGGTACAGGGCGTTGACCAGCACCGCGTCCGCGCGGGAGAGGTCGTTGGCGATCCGCGGGATGAGGCCGTTCGTCTCGTGGTTCACCCACCGGTTGACCTGATCGGTGAGCTGCGCCGCGGGCAGGTCCGCCGCCGCGGCGGAGAAGTGCTCCTTCACATAGTCGATGTATGCGGGGCTCATCGTGCCGGGCTTGTCCGCGTTGTGCCAGACGGAGTTGGCGATGCGGAAGGCACGGTCGGGACCGCTTTCGCTGCCGCGATAGAGATTCCGGTTCCGCTCGAACGCCTCCTGCGCCTTGCGCAGCTCCTCGGCAAAGGCGTCGACGCGCTCCTGCAAGGTCCCGTACCAGCCGTTGACCTCGTCCATGGACGCAAAGCCCGCCGCGCGCAGAAGCTGCGCCTTCGTCTCTCCGTCCGCGCCCGCCGTGGCGAGCGCGAGGGCGGCGCGGAAGGACGTGGGGGAGACCATGTAGTTCTTGTCGGCGAGGCCCTCGTCCTCCAGAAAGGCGATCAGCGCGGAGTCGAACTGCGTGAAGCCCTTGCCGCCGCGATCGGTCTCCTCCTCGCCCTTTGCGAGCGTCATGAGCACCATCGCGAGCTGCGCGCGCGTCAGCGGCGTGCGGGGGGAGAAGCGGTTTTCGCCCATGCCCTTCATGACGCCGGCGGAGCGCGCCCACCGCACGGCGTCCGCCGCCTCGGGGGAAATCTCGGCCGCGTCCTCATAGCGCGCGGCGTCCGCCGCGGGGCTGCCGGCGTCGCGCCAGAGCAGCAGCGCGAGCTGCTCGCGGCTCAGAATGTCATCGGGTCCGAAGCGGTCGCCGTCGTCGACCAGCTCCTTTTCCGCCGCCCAGGCGGCGGCGGGAGCGTACCACGCGGAATCCTTCACGTCGTCGAACAGAGACTCCGGCGTCACCGCCTCGGAACCGCCCCTGCGCCAGAGCGTGGTGACGGCGGCGGCGCGGGTGAGGGGCTGTTCGGGCGAAAACCGCCCGTTCCCGGTGCCGTTCATCAGCCCGCGCTCCGTGCACCAGCGCACCGCCTCGGCGAACCAGTCGCCGTCCTTCACGTCGGAATAGCCGGCGGCGTTCGCGGGAACGGTGAGCAGCAGGACGAGCAAAAAGAGGGGAAGCAGACGCTTCAAAGTCATTTCCGTCATCTCCCTGGGTTGTTTTGAGACAGTATAACACGAAACACAGGGCGCCGCAACAGGCTTTACACATACCTGCGATGCTGGTACAATGAAAAAAGAAGGAAATACGGGAAAAACATCAGGGAGGCGCAGCATGTCGAATATCAGCGATCTGAGCCGCGACCGTTGGATGCTCAAGGGACCGCTCGCCAAAAAGGGCTATGACTGGTGGTGGCATTCCTTTACCGCGGAGAACGCGGAAACGGGCGAGACGAAGCCCTTTTATATCGAATTTTTCACCTGCAACCCGGCGCTTGCGGAGGACGCTCTCGGGCACGGAGTTCGAGTGCCGCGAAACGGAGGAGGAGATCCTCTGGCACGTGGTGCAGACCACCGCGACGGCGAAGCTCGACACCGAGATCCGCTGCAAGAAGAAGGACATGCTGCACATCCGCTACGAGGCGCCCACGGGGCTCAAGCGGCACAACCGCTGCGAGCCGCACTGGGTGCAAAAGCTCGAGGAGGGACGCCGTCCGGAGGTGCGCCGCTGCATCGGCTGCCTGCACTGCATCAGCTCGTTCATGGAGGGCGCGAAGGTCGGCAAAAGCGGCGAGTGCGCGCTCAATCCGGGCGTGGGGCATGAGGCGGAGTACGAGTACCCGGTCCGCGACGGAAACGGCAGAAAAATCGTCGTGATCGGCGCCGGGATCGCGGGACTCGTCGCCGCGGAGACGATGGCGCGCCGCGGCTTCTCCGTGACCGTGCTGGAACGCGAACAGGAACCCGGCGGGCAGGTGCGCACCGCCGCGGCATGCACCGGCCGCGGAAAGCTTTTCTGGTGCGTGGAGGACCGGCTCGCGTCGCTCAAGGCGCTGGCGGAGGCGCTGGCGGAGAGCCTGCCGCGCGTCTTTGCGATCGGCGACGCCGTCTCCGGCGGCACCATCGCCCACGCGGTCAAGACCGCCTATGAGGCGTGTATGCAAATCGTCTAGGCTGAACAGAATACGAGACCGGAACCCGATGCGGGCTCCGGTCTCGCTGTATGTACGGCGTTCTGCGTGGGCTCAGGTCTTGAGGTTGAACTTGTCGACCAGCTCGCTGAGCAGCTGCGCCTGCGCGGACAGCTCCTCGCTCGAGGCGGCGGTCGATTCGCTCGTGGCGCTGTTGGTCTGCACCACGTCCGCGATCTGGCTGATGCCCTCGCTCACCTGGGCGATGGACTCCGCCTGATGCTCCGACGCCTCGGACATGGCGTTGACCGCGCCGGTGATGGAGCGGATATTCTCCACCGTCTCCAGCAGGCTCGCCGCCGTCTCGTCCGCGATGCCGCTGCCCTGCCGGACCGCATCCACCGACGCCTTGATGAGGTCCGCCGTGCTCTTCGCCGCCTCCTGCGACTTGGTGGCGAGATTGCGCACCTCGTCCGCGACGACCGCGAAGCCCTTGCCCGCCTCGCCGGCGCGCGCCGCCTCGACCGCCGCGTTGAGCGCGAGGATGTTGGTCTGGAAGGCGATGTCCTCGATGATCTTGATGACCTTGTCGATCTCGATGGAGCTGTTGTTGATGTCGGTCATGGAGCGGATCAGGTCCTGCATCCGCTCGTTGCACTGCGCGACCTTCTCCGCCGTCGCGCTGACCTCGGAGCTGACGTCGCGCGCGTCGCCGGCGTTTTTCTGCACCTGCTCGCTCAGCTCGGCAATCGTGGCGGAGAGCTCCTCCACCGCCGCCGCCTGCTCGCTCGCGCCCTGGGAGAGCGTCTGCGCGCCGTTGGAGAGGTTGCCCGCGCCCGCGGACACCTGCTGCGAGGAGTTGTCGATCTGCGAGATCGTGTCGTTGAGCGCCTCCGAAATGTTGCGGATCGAACTGAGGATCACGGTCAGTCCGCCGACATACTCCTGCGGGCAGCGGGACTCCGCGGTGAAGTCTCCCTTCGCCATGGCGCTGAGGACCTGGCTCTCGTCCTGCACGACGGCGCGCAGATGCTGCGACATGGAGACAAAGGCGTCCGCCAGACGGCCGAGCTCGTTCGGCGGGAAGGCGTAGCTCTGCGCGTCCTCCGAGAAGTCGAAGCTGTTGGTCTTGTCCGCGATGTGCATCAGCGGGTCGATCGGCGCGAGCGCGCGGCGCAGGATCAGAACGCAGGCGAGCCCCAGCAGCACGATGCCGATGAGACCGATGATGACCACCGCGACGGTGACCTTGGTGATCTGGGCGAACGCCTCGCTCTCCGCCACGCCGAACACGGTGACCCAGTTGAGGTCGCTGCCCGGGAGCTGGATGGCCTCGTAGCAGATGGTCGACTTCTCACCGATCAGCCGGTTGTCGCGGCTCTCCACGACCGTATGCTGCGTCGCGAGCTTGGCCTTGGCGGCGCTGAAGTTCGAGGAGGTGATGGATTTGCCGATCTCATCGGGGGCCGCGGTGTTGGCGATGTAGATGTCCCCCTCGGAGGCGACCGCGCTGTAGCACTTCGTATAGGTTCCCGAGTTGTAGTCCAGCTCTCCGATGGAATCGGCGAGAATGTCGCAGTTGGCGACGCCGAGGAAGCGGCCGGACGCATCGGTGATGGGATTGCTGAGCGTAATGAGATAGACCGTCTGCCCGTTCGTGAGCTCATAGGCGTACGGCTCGGTGACGTGGGTCTTCATGACCGACTTGGTCGTGGCGTAGTAGTCGCCGGAGCCGTAGGCGTCAAAGTCGTTGAGAATGTCCATCGCGATGTCGCTGCCGCTTTTATAGGCATAGTAGGAAAGACCGTCGGGCGTGTCCGGGAAAAAGAGGTCCGGCTCAAAGGCAAAGTACGCCGAAAACACGCGCCCGGACTTGACCACGTCGCGCAGGGCCTCCTCCAGCATCGGGCCGGCCGTCTCCTGCCCCAGCGTGCGGCAGCGGAGCACGTCGTCGCGCAGCGCCTCGGAATAGACCTGCATGCTGGTGAGGTAGCTTTTCACGGTTTGGGTGTTTTGCTCGGCAATGTTGCTGACCTGATCGTTGAGCAGCGTCGAGACCATCTGGCGCGACATCGCATAGAAGAAAATGCACATGACCGCCACGACCACCGTGACCGCCACAATGACCACGGCGGGAATACGGACCGCGAGCTTGTAGGATTTCTGACCGTTTCGGTAGGAGCGGGGAGAACCGGCTGCAAGATTTTTCATGACGACCTCCTGAGTTTCCTCGTGATTCTGCGGCTTTTCGACTGATATACAATTCTATTTTACAGCTTATCGTACAAAGCGGCTTTCGTCAAGCGGCTTTTTCAAAATCGGTTGTTTTTTCACTTTTTCGGCGTTCCGCGCAGCCGCTTTCCCATTTACATCCTTGACGCTCCGCATGCCTGTTGCTATACTGAAGGCGAAACGCAAACCTGTACAATAAAGAGGATAAGGAGGCGCCTGCCATGCCGAGATCGCCCGGACAGAAGCTCAAGCTGCTTTACCTGATGGATTATCTTCTCCAGTATTCCGACGAGGACCACCCCGTCACGGTCAAGCAGATCATTGCCCACCTCGACGCGCACAATATCCGCGCGGAGCGGAAGAGCGTCTACGACGACATCGAGGCGCTGCGCGACTATGGGCTGGATGTGGAACAGGTCGCGGACGGGCAGTATTACGGCTATTACGTTGCGTCCCGCCGCTTTGAACTGCCGGAGCTGAAGCTGCTGGTGGACAGCGTGCAGTGCTCGCGGTTCATCACGCAGCGCAAGACCAACGCGCTCATTCGTAAGATCGAGACGCTCGCGAGCTGCTACGACGCGCAGCGGCTGCAGCGGCAGGTCTACGTCGCCGGGCGCGTCAAGACGATGAACGAGTCGATCTACTACAATGTGGACGCCATCCACGCGGGGATTTCCGAAAACAGGCAGATCCGCTTCCGCTACTTCGAGTACACAGTCAAAAAGGAGCGCCGCTTCCGCAGGGACGGCGCGTACTACGTCGTCAGCCCCTATGCGCTGACCTGGAGCGACGACAATTATTACATGGTCGCCTATGACGCGGCGACGAAAAGCATCCGCCACTATCGCGTCGACAAGATGGCAAACATCAGCGCCACGGGCGAGCCCCGCGACGGCGCGGAGACGTACCGCGCGCTGGACATGGCGGCGTATTCACGCAAGGTGTTCGGCATGTTCTCCGGCGAGGAGCAGCACGTCCGGCTGCGCTTTACGAATCATCTGGTCGGCGCGGTGATCGACCGGCTGGGACAGGACGTGAGCATTATCCCCGACGGGGACGAGCATTTTACGGTCGGCGCCGAGGTGGCGGTCAGCCCGCAGTTCTTTGCCTGGCTCTGCGGCTTCGGCGCGGAGGCGCAGCTCATAGCGCCGCCGGACGCGGTCGAGCGGATGCGAAGGCATGTCGGGGAGATCGCGGAGCTGTACCGGCGGGACGGGCAGGCTGCCGGCGTATCGCGGGAGGCGTCCGATGATTGATCTCAACAATCTCGGCCGGTATCGGGAGAATAACCGCATTGAAGCGAAAAAGGCGCTCGGCGGCCTGCCCCACAGCATTTGGGAGACCTACTCCGCCTTCGCCAACACGCTCGGCGGCCTGATCCTGCTGGGCGTTGAGGAGCATGAGGACAAGTCGCTCCACGCGATCGGCCTGCCCGAGCCGGAGCGGCTGGTCCGGGCGTTTTGGGAGAAGGTCAGGGACCCGAACCTTGCGAGCGCGAGCATCCTCTCGGTCAACGACGTGACGGTGGAGGAGGCGAACGGGAAAAGCGTTGTCGTCATCAACGTGCCGCGCGCGGAGCGGTCGCGCAGGCCGGTTTATGTGGACGGCGACCCGCGCAACACCTACCGGCGAAACGGGGAAGGAGACTATCGCTGTACGCAGGAGGAGCGGCAGGCAATGCTGCGCGACGCCTCCGCCGCCACGCAGGACCTGCGCGTGCTGGAGGAGCTGGACGCCGCGGCGCTTCGCGCGGAGAGCGTGCGCGCTTATCGCCGCAGGCTGGACGGGATTCACCCGGGGCACGAATGGGCGGAGCTGGAGGACGAGGCGTTTCTCCGCGCGCTCGGCGCGCTGGGCGTCGGGAGCGACGGAAAGCTCCGCCCCACCGCCGCGGGACTGTTGATGTTTGGCGGCGCGCGGGATATCATGCGCGTCTATCCGCAGTACCTTCTCGACTACCGCGAGGAGAGCGGCGGGCGCGAGACGGACCGGCTGCGCTCCGATTCCGGAGACTGGAGCGGAAACGTCTTTGACTTCTGCTTTCTGGCCTACGACCGGCTGTGCCGCAGAGCGCCGCTCAAGACGCGTGGGACAGCCGGCGGCACGGAGACCCCGGTGCACCGGGCGATGCGCGAGGCGCTTGCAAACTCGCTCGTCAACGCGGACTACTGCGGCAGGGGCGGTCTGTCGGTCGTCAAGCGGCGCAGAGAGCTGATCGTCTCCAACCCCGGCGTCTTCCGCATCGAGCTTGCCGCGGCGAAGAGCGGCGGCCTGTCCGATCCGCGCAACGGCGCGCTTTCGGAGATGTTTCACAGGCTCGACATCGGAAGAGGCGCGGGCAGCGGAATCCCGAGCATTTTCCGCGTCTGGCGCGATCAGGGCTGGCCGGAGCCGGCGATCACGCAGTCCTTCGAGCCGGAGCGCACGACGCTGACGCTGCGTCTCTCCGCGAGCGGCGACTATGACGCGGAGGATGCCGGAGAGCGGGATACGGCGGCGACAGAGGCGGTCAAGCGTCAGCTGATCATCGACTATCTGACGGATCACGCCTGCGCGACGACCGCGGAGATCGCGGACTACGTGGAGCTCAGGCCCTCGGTCGTGCAGGACTGCCTGGGGGAGCTGACGCTGGAGCAGATCGTCATTGCCGAGGGGGAGAGCCGGAGCAGGACCTACCGGCTCAAGGCGTAGGACGGACAGGCGGAAGGAGGCGGGAGCGATGAGAGTACCGGACGGCGTGCGCGAGACGATTCGCGCGCTCCGGGCGGCGGGGCATGAGGCATACCCGGTCGGCGGCTGCGTGCGCGACCTGCTTCTTTCCGAGGCGGGGGAGGACGTCGCGGTCCACGATTGGGACGTCTGCACGGACGCGACGCCGGAGGAAATGAAGACGGCGCTCGCGGGACACAGAACGATCGACACGGGGATACGCCACGGTACGATTACCGTTCTGCTGCCGGACGGACAGTACGAGGTGACGACCTTCCGCGTCGACGGGACGTACTCGGACGGCAGGCACCCGGACTCCGTGAGCTTCACCGCCAGCGTCGGGCGGGACCTGGCCCGAAGGGATTTTACGATCAACGCCATGGCGCTGAGACTCGGAGCCGACGGAGAGCCGGCCGGGATCATCGACCCGTTCGGGGGACGGGAGGACCTTGAACGGCGGCGGCTGCGGTGCGTCGGCGACCCGCGCGAGCGCTTTGAGGAGGACGCGCTGCGCATCCTGCGCGCGCTCCGCTTTGCCGGCAGGCTCGGGCTGGAGATCGACCCCGCGACGCGCGGCGCGATGCTGGAAAAACGGGCGCTGCTGCAGCGGATATCGGTCGAGCGGATCCTGGACGAGCTGGGGAAGATTTTGCTGACGGAGCACGGCTGGGAGCTGCTGAGGCAGTATCCGGAGCTTCTGACGGAGATACTTCCGGAGCTGCGCCCCTGCGTCGGCTTCGCGCAGAGGAACCCCTGGCATCGCTTCAACGTGTACGACCATCTGCTGTTCAGCGTGGGAAGCGCGCCGAAGGACCTGACGCTGCGCATGACGATGCTGCTGCACGACGTCGGAAAGCCCGCCGCCGCCAGCACCGACGAGGCGGGGATCGACCATTTTTACGGTCACGGCGAGCTCTCCGCCGCGCTGGCGGAGCAGATTTTGCGACGGCTGCACAGCTCCAACCGGCTGCTGGGGGACGTTGTGGAGCTGGTGCGGTATCACGACGCCGCGGTCGAGCCGTCCGCGCGCGTGCTGCGGCGGCTGTTGAACCGGCTGGGCGAGACGCAGCTGCGAAGGCTCCTCGCGGTCAAGCGCGCCGACACCGCCGCGCAGTCCCAAATGGCGCGGGAGAGAAAGCTGCCCGAGCTGGAGCGCTGTGAAGAGCTGCTGGAGCAGATCGTCGCGGAGCGGCAGGCGTTCACGCTCAGGGACCTGAGAATCAACGGCAGGGACCTGATCGAACGCGGCGTCGCCCCGGGGCCGGAGATCGGAAGGCGGCTGCAGCGGGCGCTGGACGCCGTGCTCGACGGGACGATAGAAAACGAGCGCGAGGCGCTGCTCGCCGCGGCGCTTGCGGACCCATAAAAAAGCAGGTCACGTTTGTGACCTGTTTTTTTATTGATCGGAGGCTTCCGCCTTCTTCTTTTCCCGCAATCTGCGCACGATCTCGTCGTATGCCTCCTCCGTCAGCGTGTATTTTCGCCGCAGCAGGAGATAGGAGGCGAGGATCGTGACGACGGGGATCAGCACCATGCCGAAACGGAGCGCGAACGCCTGCCCGGAGCCGACCTGCGCGATGCACGCGTCCGCCTGCTCCAGCACGGAGGCCTTGTCCAGCGTGCCCTCGTTCGCCTGCGTCTCCAGCGCGCCGATGCGCTGGCTGACGGCGTAGACCCCGCTGACGATCAGCACCAGCGTCGAAAGCCCCTGATCGATGCCGCTGGCGAGCTTGACCGCGAAGGAACGGACGGCGGAGATGATGCTGTCATGCCGCTCATGGAAGCGGAGCTCGTCGTACTCGATGGTGTTGTTGACCATCACCAGCAGCACGAGGTTGTAGAGTCCCTGAAAGAAGAAAATGACAAAGGCGATGAGGTTGAGCAGAACGACGCTGCGCGGCAGGACGTAGCCGAAGCCGAGAAAGGCAAGATACCCCGCCAGCAGGCAGACGATGGCTGTGCGCAGCAGCGCGGCGCGGGAGAACCGGCGGCTCAGCGACGCGAACAGCGCCTGGGAGATCAGCGTGCCCAGCCCGTACATCAGCGTGAACCAGAACACCAGATCGCCGCCGCCCGCGTAGCCGAACTCCACGTAGAAGAAGTTGACGCCGAAGAGAAAAAGCAGATTTTGCCCCACGTTGAACAGCAGATAGCCCGTGCCGCTCGCGATGAGCTGGTCGTTGCGGAGGAAAATGCGGAACATGCCGCCGAGCGTCACCCTTTCCGCCGCCTCCGCGCGCTCCCGCTCACGGACGCCGAGCACGGTGAGCGTCTGAAACGCGATGAAGCACAGCGCCACCACGAGCGCGACCGCGCGATAGGTCTGCACGGCGCTGCCCGCGATAATCATGGGGACGACGGCGGCGACGGAGAACTGCCCCACGCAGATGAACACGCTCATCAGCGTCACCAGCGTGTTGCGCACGTCCGCGTCCGAGCTGAGGGAGGGCAGCATGCCCCAGTAGGCGATGTCGTTCATGGTGTAGGTCATGCCCCAGAGCAGATATCCCGCGCCGTAGAACGCCACGAACCCCCAGCCGGTGGGGCGCAGCGTGAACAGAGCAATGATGACGAGCGCGTTGAGGAGGCAGCCCGCGAAAATCCAAGGCTTGTATTTGCCCCACTTGAAATGGCTGTTTTCGATGAGGATGCCCATCATGGGATCGTTGACGGCGTCCCAGACCATGCAGACCACCATGCAGGCGGTGATCACGCTGAACTGCGCCGCCGTCAGGCTCATGGTGTACTGCACATAGAGCAGCAGGTACATGCTCACCAGCGCGTAGGCCATGTCCCGCCCCGTCGCTCCGATGCAGTATGACCACTTGGTACGGCTGTCCAGAGGCTTCATGCTTTCCCGTCCTCCCGTCGGCTTGATCGGCCGCCTCCGGCGCGCGGGCGCCCCGGAGGCATCGAGCGTGATTATATATTGCGGCGCGCTTTTCTGTCAAGCGGCGAGGGGGGGGGAGAGATCGCCGTTTTCTGTTTTGCATCCGTTCAGTGGTTTACGTAATGTTGCACAAAAACGATTCTTTATTTTTACTGATATTTGTTGCATTTTGCACATTTTTGTGGTAAACTGAATGCATAATTCTCCCTTTGGTCCGCCGGTGGCAAGGGCGGCTCCGCGGGAATAAGAAAGGAGTGGTTCCGTTGAATCACAAAAAACTGCTGTCCCTGTTCCTGAGTCTGGTCATGGTACTGTCCCTGGCGGTACCGGCGACGGCCGCGAACACCCCCTGGTACGCCGAGGCGCAGGCCTATGTCACGAGCAACGGCCTGCTGAAGGACAACGCCAACGGCTTCGACCCGAGCGGCAAGGTCACCGCCGCCGACGTGCTCGGCGCGCTCTATGTCCTCGAGGGCAAGCCCGACGCGAAGACCGGCAGCGCTCAGGATATCTGGAATGCGTCGGTCCCCGCCGCCGAGGTCTCCGACGCCGCCACGCGCGGCGAGGTCAAGGCGCTGCTCGAGGGCTACGCCAAGTCCAGGGGCATCGACGCCTCCGGCCTGTTCATCGGCGACGAGAGCGGCGACCTGATGCTCGACAAGACGCTCACCCGCGCGGAGCTCGCGCAGCTTCTGCTCCGCCTGAGCAAGAAGGGCATCCCGACCTTCACGGAGGTCATGGATCTGCAGGTGCTTGCCACCAGCGACCTGCACGGCAAGTTCTATCCCTGGGCGTATGCCACCAACACGGAGAGCACCTCCGGCAGCATGACCCAGCTGGCAACCGCCATCAAGGAGCTCCGCACCGAAAACACTCTGGTCGTTGACGCGGGCGACACCGTTCAGGACAACTCCGCCCAGATCTTCAACGGCGAGGACGTGCATCCTATGATCGCGGCGATGAACGCCATCGGCTACGACATCTATGTCACGGGCAACCACGAGTACAACTTCGGCATGGACTATCTAAAAAAGGTCATCGCCGCACAGAAGGCAAAGACGCTCGTGGGCAATGTGCTGGATGAAGAAGGCAAGCCCATCGCGGACGGCTACACCATCATTGAGAAGAACGGCGTCAAGATCGGCGTCATCGGCATGGTCACGCAGAACATCACCCGCTGGGATGCCGTGAATCTTGCCAAGTGCACCGTCACCGACCCGGTGGAGGAGACCCGCAAGATCATCGACAAGATCAAGGACGATGTGGACCTGCTCATCGGCGTGATGCACATGGGCGTTGACAATGAGTACGGCGTTGCGAACTCCGGCGTCACCGACCTCGCCAATGCCTGCCCTGAGTTTGACCTGATTGTTTCCTCTCATGAGCACGCGCTGATCGCGGGTAAGGAGATCAACAACGTACTGGTCATCCAAAACAAGAATCAGGCGCAGACCATGAATGAGCTCCATCTCTATCTCGCCAAGGCTGAGGACGGCTGGAAGCTTCTCAACCGCAGCTCCAAGGTCATTGAGATCAAAAACTACGAGTCCGACGCCGAGCTGCTTGCGGCACTCAAGCCCTATCACGAGGCTGCCATCAAGGACGCTGAGACCGTGATCGGCAAGCTCGAGGGCGGCAGCCTTGCCCCCGAGAATGAGATCAAGGAGATCCCCTCGGCGCAGATCATGGACACCGCGCTGGTCGACCTGATCAACGAGGTCCAGATGTACTACACCGGCGCGAAGGTCTCCGCCGCGGCGCTGTTTGTCATGGACGCCAATCTCCACCCGGGCGACATCCACAAGTCCGACTCCTCTCTGGTCTACAAGTACGACAATACGCTCTACAAGCTCAAGATGACCGGCGCACAGCTCAAGAAGTTCATGGAATGGTCCGCCAGCTACTACAACCAGTATCAGCCCGGCGACCTGACGATCTCCTTCAGCCCCGACATCCGCGCCTTTAACTACGACATGTTTGCCGGCGTCAACTATGAGATCGACGTTTCCAAGCCCGCCGGCGAGCGCATCATCAACCTGACCTGGCCCGACGGCACGCCCGTCAAGGACGACGAGAGCTTCGAAATCGCGGTGAACAACTACCGCTGCAATTCCCAGCTGCTCTCCGATGTGATTTATGCGGACGGCGACAAGCCTGAGCTGCTGGAAATCGACGTCCACGGTGAGATCGGCGGTGTGCGTGAGCAGATCGGCGAGTACATCAAGACCGTCAAGGGCGGCACAATCACCCCGGTGTGCGACAACAACTGGAAGATCGTCGGCAACAACTGGGACGAGGCGCTGCATCAGAAGGCGGTTGAGCAGCTTGCCGCCGGCAAGTTGACCATCCCGACCTCCGAGGACGGCCGTACGCCCAACGTCAAGGCGATCACCGTCAACGACCTCAAGTAAACCCTTTCCTGCCGCCGAGCCGGCGGCTATCGCAAAAAAATCGCCCCGCCTGTTGACCGGTATGCTATACTGTCAGCGGGCGGGGCGTTTCCCGTTTAGCCGCGGGGCGGCGCGCGACGGATCACCTCCGCCGCAATCTGGAGGAAAAGAGGACGGATCATGAGCTATTATCTGCTGGAGGAGAGTATGCGGGCGTGCTCCGCCGAGGAGCTGCACCGGCAGAGCGACCGTCAGTATGTGGCGGTGCTGTCGACGCCGGAGTGGCAAAAGGAGCGCGACCGCTTCGACATGGGCATCGAGCTGGAGCCGGACGCCGGCAACATCCACAACACGAAGGCGGAGGTCAACTACGACTCCCTGACCGGCACCTTCCAGATCCCGGACCGCAAAGATCTGACGGAGCGCGACTACCGCTTCGCCTTCGCCCTCGACGAGAAGGGGATCGTCTTCATCGACGACAGCGGGCAGGTCGAGCGTATGATCGACGAGATCCGGCGAACCAAGCGGTGGCGCACGCCCTGTCTGGAGCGCTTCCTGTACGACTTTCTGGAGCAGATCGTCAGCCCGGACCTGCCGATCATGGAGCGCTACGAGGCGGAGCTGGACCGGATCGAGGACGAGATTCTCGCCTCCGAGGGACAAAGCGACCTGATCCGCGTCAACGAGATCCGCAGCGATATCCGCGAGCTGCTGGTGCACTACGAGCAGATCATCGACATGGCGCAGGAGCTGGAGGAGAACGAAAACGGCTTCTTCCACGAGAAAAACCTGCGCTACATGCACCTCTTTATGAACCGCATGGCGCGGCGGCACGACTCCGCCGTCTCCCTGCGCGACCACACGATGCAGGTGCGGGACCTCTACAACGCGCAGCTGGAGGTCCGGCAGAACCGCACGATGACGCTGCTGACCGTCATCACGACGATCTTCATGCCCCTGACGCTCATCGCGGGCTGGTACGGCATGAACTTCCGCTACATGCCGGAGCTGGAGTGGCGGCTCGGCTATCCCGTCGTGATCGCCGTCAGCATTCTGATCGTCGCCGTCAGCCTCATCTTCTTCAAAAAGAAGAAATGGCTCTGACTTCCGCGCGGGCGCGTTATCTGCGTCCCGCGTCCCGCTCGATATCCTCCGCCCAGTCCGCGGACAGCTGCTCGCTGCAGCGCATTGCGCTGACCGCCCGCGCCATGGCGCCGAACATGTGCGCCGTGCCCTCTCCGTCGGCGCGGTAGTTCGCCGCGCGGTCGTGCGAGATGCCGATGTGCCGCGCCGTCTCCACCGCGTCGATGTTCGCGGCGAGGAAGATGAACTCCCAGCCGTTCTCTTCCTTCCGGCGCTCGATCATGCGCTTGACCTTGTCGCTGTCGTAGCGGCGGCTGGCGTTCTCCAGCCCGTCCGTCGTGATGACGAAGATCGTGTGCTCCGGCACGTCCTCCGGCCGCGCGTACTTGTGGATGTTGCCGATGTGCCGGATCGCGTCCCCAATGGCGTCCAGCAGAGCCGTGCAGCCGCCCGGTGTGTAGTCGTCCGCCGTCATGGGTCTGACGTTCTCCAGCGGGACGCGGTCGTAGAGGACGGCGCTCTCGCTGCTGAAGAGGACCGTCGAGACCAGGCAGACGCCGTCCTCTTTTTTCTGCTTCTCGATCAGGGCGTTGAACCCTCCGACGGTGTCGCTCTCCAGTCCGCTCATGGAACCGCTTTTGTCAAGAATGCAAACGAGCTCGGTGATATTGTTCTTCATGGCTTTGCCCTCCCTTTTTTTGATTGCAGCCCTATGATACACGGCGCCGCGTCGCAAAAGGTCGCCCGCGAGGCGACAAATGGCAAAGGAAGCAAAAAAAACGGTCCGGAGGCTCTCTCGCGAGCGCCGGACCGTGATGGTGTTTTCAGTTCGCCCCCTCACAGCGAAAAGCCGGAGGTGTCGATGCGCTGCTCGTCGCTGATGAGCGTTTCAAAATCCGCGACGGGCATCGGGCGGAAGAAGTAGTAGCCCTGCACATAGCGGCAGCCGAGGCTGACGATGAACTCCGTTTCCTCCTTCGTCTCCACGCCCTCGACGATGATGGGCGCCTCCATGCTCTTTGCCATGCCGACGATGGATTCGAGGATCTGGACGCCCTTGCGGTCGTCGCTGCTCATGCGCAGGAATTTCGCGTCCAGCTTGATGATGTCGACATTCAGGCTGCGCAGCATGTTGAGCGAGCTGTACCCGCTTCCGAAGTCGTCCATCAAGACGAGGAAGCCCTTCTCGCGCAGGCGCTTGACCGTGTCTGCCACCGCGCCGTCGCCCACATAGGCGGATTCGGTGATCTCGACCTTGATGACCTCCACCGGAAGGTCGTATTTTTGCAGCAGCTGGTCGAAGAACGCGGGCACGTCGATGGTGAAGATGTCGATCTGCGAAACGTTGACGGACACCGGCAGCGGCGTGTGCCCTCCGTCGATCCATTTTCGCTGCCAGACGCAGACCTCCTCCCATACGAACTGGTCGAGGTCGGTGACAAAGCCGTACTGCTCCAGCACGGGGACGAAAACACCCGGGGAGACCATCGACCCGTCCGCCTTTTTCCAGCGCACAAGCGATTCCGCGCCGACGACCTTGCCGCCCGCGATCTCGCACTGGGGCTGGAGCATGATGAACAGCTCGTGATCCTTGAGCGCCTGCTGGAAGTCCGAGAGAATCTTGTAGTCCCGCTCCGTCTTCTGGTACATGGACTCCTCGAAGAGGCGGATGCGCTGATGATAGTTCTCCTTCGCGTGCTGCGACGCCTGCGCCGCACGGTCCAGCAGCTCGTCCACGGTGGAGCCTCCGTCCGCCCGGCACACGCCGAAGGCGGGCATGAAGCCCACGGACGTGCCGCGCTCCACAATGAACTCGTGAATGCTGTCGAAGATCTGCCTGACCTCGGCCTCGTCGTAGGGCATCAGCAGCGCGAAGTCGTCCTGCCCCAGATAGCAGGCGAGGCCGCCGGACTCCTTCTCCTCGGCGCAAAGCCGCTCGCCGATCCGCGCGAGCAGCCGGTCGCCCGCCTCCCTGCCGTACCACTCGTTGAACAGCTTGAAATGCTCGAGGTCGATGGCGATCATGCACCAGCCCTCGGGATGCGCCTTGAGCATTTCCTTGCCGCGGGCGTACAGCGCCGTGTCCATATAGAGTCCGGTCAGCTCGTTGCGCGCCTCGACGTCCTCGTTGGTGCCGACGCCGATCATGATGTGGCGGTCGTCGTTCCGCATGCGGGTCGCCCGCGTGTAGGCGTAGATGTACTCCCCATCCTTCAGGATGCGATAGGTTGCAAGGAACTCGCCGCGCTCGTCCAGCACGCGCAGGATGTTGTCCCGCGTGACGGTCTGCTCGAACTCCTCCCGGTCGTCCTCGTGCACCAGCATGGTCACGATCTTCCGGTTCTCCCCGAAGAAATCCGTACCCTCGCGCTCCACGGATTCGCCGGTCTCCGCGTCGGTGGTGTACTCGATATAGTCTCCCGTCTCGGCGTCCACATAGTACAGATGTTCATAGTTGGCGGAGAGCGCCTGCGCGATGTGGGAGTACATGGTGCTGGCGGTCCGGGCCTTCTCATAGGCGTCCTTCGCCTCCGCCGTCTCCCGCTTGACGCGCGTCAGCTCCGTGAAGTCGAGACACATGCCCAGCAGACACAGCCTGCCGGTGGCGTCGGTGAACTTGAGCTTCGTCGTCTGGAACTGCCGCGGGTTCCCCACCGCGTCCAGCACGTCCTCGTAGAAGATATAGGTCTCATCCATGGCGAGCGCCTTGCGGTCGTCCTCCACAAATTTTCTCGCCGTCTCCTCGTCGAAGATCTGCCAGTCCGTCAGACCGACGACGTCCTCGGGCTTCTCCCGGTTCGCGTACGCGGCAAACGCCTGGTTGCAGGCAAGATACTCTCCGGTCTTGACGTCCTTGGAAAAGGTCAGGCCCGGCATGTTCGTCAAAAGCGCGGTGACGCTCTGCGTCAGTTCCGCGATCCGGGCCGCCGACTCCGCCTTCCCAGCCAGGCGCTGGTTCTCCGCCTCCATTTCCCTGGCGTAGTTTTTCACGACCGCCGCGCTCGCGGCCTGCTCGCGCATCTCATGCGAGAGTTGGTCCATGGCGTCGATCAGCTGCCGGACCTCCTTGCTCGCGCCGAGGTTCTCCGTGTCCAGCTTCAGCTCCGCGGAGTCCTTCATATCGCGCGACATTTGGGCGAAGCGCAGGGCGCTCTGCTCCAGCGCGCGGATCGGCTTCGTCACGTTCCGCTTCAGCCAAACGGCGAGCAGCGCGCCGAAGAACACGCAGACCGCAACGATCAGCACGACGTTGCGCATGACGTAACCCGACACCGTCTCACGCAGCTCGTCGATCAGGTAGTCCGCGCACACCAGCGCCACCGTTTCGCCGTTCGAGTCGCGCAGCGGCTTGCAGCCCGTATAGCACAGGCCGTAGTCCGAATCGTCGATGAAGAAGCAGACGTCCGTATTGTCCCACGCGTCCAGAAACGGCTGGATCTGCTCGCGCGTGTACTCGTCGCTGCAATCGTATAGGATCGGCCAGTCCTCGTCGTCCCCGGCGGCCCGCTCCGCGTCGCTCGTCGATGAGATCACGCTCAGGAGCTTTCCGTCCGGCGTGTCGTACGGGATAACGATGTAGAGGTAATCCAGCTCGAAGTCGTCCACGAAGCGATTGATCATCTGCTGCAGCTCGTCCCGCTTGGGCGAGGAGGTCACGTTCTCGATGCACCAGCGCAGATCGTCCGCGTCCGCGCTGCGCTCCACCGCCGTGACGACGTCGCGCAGCCTTGCGTCGTACTGATCGAAAAGCGCGTTGTTGAATTCCCTCTTTGTCTGGATCGACAGCAGAAGGCTCAGGGCAAGGATCAGCCCGCCGCAGCCGATCAGAATACTGCGGGTGATGGGGCTTTTGTGCTGCCTGCGTTCCGGCATGGACATCCCTCCGCTCCCCCAAAGGGTAAGGTTCAACCTATAAAAAAGCATAATATACCTGTTCATGATATATTATAAACGAAAGCCGCCGCAATTTCAATAGCGAGTATAAAAACACGGGCCTGCAAACAGCGAGTATATAATTACAGGCTGAATTTGCGAATGGGAATTGATTTGTCCGGCAAAAGGAGCTATAATTGAAAAAGAAACACACTGCGGGGAGAGATGCACCATGAAGACAATGCTGCGAAGGGGAACCGCGCTCGCTCTGTTTGCGCTCCTGCTGGCGGCGGCGCTGGCCGGATGCGGCGGGAGCAAGGGCTTCCGGCAGATTGGCATGGACGAGGCGCAGAAGCTCATTGAGGCGGGAACGGACGCCCTGATCGTCGACGTCCGCACACAGGAGGAGTATGACAAGGGGCACATTCCCGGCGCGATCCTCCTGCCGATCGAGGACATCCGGGAGGGAAAGCTGGACAAGCTGCCGGACAGGGACCGGGAGCTGCTGCTCTACTGCTGGACGGGACGCCGCAGCGAGGATTCCGCCGCCATTCTGGTCGACGAGGGCTATACGAACGTCACCGACATCGGCGGTTTCGTCGACTGGAAGGGCGCGGTCGAGGGCGGAGAGGCGCAGGAGAACGCGAAATAAGCGGCAGACAGGGTATTTCCGGGAACAAGAAACAGACTGAGAGGCGGCGCCGTCCGTGCGACGCTTTTTCGGCAAATGGACTGCCGTTGGAAAACATGGATAAGTCAGGGCGTATATTTTCGTGCGATATGACCAGAAAAAACAGCTTGATTCGGCAGAAATATGTGCTATACTTTGAATCAGAAATATGTTACATATTTCTGAAAGCGATAATCGGTATAAGGAAAATGTGCAATGGCTGAAACGAAATCGGCAGAGGGTATCTTCCCTGACCATGTGCGGGTCAAAACACCGACCTACAAAGAACAGGCGTACAAGTTGATCAAGGAAGCGATCCTGTATCAAAAGCTTACGCCGGACGCCATCTATTCCCAGGAGGAGATCTGCCAGCAGCTGGGAATCAGCCGCACGCCGGTGAGGGAAGCATTGCTGGAGCTGCAGAAAGAAGGCTATCTTCTCTTTTACAGGGGCAAGGGGATCCAAATCGTATCTCTGGACCGGAAGGCGATCCATGATATTCTGGAAATTCGGATCTATCAGGAGATGGCTGCCGCGGAGCTGGCGGCAAAGCGGGCGACGGAGGAGGATGTCGCGTGGATCGCCGAATGCCTTGAGACGCAGCGCAAGCACCTGAACTCCCAGGATATTGACCTGTGCTACCGGCTGGATCACAAGTTCCATCGCGCGATCGCAAAGGCTTCCCACAACGACCTGATCTATCAGTCGATCGATGAGGTGCTGGACCATTACCTTCGCTTCGAGGTGCTGACCATCTATAACAGCTACGGCGGGGCGAATGCGATCTGGACGGAGCACAGCGCCCTGTACGAGGCGATCAAGGCGCACGAACCGCAAAAAGCGCGCACCGCCGCGGAAGAGCACCTGCAGGACGCCTACAGGCGGACGCTGGGGAAGTACTGGCACGATTGAATACGACGCCGGGTGAAAGCCGCGCGCGGGGCGAGAGGAAATATATTACATATCACATATTACAGGGACAACGTCGAGTGCTGAAACGGATAAACGGAGGTTTGTGAGATGGCGGAGCAGAAGCAGATCTATATGTGGCCGTCGCATTGGGGACGACCGGTGGCACGAGGCGGCTGCGGCGCGGTCAGCAGCAACAGCGTCTATGCGACAAGGGCGGGCCTGGAGATCCTGAAAAAGGGCGGAAACGCTTTTGACGCGGCGGCAGCGGTGTCTCTGGCGCTCTCTGTGGTCGAGCCGCATCACTCCGGGATCGGCGGCGGCTGCTTCAGTCTGATCTACAGCGCGAAGGAGGACCGGTTCAGCGCCGTGGACGGACGGGGCGTCGCCCCGGGAAACGCGACGGCGGACCTGTTTCTGAAGGACGGCGTCGTTCAGGACGAGTGGAAGGACCTCGGCGGCCAGTCCGTGGCGGTCCCCGGCCTTCTGAAAACGATCGAGGCGATGCTTCGGCGGTACGGCACGCTGAGCCTCGCGGAAACCGCGGCTCCCGCCATCCGCCTGGCGGAGGAGGGCTTCGGCACGGGCTTTACGGGCGAGCTGACCATGTACGACGACTCGGTCGAGCGCAAGCTGAGGCTGTCCGAGGCGATGAGAAGGCTCTACCTCAAGGCGGACGGCGGCCTTTATCGCTTCGGCGAAACGCAGCGCAACCCCGAGCTCGCGGAGCTGTTGAAAAAGGTCGCCGCGCAGGGAACGGACTTCTTCTACCGCGGCGCGGTCGCGGAGCGGATCGTCTCGCTGATCAACGGCCGCGGAGGCTGCTTCACGGCGGAGGACTTGGCGGAGTACAGTCCCAAGTTCAGAGAGCCGCTGAGGTCGGCGTACCGCGATTGCGAGGTGGTCGCCTTTGCGCCGCCGAGCGGAGGCTGCGCGGTGCTGGAAATGCTCAACATTCTGGAAAACAGCAATCTTCGGGCGATGGGACACAACAGCGCGGAGAGCATCCACGCGCTCGCCGAGGCGATGAAGCTCGGCTTTGCCGACAGAAGCGAGGCGATGGGGGACCCCGACTTTGTCAGAGTGGACACCGCGCGCCTGACCTCGAAGGCGTTCGCAAGGGAGCGCTTTGCCCTCAGCGGAGAGCGTGCCGGCGACTACGCGGCGGCGGCGGGGATCGCGGCAAAGGAGCATCCCGGCAACACCTCGCACTTCGCCGTGATGGACCGCTTCGGCAACGCGGTTTCGCAGACGCAGACGGTGCGCGACTGGTTCGGCAGCGGCATCGTGGCGGACGGGCTGGGCTTCGTGCTCAACAACGCCATGTCCGATTTCTCGGCGGCGGTCGGCGCGCTGACCAGCCAGGGGCTTACCTACGGGAGCGCCAATGCCATTCAGGGCGGGAAGACGCCGCTTTCGAGCATGTCCCCGTGCATGGTGCTCAGGGACGGAAAGCCGTTTCTCGCCATCGGCGCGGCGGGCGGACCGCGCATCATTACCGGTACGGTGCAGGGCATCGTCAACGCCGTGGACTACGGCATGACGCCGGAGCGGCTGGTCAATTTGCCCTTCATTCATGTGATTACAAACGATCAGGGGCTTGAGGTCGAGTACGGCATTTCCGAGGATACGCTCGCGATCTTGGAGCGGAAGGGGCATAAGCTCGTCCGCAATACGGTCGATCAGGCAATGAGCACGATGCTCAACAGCGTGATGAAGGTCGGGGACGACTATTACGCGGCCGGAACCGGGCGCGTGGACGGCTGCGGCGGCGCGCTGCTGCCGGACGGCAACGCCGTTTTCGAGGGCGTTTGTCAGGGAATCTGATCAGGCGGTCGAAAGCCTGATTTGATTAATACACCAAAAAATGAAATGGAGGATGAAACACAATGAAAAAAGTCTTAGCACTGGTACTGAGCCTTGTCATGGTGCTCGCTATGGCCGCCTGCGGCGCCAAGCAGACCGAGCAGCCCCAGCAGGGCGGGCAATCCGGGCAGAGCGGCTCGGGCGACAACACGGTTTACAAGATCACCTACGCGAACACCGTTGCCGACGCGAACCCCCAGGCGATCAACGCGAAGTATATGGCCGACAGGATGCGCGAGCTCTCCGGCGGCCGCCTGGAAATGACCGTCTTCAACAACAACAAGCTGGGCGCCTTCAGCGATTGCTTCCAGCAGATGCAGCTGCCCAACGGCACGGTCCAGATGGGCGACGTTTCCTCCGCGTCCGTCACCCAGTTCTCCGACCTGTATACGCCGTTTGCCCTGCCGTTCCTGTTCTCGAGCAAGGAGCAGTCCTTCAATTATTTTGACAACGGCGAGACTGTGAAGAACATCGAGCAGGAGTTCCTGAAGGCGACCAACGTCCGCGTTCTCGGCTACTTCTACAACGACGCCCGCGCCCTGACCAACTCCAAGAAGGCGGTTTCCACGCCCGCCGACTGCGCCGGACTGAAGCTGCGCGTGATGACCTCCGACGTCTACATCAAGACCTTTGAGTCCCTGGGCGCCGCGCCGGTCTCCATGCAGTTCTCCGAGCTGTTCAGCGCGCTGCAGCAGGGCGCCGTGGACGGCCAGGACAACGGCCTGATCCTTTCCATGGACTCCAAGTTCAATGAGGTCCAGGGCTACTACACCGACCTCGGCCACGTGCAGGACACCTCCGTGATTTTCATTTCCGAGGCGTTCTATCAGAGCCTGCCCGAGGACCTGCAGAAGATCGTCGTCCAGGCCGCGCAGGAGGCGGTCGCCAAGGAGCGCCAGGACTATGCCGACAAGCTGGATTCCTACCTCGAAGAGATGAAGAAGACCATGGACGTCACCATCCTGACCGACGCGCAGAGGGCCGCCTTCAAGGATGCCTGCGCTCCTGTCTACGATTGGTATCGCACGCAGTATCCGCAGTATGATCTGGACGCCATCATGGCGGAGATTGCCAAGTATTGATCCGAACGGCCGGACGATCCGGCAAGAAAGAAAGCGGCCTGAAGCAACCGATGAAGCAAGACCTGTATTGAAGCACCGCTTTTTTGAAATCCTGCGGTGTGGATGGCATCGGCAAGGATGCCATCCACACCGCGCGGCGGGACCCCGCCGCTGCGCTTCCACATTTCCGGATGGGAGAAATGTCACATGAAAAAGCTGAAATTTCTGGATGAGCACCTCGAAGAGATCATCTGCGTTGCCGTCCTCGCGGCGATGACGCTGGTCATCTTCATTCAGATCATCATTCGCAGTATCAGTTCGTTTGTTACCATTCCTATGGCATGGACGGAGGAGATCGGCCGCTACCTCTTTATTTACGCCGTCTATGTCGGCGCGGCCTATGCCACCAGAAAGCGCGCGCACCAGAAGGTCGATATTTTCCCGATCCTCTGCGGAGATACCGGCAAGCTGATCTTTAACCTGATCGGCGATATCGGCGTCGTCGTTTTTGCGGGCGCGATGGCCTATTACGGCTGGCAGGTCGTCGAGAATGTTGCGTTTGTCTTTGTGCAGAGGGCGCCGGCAACAAAGCTGAACATGGGCATTGCCTATTTCGGACCGTTCCTCGGCATGGCGCTTTGCACGTTCCGCTCCGTACAGAACATTATCTTCCACATAAAGGAATACAGGGAGAAAAAGAGCCTCAGGGCCGAAGGAGGCGACAAGTAAATGGCGGCAATTTTAATCGTTTTTCTGGGCTGCGTTTTTGCTTCGGTTCCCATCGGCTATGCCATCGGCCTTTCGGTGGTTGCCTATGCCCTGACCGCGGGAACGGTCAACATGGGCTACATTGCCTCCGGCCTGTTCGCCTCCTGCGACTCGTTCCCGCTGATGGCGATCCCGTTCTTCATCCTCTCCGGCGCGCTGATGGAGGGCGGCGGCCTTTCCAAGCGGCTGGTCCTGTTCTTTGATTCGCTGGTGGGCCACCTGACCGGCGGCCTTGCGATCGTCACGGTTATCACCTGTATGTTCTTCGGCGCGATCTCCGGCTCCGGCCCCGCGACGACCGCCGCTGTCGGCGCGATCATGGTGCCGACCATGGTGGAGAAGGGCTACGACAAGAAATTCGCCATGGCGCTGGTGGCGGCGTCAGGCTGTCTGGGCGTTATCATACCGCCCAGCATCCCGATGGTCTCCTACGGCATTTCGGTCAACGCCTCCATCGCAACGATGTTCATGGGCGGCTTCCTGCCCGGTATCGTTCTGGGCACCCTGCTGATCATCACGGCCGTTATGAGCTGCAAGAAGAACGGCTTCACCGGCAACGGAGAAAAGTTCAGCTGGAAAAAGGTCGGCGCCAGCTTCAAGGATGCGTTCTGGGCGATCCTCTCCCCGGTCATCATCCTCGGCGGCATTTACAGCGGCCTGTTCACGCCGACGGAGGCTGCCGTCGTCTCGGTCGTGTACGCGCTTCTGATCGGCATCTTTGCCTACAAGGAGCTGGATATCAAGACGATCTACAAGAAATTCGCGGAGGCTGCCTGCACGCACGGCACGGTCAACATCATCGTCGGCACGAGCACCATTCTCGGCCGCGTTCTCACGCTGGAGCAGATTCCCGACGCGGTTGCCCACACCATGATCAGCCTCACCGACAACAAGATCATCATCCTGCTGATCATCAACCTGCTCCTGCTTGCCTGCGGCTGCCTGCTGGAGACCAACTCCTCGATCCTGATCCTGGCGCCGATCCTGTACCCCGTGGTCGCCTCCTTCGGCGTCGATATCGTTCACTTCGGTATCATCATGGTCGTGAACCTGGCCATTGGCTTCATCACCCCGCCCGTCGGCGTGAATCTGTTTGTCGCCTGCGGCATCGGAAAGATCCCGTTTGCGGACCTGGTCAAGAAGATCATCCCCTTCCTGATCGCGCTGCTGATCGGCCTGATCCTGATCACCTACCTCCCGGCGATCTCGATGACGCTGCCGAATCTGCTGGCGAAATAGCGCTGTTCCGCTCCCTCACAGGGCGGCGGGCTGTCGGAAAACATACAAAAAGGCTGCGAGACCGGACTCCGAAAGGAGCGCTCCGTCCCGCAGCCTTGCGTTATCCGCCGCTTGGCCCCTCTTTCCATTTTCCCGAGAGATAAAAGAGCCCGCCGATCGCCAGCGGCATAAAGCCTGCCAGCGCGTCGCCCATCCAGAAGCCGAAGCAGTCCAGACGCAGCGCGAAGCCCAGCAGCGCGGCAAGCCCGATGCGGCTGACGACGCCGTCGATGATCGCGATGGCGAGGTTGAGCTTCGCCCTGCCGGAGCCGTTGATGAGGGAAAACGCCGCGCTGCGGGTGGCGGAGCCGTAGAAGTTCAGGATGATGGGCAGCGTCAGCACCGCCGCGGCGCCGAGCACGTCCGCGTCCGGGGTGAAGACGCCGTAGACCGCGCCCGCGTCGAGCAGCATCAGCGCCGTGGCGAGCGCGGCGAGCCCCAGCCCGACGGCGAGGATGGTGGCGAGGATCTGATTGACGCGCCTGTGCTCGCCGGCGCTGAGGTTCTGCCCCGCCATCGTGCTGCCCGCGGCGGTAAACGCCTGCGAGACGACGCCGCACATCGTGTTGACCTTGTTGAAGATGCCGGCGAGCGCGGAGTAGGTCACGTCGAACAGATTGACCCACGCCATCAGCACGATCTTGGAGAAGCTGATCGCGGCGGACTGGATCGCCATGGGGATGCCCAGCGCGAGCAGGCGGCGAAAGGCGGCGGGGTCGATGCGGAAGCTCTCGCGCCGGAAGTCGAAGCCGAAGCTCTCCCGCCGGCGATAGAGGTAGACGAGGGCGGCGAGGAAGCTGACGCCCTGACCGATGACCGTGGCGAGCGCGGCGCCGAAGACCTCCATGCCGCAGTATTTGACGAACAGGATGTCCAGCGCCGTGTTGAGCACCGCCGCCACGGCGATGAACAGGAACGGGCGGCGGCTGTCCCCCATGCCGCGCAGAATGGCGCTGACGATGTTGTAGCCGTAGATGAAGAACAGGCCGCACACGCAGGTGACGAGGTAATCCATGGCGAAGCGCTGCGCGGCGGCGGGCGTGTTGAGCCAGCGCAGCACCGAATCGCGCAGCAGGAAGCAGGCGAGCGCGATGGCGAGGGAGGCGCTGAGCAGGAAGGTGAACATCGTGCCGATGGTCCTTTTGATCTCGTCGTGCCGACCGGTGCCGACGGAGCGCGCGATCAGCACCTGTCCGGCGGAGGAAAAGCCCATCGCCACGAAGGTGAGCAGATGCAGAAGATCGCCGCCGATGGAGACCGCCGACATGCCCGCCTTGCCGATGTAATTGCCGACCACGACCATGTCGACGAGGTTGTAGACGGCCTGCAGCGCGTTGGAGACGAACAGCGGCAGGGCGAAGCGCAGCAGCTGCGGGACGACGGGACCCTTGGTCATATCCCGGATCATGGTAGACGACATAGGGCGGCAGAGCTCCTTTCCGAAGGAACGGGGACAAGCCCCGACGGGTACAGTGTAGCACCGATCCCCGCCCGGCACAAGCGGGAGCGGCAAAAATCCGCTCTCGACACGCGGAGCGGGCTGTGGTATGATCGGTACGGCGGTGCGACGCCGCGGCAGGAAAAAACGGAGGGGGGACCGCCCGATGACGGAGAACGAACGTCTGCTGGAGCCGGAGGATTATCTGGAGCCCGCCTGCCCGCTGCGCGGGGAGCGCTGCGGCGCGGCGCCCGCCGTGCGCGCGGTCCCGCAGCGGCGGATCGCGGAGAAGCTGGACCAATATCTGACGCGCCGCGACGACGCGGGCGCGGAGCGGCACCTGCGCTACTGGCTCGGGGAGGCGCGGCTGGGGCATGACCTGCGCGGCGAGCTGTTCCTCTGCAACGAGCTGGCGGGGCACTATCGCAAGACGGGGAACGGCGAGCAGGCGCTTCGCTATGCCCGCCGCGCGGTGGGGCTGCTCGACGAGCTGGATTATGAGGGGAGCGCGACCGCGGGGACCACGCTGGTCAACGCGGCGACGGTCTTCGCCGCCTTCGGGGAGAACGAGCGGGCGCTGGCGCTGTTCGAGCGGGCGCGCGCCGTCTATGAACGGCTGCCGGAGCTACCGCCGCACCTGCTGGGCGGGCTGTACAACAACATGGCGGTCGCGTATCAGAATCTGAAGCGGTACGCCGAGGCGGAGGCGCTGTACGGGCGGGCGCTGGAGCAGATGGGCAAGGTCGAGGGCGGCGCGCTGGAGCAGGCGGTCACCTGCCTCAACATGGCGGACGCCGTCGCGGAGGAGCTGGGAACGGAGGCGGGCGAGGCGCGCATCACGGAGTTGCTGAACCGCGCCGAGGCGCTGCTGCGGGAGGAGAGCGTCCCACGGGACAGCCACTACGCCTATGTCCTGGGAAAATGCGCGCCGACCTTCGCCTACTACGGCTTTTTTGCCGCGGCGGACGAGCTGAAAAGGGCGGCGGAGGCGATCCATGAAGGGACTTGAGCTGTCGCGCGCGTTCTATGAGCAGTGCGGGCGTCCCATGCTGGAGGAGCGGTTCCCGGAGCTGCTGCCGCGCCTTGCCGTGGGACTGTTCGGGAGCGGCTCGGAGTGCTTCGGCTACGACGACGCCGTCTCGCGGGACCACGACTTTGAGCCCGGCTTCTGCATCTTCCTCCCGGAGGAGGACGCGGTCGACCGCCGGAGCGAGTTTTTGCTGGAGCGCGCCTACGCGGGGCTGCCGAAGGAGTTTTGCGGCGTCCGCCGCGAGCGCGTGCTGCCGGTCGGCGGCGCTCGGCACGGGGTCCTGCGCACGGCGGAGTTTTTCACCGCGATGCTCGGCTCGCCCGGCGGCGTGCTGAGCACGGAGCAGTGGCTGACGCTGCCGGAGTACGCGCTCGCGGAGGCAACCAACGGGGAGGTTTTTTACGACCCGTGGGGCGAGGTGACCGCCATCCGCGCCGCGCTTGGCCGCTATCCGGAGGATATCCGGCGCAAGCGGCTCGCGGGACGGCTTTTGCTGATGGAGCAGTCGGGACAGTACAACTATCCCCGCTGCCTCGCGCACGGGGAGGCCGCCGCGGCGCAGCTCGCGCTCGCGGAGTTCGTGAAAAACGCGCTCTCCGTAATCTTTTTGCTCAACGGGCGGTATCAGCCCTACTACAAGTGGAGCTTCCGCGCGCTGCGGGAGCTGCCGGAGCTGGCGGAGGCGGAGCGTCCGCTCGCCCTCCTGCTGGCGGGCGGCGATCCCGCGCGCTCCGCCGGGGAAAAGGCGGAGGCGGTCGAGGAGGTCGCGCGTTCCGTCGTCCGCGTGCTGACAGAGCAGCGGCTCACGGAGGGGACCGGCAGCGACCTCGAGCGCCACGCCTACGCCGTCAACGACCGCATTCGCGACGGCACGATCCGAAATCTGCACATCCTCGCCGCGGTTTGACCGCGGCGGGATTTTTTTCACCGTGCCGTCCGTTCGCCGCGCGGGCGGCGGGTCTCCGGCACTGCGATTTGTGAACATTATTTTAATTCGTTACCGAACTAATTGACAAGGCGGACTGCATACGCTATATTTTGTTTGGAACCGAACAAAATGAGCGTGGGGAAGCATACGGCAAGGTGGAAGGAGGGAACCGAAATGGCGGGACCGAACGGAGGAATGCGGGGGCATTTTCTGACGGAGGAGGAGAAAAAGGCTGCGCCGAGGGTGACGAAGGAGCTGCTGCTGCGCGTGGCGTCCTGTCTCAGACCCTATCGAAAGCAGCTTTGGACCGTGTTCGGCGCGATCCTGGTCTCGTCCGTGCTGAATCTGCTGCCCTCGGTGCTGACGGGGAAGATCGTGGACGAGGGGCTGATCGGCGGGAGCCTCCCGCTGCTGCTCCGGTACATCGTTCTCTCGCTCGCCGTGATGCTGGCGGCGAATCTGATCGGGGTGCTGGAGAGCTATCTGAGCGCGTGGATCGCGCAGCACATCACCTTCGACATGCGCAACGCGATGTACCGGCATCTGCTGGGCATGTCCCACCGCTTTTTTACGACGAACCGGCAGGGCGACGTCATCACGCGCATGACAAGCGACATCGACGGCGTGCAGCAGGTCGTCGCCGGGACCTTCACCAGTATATTGTCCAACGCGCTGACGCTCGCCGCGGCGCTGATCGCCATGTACCGCAAGAGCTGGGTCCTTGCGACGGTCGGCATCCTGATCGTCCCGCTCTTCGCCCTGCCGACGCGCAGCGCCGGACGGACGCGCTGGGCGCTGACGCGGGAGTCGCAGGCGTGCAACGACGAGATCAACGGCATTCTGAACGAGACCCTTTCCGTCAGCGGGCAGCTTTTGGTCAAGCTCTTCGGCAGGGAGGAGGACGAATGCCGCCGCTACGAGAGCGCGAACCGGCGCATGATCGACCTGAACATCCGCGAGCGCATGGCGGGGCGGTGGTTTCGCGTCGCGATCTCGACCTTTGCCGGGGTGGGGCCCATGCTGCTCTATCTTGTGGGCGGCATCCTGATGACCCGGTACGACGCGAGCCTGACCGTGGGCGACGTGACGGTGCTGGTGGCGCTGCTCGGGCGCATGTACGGACCGGTCAACCAGCTTTTGAACATTCAGGTGGACTGGGTGCGGTCGATGGCGCTCTTTTCCCGGCTGTTCGGCTATTTTGACATGCCCGCGGAGATCCGCAGCCCGGACGACCCGGTCCTGCCCGCGGAGGACGCCGGGGAGGAGGCCTCCGCCGCGGACGGCCGGACGAAGAGAAGGGCGAGGGGGCACGTCCGCTTCGAGCGGGTCGGCTTCTCCTACGGGGAGGGGCGCGAGGCGCTCAGCGACATCAGCTTCGAGCTCAGGCCCGGACACAGCGTCGCGATCGTCGGCGCGTCCGGCGCGGGCAAGTCGACGCTCATCCGGCTGATCCCGCGGCTCTACGACGCGACGCGGGGCTGCGTCCGCTTCGACGGGGTCGACGTCCGGAGGCTGGACCTCGGCTGGCTGCGCGCGAACATCGGCGTCGTCAGCCAGGAGACCTATCTGTTCAACGGCAGCATCCGGGAGAACCTGCTCTACGCCCGCCCGGACGCGACCGAGGCGGAGCTGATCGACGCCTGCCGCAAGGCAAATATTTACGATTTTATCGAAGCGCAGGAGAACGGGCTGGACACGATCGTCGGGAACCGGGGGCTCAAGCTCTCGGGCGGCGAGAAGCAGCGCATCTCCATCGCGCGCGTGCTGCTCAAGGACCCGGCGCTTTGGATCTTCGACGAGGCGACCAGCGCGCTGGACTCCATCTCCGAGCAGAGGATACAGGAGGCGATCGACCCGCTGATCCGCTCCCGGACGAGCATTCTCATCGCGCATCGGCTCTCCACGATCCTCGCGGCGGACGAGATCCTCGTCATGGACAGCGGACGGATCGTCGAGCGCGGGACGCACGCGGAGCTGCTCGAGCGCGGCGGCGTGTACCGCGCGCTGTATGACACGCAGTTCCGCATCGGTGCGGGGAAGACGCGTGCGGCATAAGGATCGTACAAAAAACGGTTCCGGCGGATCGCATTTGGTCCGCCGGAGCCGATCGTCTTATCAGAGTCCGATTATGAGAGCTGCTTTTTGAAGAAGTTGATGATGCCCGCCTCGACGTCCGCCTTGATCTCGTCGTAGTTGTGAATCTCGTGACGGTAGCCGGTGTAGAGCCTTGTGGTCACCTTGTGCCCGGTCGCGGCGAGCCAGTTCGAGGTCTGGTAGACACCCTCGCCCCAGCTGCCGACGGGGTCCTGATCGCCGCCGATGTTGTAGATCGGGAGCGCCGCGGGGACCTTCTTCGCCCACTCCTCGCCCTGGATGCAGTCCATCATCTCGCAGAAGAACAGCATGGAGCGGTTGTTGACGGGCTTCGTGAAGGCGTCGAACGGGTCGTTGGCGTGGTCGTCCTGCACCCATTTGCTGTGGCAGATCCACTCGTTGCCGAGCTTAACCGGCTCCTCGATGCGCGAGAACATGAAGCCGAAGAGCATGTTGGTGAACTGCGGATCGACCTCGTCGCCCTTCCCGCCCTCGACCGCCTTGCGGATCGCCGCCATCGTCTCGGGCAGGGACGCGAACGTGCCGCAGGTCCCGCACAGCGTCACGCCGGCAAGCTCGCCGCCGTATTTGGCGATGTAGTCGCGGGCGATGAACGAGCCCATGCTGTGCCCGAACATGAAATAGGGAAGTCCGGGATATTTCTCCCGCACGATTTCGGCGAGCTTATGCTCGTCCTCCATCATGGTGTGCGCGCCCTTGTCGCCCCAATCGCCCCAGCGGTCGTTCACGATCGCCGTCTTTCCGTGTCCGACGTGGTCGTCGGCGGCGACGACGAAGCCCGCGTCCATAAAGGCGACGATCATGTGGAGATAGCGCCGGGAGTGCTCGCCGAACCCGTGGACCAGCTGGACGATCCCCTTCGGCTCGCAGGCGGGGACGTAGATCCAGCCCTGCACCTGATCCCTCTCGTTGAAGGACTCGAAACTGACTTCGTGTAACATGGCAGCCTCCTTATTTTATTTGGCGTTGCCCAAACGCCATGATTATTTCAGCGCACGGAAAACTCCTCCGGCGAGGATTTTTTCTCTTTTTTCGCGCGGAGCCGGTCGGCGACGGAGAAAGGGGTCGTGACCAGCAGCATATAAGTGCCCAGAATGCCGATGGAGGGGAGCGTGTAGAGGAACGGAACGGGGATCCAGCGGTAAAACAGCTCCAGAATGGGGTTGCCCTCCGTCTCGACCGAGTAGAAGTAATTCGCCCGCGGATGCAGGCCGCTCCGGCGGAGAAGGAGATTGATGAGGAAGATGACGAAGGTGATCCCGACGGCGGTCAGGACCGCGCGGGGCAGGTCGCGGAATTTCGGGCGGAACAGCCCGAAGGCGGCGACAGCCAGCCCCTCGGTCACCACCATGAAATGCGTGCCGTAGTAGCCCAGCATCCGCGGCAGGAGCAGCGAATAGCCGGAAAAGCCGATTCCCGGCATGACGAGCGCCATCATCGCGCCCAGCGGGCCGAGGAAGAAGCAGAAGCACATCAGCGGACGGCTTTTTCGCAGCACGGCGAAGGGGATCAGAATCATGTTGATGTTGCAAAGCTGCAGCGGCAGCTCGCCCCACCAGTTGAAGCCGCCCATGTCTGCGGTGATGCGGTTGAAGTCCGCGTCGATGGAGAGGTAGTGCTTATATACAAAAAAGCCGATGAAAGTGACGGCGCAGGCGCACACCAGCACGAGCTGCCGGGTGCGCTCGCTCTTGTTCCTCAGCAGCAGGCTCGAGAGGAGCAGGAGCAGCATAAACGCCGCAAACACCAGAAAAAACAGCGCGTTGAACGGCCGCATGATCCAGAAGTCCGGGTTTGTCATCCGCTCACCTCCGACTTGTTTTTTCGCACGGCTGCCGGTTTGCCCCGTACTGCCCGAGCAGTCCCTCCGCGGAACCGCCGCAGGTAACATAACATATCCATTGTGCCATACTTCGCGCTTTTTTGCAACCAAAACCTTTGCCTGGGCGGAGGCTTTTCTTTTCGTTCTTTATATTGAATTCTCGCGGGAATGTGATAAAATCAGATATCATGCTGCGCCGGGAGCGCCCGGCGCCGAAGAAGGTGGAACGCTATGGAATGGACAATGACCCTCAACGAGCCGGGCAAGGTCTGCCTGATGCAGGGCAACGAGGCGATCGTGCGCGGCGCGGTGGAGGCGGGGATCAACTTTGCCGCCTCCTATCCCGGCTCGCCGTCCTCCCAGATCCTCGGCATGCTGGGGAAGATCGCGCGGGAGCGCGGCTTTTACGCCCAGTGGGCGACGAACGAGGTCTGCGCGCTGGAGGCGTGCATCGGCACGTCGCTTGCCAACGCGCGCTCGATCTGCATCGTCAAGCAGAACGGGCTTTTGTGCACGGCGGACGCGCTGCACTGCGGCGCGCAGCACGGCGTCAAGGGCGGGCTGGTGATCGTCACGAGCGACGACCCCAGCGCGCACTCGAGCACCAATGAATTCGACTCGCGCTTCATGGCGATGTCCGCGGACCTGCCGATGCTGGAGCCCACGACCATGCAGGAGGCAAAGGACATGGTGCCCTACGCCTTCGAGCTGTCGGAGCAGTATCGCCAGATGGTGCTGCTGCGCCTGACGACCCGCGTCTGCCACGGGCGCAGCAACGTGACGCTCGGGCCGCTGCCCGAAAAGCCGCGCGCGCTCCGGAAGGTGGACGAGTGGGAACGCCTGGTCTGCGTCAGCTATCGCCACACGCCCATGCTCGAGACGCTGGACAGCCTGCAGGAGGCGTTCGAGGCCTGCCCCTACAACCACTATTCCGGCCCCGGGCAGCCGAAGAAGCTGATCGTCGCCGGCGGGACCGGGCGGCTCTACGCGGAGGAGGCGCTGCGCCGTCTGGGCGAGACGGACAAGGTGGGGCTGCTGTCGCTCGCCTCGCTCTGGCCGCTGCCGGAAAAGCTGATCGTGCGGTATCTTCAGCACGCGGAGGACGTTTTGATCCTTGAGGAGGTCGACCCCTTCCTCGAGCGGAACCTCCAGGCGATCGCGGGCAAGAACCGCTTCCATATCCGCTTTGCCGGACGGGGCGACGGCGCGCTGCCGCGCATCGGGGAGCTGACGCCGGAGCTGGTGCTCGCCGCGGTGTCCTCTTTGGTCGGAAAGAGCCTGCCGAAGCGCGCCGCCGCGCCGCGCGAGCCGCTTTTGGAGCGCGAGCTCAACTTCTGCGCCGGCTGCCCGCACCGGGCGACCTTCCATCTGCTGCGCCGCGCGCTGCGGCATGAGAAGAACCCCGGCGTCGTCATCGGCGACATCGGCTGCTACATCATGTCCAGCCAGGAGGCGGGACACTACGCCTATCAGGCGTGCAACTGCATGGGCTCGGGCATCAACCTCGCCGAGGGTCTCGGCCAGCTGACCGCCTACGGGCTCGAGCAGAAGGTCGTGACCATGTGCGGCGACTCGACCTTCTATCACTCCATTCTGCCGGGGCTCATCAACGCGCGCTATCACGATTCCAACATGCTCCTGATGGTGCTGGACAACTCCGCCACCGCCATGACGGGCTTCCAGCCGCATCCCGGCACGGGCATCACCGCCATGGGGGACAGCGTCGCGCCGATGGAGATCCGTCCGATCTGCGAGGCGATGGGCTGCAAGGTGGCGGAGGCGGACCCCTTCGAGCTGGAAAAGACGGAGGCGCTGATGACGGAGCTTCTACAGGAGCCGGGACTCAAGGTGCTGATCCTGCGCCAGCCCTGCGCCACGCTCAAGAGCAAGCAGCAGCGGACGAAGCCGAAGGTCTGGGTGGACCAGGACAAATGCCTCGGCGACGGCTGCGGCTGCGACAAGTTCTGCTCCCGCGTGTGGGGCTGCCCCGGCAACAGCTGGGATTTCACGAAGAACAAGGCGGTCATCGACCCGGTGAGCTGTGTGGGCTGCGGCGTCTGCGCCAAGCTCTGCCCCGCGGGCGCGATCATGGTGGAAGGCGGTGAGAAGGCATGAAGGAGCTGAAATACGACCCGCTGAACATCGTCATCTGCGGGATCGGCGGACAGGGCAACGTGCTGGCGTCCGAGGTGCTCGGCAGCACGATGAACGACCTGGGCTTCCGCGTCTCCATCGGGGAGACCTACGGCGCCTCGCAGCGCGGCGGCTCGGTGATGAGCCATGTGCGCGTTTCTCCGGCGCAGGAGCTCGGCGTGCTGATCCCGGAGGGGGAGGCGCACTTCATCATCGGGTTCGAGCCGCTCGAGACGCTGCGCATCGCGCGGCACTACGCCGGAGCGGAGACCCGCATCGTCTACGATCCGCGGCCGATCTATCCGCAGGGCGTGCTGCGCGGCGCGCAGACCTACCCCGATATGGAGGCGCTGAAGGCGGAGATCCGCGCGCTTTCCGCGGAGGCAAAGGAGATCCCCGCGGCGGATATTGCCATGCGCTGCGGCGACGCGCGCGCCGCGAACATCGCGCTGCTCGGCGCGTTCAGCCGGCTGCCGGGCGCGCCGCTGGACCGGCGGGACCTTGCCGCCGTGCTCGCGCAGCGCTTCAAGGGCGCGGTGCTCGAGATGAACGAAAAGGTGTTCGCCATGGGCTGCGACGCCATGGACGCGGAAGGAGGCGCGCAATGACGGGAAAGACCATCACGCTCCGGCTGCGCCACCCGGAGACCGACGCGGTGCTGACGCTGACGCTCCCGGACGATACGCGCTTCGGCGCGCTCAACGCGCTTTTGCGCGAGCACGCGTTCGTCTATGACCAGAAGCCCGGCTACGCCTTTCTGGTCGGCGGGCATCTGTGCTCGGCGAGCCACTGCCTGCGGGACTATCTGCCGGACGGCGCGGACGCGCTGGACGTCCGGATCTTCGGCATCCCGCAGATCATGGTTTAGGAGGTGGGAAGATGCTCAGTTCTTATGCGCTGGATTCCCAGGTCATTCAAAAGGAGCTCTGCACGGGCTGCGGCGCCTGCCAGGGCCTGTGCCCCTACTGGGGTTCCTCCCGCGGACGCACGATCTGCTACTACGACTGCGAGCGCTCCGACGGACGCTGCCAGCACTTCTGCCCCCGTATGCCGACGGACCTCGCCGCGCTGCAAAAAAAGGCGTTCCCGGACGAAACCGTTCTGCCGGAGCTCGGCCCCTATCGCGCGCTGTACCTCGCCCGCGCGGCGGACCCCGAGATCCGCGGCGGCGCGCAGCACGGCGGCGCGGTGAGCGCGCTCGTGGAGCTGGCGCTGCGCGAGGGCCTGATCGACGGCGCGCTGCTGACGCGCGCGAAGGACACGCTGGACCCCGCCGGCGTCATGGTCACCGACCCGGACGAGGTGCGCCGCTGCTCCGGCAGCAGCTTCCAGATCCCGCCGACGCTCGCCGTGCTCAATGAGGCGCTGCGCGAGGACAGGCTCAGGCGCATCGGCGTCGTGGGGACGCCCTGCAAGACGCTCGCGGTCTGTAAAATGCGCTATAACCCTCTGCCGGACAACGACAACCACGCCGGGAACATCCGCCTCGTGATCGGACTTTTCTGCGGCTGGGGCCTCGACTGGGACGGCCTGGAGGCGCTGACGAAGCGCAGCGCGCCGTCGGGCGCCGGGCATGTGGATATCCCGCCGAGCAAGTATCATTCGATCGAGTTCGCCCCGCGCGGCGGAGGCGAGACCGTCTCCGTCGATCTGGACGAGGTGCTGCCGCTGGTGCGCCCCGCCTGCCGCGCCTGCGCGGATATGACGGCGGAATTTGCGGACCTCTCCGTCGGCGGCGCGCGCAGCGCGGACGGCTGGGAGACGGACAAAAAGTGGAACCAGATCATCGTGCGCAGCAAAACGGGCGAGGAGCTTGTTGCGCTGGCGCGTTCGCGCGGCATTCTGGAATTCAAGGACGTCCCGGACACCGCGCTCGACAAGCTGAAGAAGGCGTCGCTCGGAAAGAAGCGCACCGCCGTCCGCACGCTGCGTGAGCGCTGCGGCGGCCTCGGCTATCTTGCGCCGAACGAGGCGCTGCTGCCGCTCGACTGAGAGCGCCCGCGGCGGCGGAACAACGCAATAAAAGAGAGGATCGCGCGGACGCCGTCCGCGCGATCCCTTTTTCGCTATATCAGCTATTGCGGTTCGCCGCTCTCCGCGTCCGGCTCCCGCAGCTCGCGCAGGATGCGCGCGCGGGTCTCGTCGAACAGCAGCTCCCTGTTCCAGCGGTAATACGCCTCGCAGCCGAACGTCTCAATGAACCACGACGTATCGTATCCCGCGGTCAGCTCCGTGACGAACAGCACGAGCTCCTGACCCTCTCCGGCGGCGGACTCCAGAAACGAAAAGGCGTGATCGAGCTGCGCGCCCGCCTCCGCGCCGAGCCGTTCGCGCGCTTCCACGACGCGGGCGAAGCGCTCGCGCATCAGCGCCATGGCGGACTCCGCCGCGCCGGCGCCGCCGCTTCGCAGCGCTTCGAGGCAGGCCTCCAGCTCCGCGAGCTCCCGCTGGCGGAGGGAGCGGGCCTCGGGGTCGAGCTGCCCAGCCTCCCTCGCGACGCGCAGCGCGTCCTGCCGCTGCGCGATCAGCTCCGCGAGCACGAGCGGCGGCTCCCCGGCCTCGACGCGCGCCTTGAACTCCGACAGCGTCCCGTGCAGCGCGGACGTCACCGCGTCCTGCCGCCGCGCGGCGCGGTAGACCTCGCCGAGGCGGGAGAGCAGCAGCCCCAGCACCGAAAGCTTTTCGTCAAACGGCGCGGCGCGGAACTCCGAGGCGGTGATCTTCTGCCAGCTTCCGCCCAGAATATCGTCCACATGATAGGTTTTCTGATATTTATAGTAAAGCTGCAGGTAGTTGGCAAAGTCCTTGGCGATGCGCGGGAGCTGGATGTACTCGCCCACCACCGAGCGGTCGACCCGGAGCCCCAGCGACTCGTAGGCGCGGATCAGCTCGCTCAGGTCCTCCCAGCCGCGGGCGGTCGCGAATTGGATGCCGCCGGCGGTGCTTTCCACGCGGTAGAAGTTCTCCTTCTTGATGTCGAGGTAGGAGATCACCGCGCCGTGGAGCCCCTTTTGCAGCGCGTATTCCTTCCAGACGGCGAAATCCTCCGTCACGTCCATGCGCCGCACGCGGTCCAGCGTCACCACGTCGAAATCGCGCACCGACCTGTTGTACTCCGGCGGGTTGCCCGCCGCGACGATCAGCCAGCCCTCCGGCAGCGGCTGGTTGCCGAAGGTCTTGCACTGCAAAAATTGCAGCATCATCGGGGCGAGCGTCTCGCTGACGCAGTTGATCTCGTCGAGGAACAAAATGCCCTCGCGGATGCCCGTGCGCTCCATCAGGTTGTGAACGCTCGCGAGGATCTCGCTCATCGTGTACTCGGTGACGCGGTGCTCCTCTCCGTCGTAGACCCGCGTTTCGATGAAGGGGAGGCCAACGGCGCTCTGGCGCGTGTGGTGCGTGATCGTGTAGGCGACGAGGCCCACGCCGGTCTCCTTCGCGATCTGCGCCATGATCTGCGTCTTGCCGACGCCCGGCGGTCCCATCAGCAGCACGGGGCGCTGCCGCAGGGGCGGGATGAGATAATTCCCGTCCCCGTCCTTGGCGAGATACGCCCGGAGCGTGTTGGTGATCTCGATTTTCGCTTCCTTGATGTTCATGGTACTCTCCTTTGCCGCTTACAGCTCCGGCATGGCGTCGAGCGGCTCGTCCCAGTCCGCCGCGGCGCGGCTCGCGCGCTCCGTAAGCTCCGGCACCAGCCGGATCGCCCACGGCGGCGTTTGAAACGACGGGGGCGGCTCCTCCGTCAGCACGAAGGCGACGTCGTAGGGCGGGCGCTTGCGCGGATAGACGCCCATCCCGTCGGTGAAGTAGATCAAACCGCGCAGCTCCGTCAGCTCGCCGCGCGCTTGCGCCGCCGCGACGTGCTCGAACACCGGGCGGAAGTCCGTGGCGCTGCCGCCGCACAGCGTGAAGGCGTTCATATACGCCTCCAGCTCGTCCATGCTGCGGATGGCGACGTCCGAGCGCACCTGATCGTCGCACTGGATGATGTGGATGTCCAGCCGCCGGGTAAAGGTTTCCGTGGAGCGCAGGATCGCGTAGGTGCTGCGCAGAAACTCCCGCACCGGCTCGCCGCTGGTGGAAAGCGACGTGTCGACGGCGATGACGAGCTGTTCGATACGCCGTTCCTCCCGCGTCTCCGGCGGTTCGACGAGCGGCATGTTGCCGTAGTGGGAAAGCCCGTAGGTGTAATAGATATAGTCGAAGGCGTCGCCGTCCACCGCCGGGACCTCGCGCGGCGCGGCAAAGCGGCGGAGAAAGGCGCGGTAGTCCACATCGTCCCGCGCGGAGACGCGGACCTGCTCCAGCACGGCCTCGCCGCCCTCCGCCTTGCCCGCGAGGACGGTCTCCATCGCGGTCTGCGTGCGCCCGGACAGGCTCTTCCAGCGCTCGTCCTGCCGGCGGCTCCGCTCGCGCTCCCCGTCCCGGTCCCAGAGCCCGTGGTCGTCCTGCAAAAACTGCCGCTGGAGCCGCGCCAGCTCGTACTCCGACAGCCGCTCGCGCAGAAGATGGCGGTAGATTCCCTCGGCGGTCAGCACCCTCCTCTCCGCGCGGCAGGCGTTGTAGAGCCGCTGCCGCTCGGGCGCCGCCGCCGTGCCGAGACAGGGATAGGCGAGCGCGTCCAGAATACTCTCCACCGCGACGTCGCAGGCGAGGTCCCACAGCGCGCCGTCGTGCCCGCGCTTTTTGGCGAGGTGGCGCAGCATACAGTGCAGGATCACATGGAGATACGCGCGGTTGACCGCCGCGCTGCCGCGCAGATAGCGCTCGGCGAGGAACTGCCCGTCGTAATAGAGCGTTTCGCCGTCCGTCGCGAGCGACAGCGTCGTGTCCCCGCTGGGCTCAAAGCGCAGCGAACAGAGCGCCGCGTCGAGGTACGGCATCGCCATGTACAGCTCGTTGCGCGCGGCGAACAGAATGTCCCGCCCGATTTTGACCCGTTTTGCGTCCAATCCCACACCTCTACAGCGCAAAGCTTCTTGCCGCGCCGCCCCGGCGGTGCAGCTCGTCCATCAAAAGCGCGACGGCGGCGGTGTCGCTCCGCTCCCGCGCCAGCGCGGCAGCATCGCGAAGCGCCGCGGCGTCGCAGTCGACGCAATCCAGTAGCCGCCGCAGCAGCGCCGTGTCCCGCAGCGTGAGCACGAAGGCGAGCGCCTCTCCCGCGTGCGCCGCGAGATACGCGCGGTAGCGTGCCTCCGCGCCGGCGGAAAGCCCCTCCGGGCAGCAGACGCGCCACCACGCGAGGCGCAGCGCCGTCTCCGGCTCGTGCTCGCAGGTGAGGAACCACGGCCACAGCGCGTCGTAGCCGGAATAGTCCAGCGTTTTGCCGCGGAATACCTGATGGTACGGCTGCCCCGCGCCGTGGAGCTTGTAGTCGAAATGGTGCGCGGGGCCGTTTTCCTCGTATTCCTCATAGTACTCCGGAAGGACCAGCCGCGCCGCCGTCCGCCCGCCCTCGAGGATTGCGAGGTCCAGCTCGCGGTTGAGCTCGAGCGAAAAATAGGCGGCTGCGCCGCCCGCCTCGCCGCCCGCGCGGTCAATGAGGATCGTGCTCAGCGCGCGGCAGTTCATCAGCGCGCCCGCGCCCCACGCGACGGGGCGGTCGGTGAGCCGGAGCGTTTGCAGTGCGCGGCAGTTCATCAGCGCGTAATCTCCCGCGGCGCGCAGGGAGGCGGGCAGCGTCAGCTCCCGCAGCGCGCGGTTGTCCCACTCCCCCTCGCAGGGCGCGCCGGCGGTCCGGAGCCGCTCGCCCGGGACCTCCGCGGCGCCGGGGGCTAGGGCGCGGTCGCCGAGCGCGACCACGGGGAGGCCGAACAGCTCGTCCGGCAGCGCCGCCCGCGCGTCGCAGGTGGCGGCGCGCAGGATCGTCACGCCCTCCGCTCCCCGGCGGACCGTCAGCGCCCAGTTGTTGCTACCAATGTATGTTTCCATGCCGCCAGTATAGCAACAGTTTGTCCGCTCTGCAAGCAGAAATGCGGCCGCGCACGCGGCAAAACGCGGTCCGGCGAAAACGTCCGGTTGCCTTTCGCCCGCGTTTGGAGTATGATGGCTCCATCTTCCGGATGCGTTGACCGCCGCGTCGGGCGGGGAAGGAGACAGAATGAGCAGACAGGAAGCGACGGAGAAATACAATCAGGCGCTCAAACTGGGGCGCGCCACCGCGAAGAGCCGCGCGGCGCAGGGGCTTTCCCCCTACCCGGAGGCGCTGGACGAGCGCGTCGGCGATACGGACATCGCGGGACGGGTCGAGCTGGGGCTTCTCGACGTGCCCGCGGAGCTGATCGCGGGCACCAAAACGGCGGGGCGGCAGAACGCCTTCGCCGCCGATTTCATGCCGCTGATGGACGCGGACACGGAGTTTGCCGCGAAGTGGATCTCGCTGTGCGCGGCACATCTGGGCGACGAGGGCATCCGCGAGCCCGTGCGCTGCTACGAGTACCTCGGGCGCTTCTACGTGCAGGAGGGGAACAAGCGCGTCAGCGTGCTCAGGAGCTACGACGCGCCCGTCATCCCCGCCTATGTGATCCGCCTGCTGCCCGTCCGTACGGAGGACCCGGAGGTCGAGGCGTACTATGAGTTTTTGCACGCGTGGCAGCTCACGGGGCTCTATCAGGTGCGCTTCAGCCGCGCCGGACGCTTTGCGAGGCTTCAGGCGGCGCTCGGCGTCGAGCCGGACCATGTCTGGACGGAGGAGGAGCGCCGGGGCTTTCTCACAGCCGCTTCGCGCTTTGAAAACGCCTGCCGGGCGCTGGAGATCGGCGCGCCGGGCATGACCCCGGCGGACGCTTTGCTCGTCTGGCTCAAGGTGTTTCCCTTCGAGGACCTGAAGACCGCTTCGGACAAGGAGCTGGCAAAATCCCTGCGCACGGTCCTGCCCGACATCGAGGTCTCCGCGCGGGGGGAGCCGATCGAGGTCAGCACCGAGACGCCGGAAAAGACGCCCGGCATGCTGAACCGCATCGTCAAAAGCGTGTTCCCCGACCGCCTGAACGTCGCCTTCGTCAGCCACCTGACGCCGGAGGAGAGCGACTGGAGCCGCGCCCACGACCTCGGGCGGCAGTATCTGGAGGCGGTCATGGGGGACAAGGTCACGGTGCAGAATTTCCGCGGCGCGACGACGGAGCTGGCGGCGGAGGAGGCGATGGAGCAGGCGGTGACGGACGGCGCGCAGGTGATCTTTGCCACGGAGCCGCCGCTCATCGGCGCGTGCCGGAAGCTTGCGGCGAGGCATCCGAACGTCCGCGTGCTCAACTGCTCGGCGTCCATGCCCTACGCGGGCGTCCGCACCTATTACAGCCGCATCTACGAGGCGAAGTTCATCACCGGCGCGATCGCCGGCGCGATGTGCAAGAGCGGGCGCATCGGCTACGTCGCCAGCAACCCCATCTTCGGCGTGCCGGCGAGCGTCAACGCCTTCGCGCTGGGCGTGCAGATGACGAATCCCGGCGCGCGCGTCCGCCTGGGCTGGTCCTGCGTGGAGGACGATCCGATGGGGCGCCTCGCCGCGGAGGGGATGGAGGTCATCTCCAACCGCGACGTGCCGGCGCCCGACCGCATGCGCGAGCCCTGGGGCGTCTGTCAGGTCTGGGACGGCGCGTACTACTGCGTCGCCTCTCCCTACTGGCACTGGGGCAACGTCTACGTCAAGCTGGTGCGCGGCATTCTGGACGGGAGCTGGGACGCGTTCAGCTCCGGCGTGCCGCGGGCGGTCAACTACTGGTGGGGAATGAACAGCCGCGCCGTGGACGTGCTGCTGCGCGACGACCTGCCCGACGGCGTGCGCCAGCTCGTCGAGCTGCTGCGGCACAGCATTGCGGACGGCTCGCTCCTGCCCTTCGACCGGCCTGTCCGCTCGCAGGACGGCGCCGTGCGCAGCGACGGCTTCCACTGGTTCTCGCCGGAGGAGATCCTGCATATGGACTGGCTGTGCGACTGCGTGGACGGGACCGTCCCCTCCTACGGCGAGCTGCTGCCGCGCTCGCGCGCCATCGTGCGGCTGCAGGGCATTTACCGGGACAAGATCCCTCCCGAGAAGGAGGACGCGATCCTGTGAAGCTGCTGGCGATCTCCGACACGGAGAGCAAGTTCCTCTGGGACTACTATCAGCCCGGGCGGCTGGACGACTACGACCTGATCCTCGCCTGCGGCGATCTGGACGCGCAGTACCTGAGCTTTCTGGTCACGATGGCGTGCTGTCCGCTGCTCTATGTCCCCGGCAATCACGACGGGGACTATGACCGCCGCCCGCCCGAGGGCTGCGACTGCGTGGACGGGAGACTCGTCACCGTGGGCGGGCTGCGCATCCTCGGCCTCGGCGGCAGCATCCGCTACAGCGGCGGACCGCACCAGTACACGGAGCGGGAGATGGCGCTGCGCATCCGCCGCCTGCGATTGCGGCTGCTGCAAGCCGGGGGCGTCGACATCGTGCTCACGCACGCGCCGCCGCTGGGGCTCGGGGACGCGGAGGACGCCGCGCACAGGGGCTTTGCGTGCTTTCTGGACCTGATCGACCGGTACGGACCGCGCTATTTCATCCACGGTCACGTCCACCGGAATTACGGGTACAATGTGCCGCGCGCGCTTACGCGGGGAGAGACGACGGTCCTCAACGCCTACGAGCGGTATGAGCTGGAATGTCGGAGACCCGATCCCTGACAAAATTTTTGTTGAATTCAACAAAATTCAGCTTGCCAAGGAAGAAAAAATCAGGTATAATAGCACATCTTTTAGAGGGACGGACGGTTGAAACGCGGTTCGGCGGCGTTTTCCGAGGCCGGCGCGGCGGCGAACGGAGGAGGGCTTATGGAGAAGTATCAGTATGACAAGCGCGCCTTTGAGGTGCTGGAAAAGTCCCGCGTCCCCTTTGCCGTATACCAGTTTATCAACAAGCGGGTGGTCACGCTCGTCCTGTCCGCCGGCTTTATGAACCTGTTCGGCTACCGGGACCGCGCGCAGGCGTACGACGTGATGGACAACGACATGTACCGCGACACCCATCCGGACGACGCGGCGCGGATCGCGGACGCGGCGTTCCGCTTCGCCACCGAGGGCGGCGAGTACAACGTCGTCTATCGCACAAAGGTGAGGAGCAGCTCGGACTATATCGTCATCCACGCGCAGGGCGAGCACACCTATACGGAGACGGGCGCGCGGCTCGCGGTCGTCTGGTATACCAACGAGGGGGTCTATACTCCGGGCGGCCGCGGCGCGGGGAACGAGCTGAACGTCTCGTTCAACAAGCTGCTGCGCGAGGAGAGCATCACGCGCCGCAGCTGTTACGACGCGCTCACGGGACTTCCGAACATGGGCTATTTCTTCGAGCTTGCCGAGCTCGGCAGGGTGTCGCTTATGGCGGAGGGCATGCAGCCCGTGATCCTGTTTTTTGACCTGTGCCGCATGAAGTCCTTCAACCGACGGTACGGCTTCGCGGAGGGCGACCGGCTGCTCCAGGCGTTTGCCCGGCTTCTGGCGCAGCGCTTCGGCAATGAGAACTGCGCGCACTTCGGCGGGGACCACTTTGCCGCGTACACCGACGGGGCAAATCTGGACAGCCGGCTGGAGAAGCTGTTCGCCGCGTGCGCGGAGCTCAACGGCGGGATGACGCTGCCCGTCCGCGTGGGCGTTTACAGGTGGCAGGGCACCGAGGTGGAGACGGGCGGCGCGTGCGACCGTGCCAAGGCGGCGTGCGATACCATGCGCAGCAGCTATTTCTCCACCTATCGCTACTTTACCGACTCCATACTGACGGCGTCGGCGCAGCGCCAGTATTTCATCGACAACCTGGACCGGGCGCTCGGCGAGGGCTGGATACAGGCGTACTATCAGCCCGTGATCCGCGCCGCGAACGGGCAGGTTTGCGACGAGGAGGCGCTGGCGCGGTGGATCGACCCGGAGAGGGGCTCCTTCCTGCCGACGGAATTCACGCCGGTGCTGGAGGAGACCAAGCTCATCTACAAGCTTGACCTCTACATGGTGGATGAGGTTTTGAAGAAGATGAGACGGCTGAAGGACGCAGGACTTTACGTCGTCCCGTCCTCGGTGAATTTCTCCCGCTCCGATTTCGACGTCTGCGATCTGGTGGAGGAGGTCCGCAGGAGAGTGGACGAGGCCGGCATCAGCCGCGACATGCTGATGATCGAGCTCACGGAGAGCACGGTCGGCAGCGACTTCGCGTTTATGAAGGAGCAGGTGGAGCGCTTCATCGCACTGGGCTTCCATGTGTGGATGGACGACTTCGGCAGCGGCTACTCCTCGCTGGACGTGCTGCAGAACATCCATTTCGACCTCATCAAGTTCGACATGGTGTTCATGCAGCAGTTCGACCGCTCGGAAAAGAGCCGGATCATCCTCACGGAGCTGATGAAGATGGCGAGCGGACTCGGCATCGATACGGTGGCGGAGGGCGTCGAGAACGAGGAGCAGGTCGAATTCCTGCGCGAGATCGGCTGCACGCGGCTCCAGGGCTTCTACTACAGCGAGGCGCTCCCGATGGAGGAGATCCTGCGCCGCTACGAGGAGGGGAGCCGGATCGGCTTCGAGAACCCGGACGAGGCGGGCTACTACGCCGCGATCGGCAGGATCAACCTCTACGACCTCGCGCACGCCGCAAACGAGGACGCCGATGAATTCAAGCAGTATTTTGACACCCTGCCCATGGCGATCGTTGAAGCAAACGGGGACGAGATGTCGATCATCCGCTGCAACAAGTCCTATCAGGAGCTGGTCAAGCTTGCGTTTGACACGGACCCCCGCGGCAAAAGGCTCCGCCTGGACGAGCTGCGGGACAAGCTCGACTCCGCCTTCGCGATCGCGGTGAAGCAATGCGCCGAGCGCGGGGAACGGGTCATGGTGAATCAGAAGATGGGACCAGACGCCGCGGTGCACTCCTTCATGCGCCGGGTCGCCGTGAATCCCGTCACGGGCACCGCCGCGGTGGTCGTCGTCATCCTCTCGGTCACGACCGGGGAATGACCGCGCGGACGCGGAAGCCTTCGCCGCCGCGTCCGCACGTCGGCTTTATGAGCTTTTCAAAATAACAGGAGCGCCCCGCACGGGACGCTCCTGCGTTTTTTGAGTCAAAGCCGCCGGTCGGACGTCACAGCAAAAAGCGGTAGACTGTCCAGAAGTGGAAGAAGGTGCCCAGCAGGCAGAAGATGTGGAACACGCTGTGGCGGTATTTCTTCTTCTTTCCGCTGCTGTAGAGCACCGCGCCGACGGAGTACATCACGCCGCCGAGGATCATGCATACAAGGCCCCCGCCGTCCATGTTCCGCAGCAGGCCGGGGATTCCCAGCAGGATCGACCAGCCGCTGAGCAGGTGGCAGACCACGGCGGCGGTCTGGTATTTCTCCAGATCCAGCGCGGTCAGAACGATCCCGAGCACGTTGAAGAAGCCGACCGCCGCGAGCAGCGTCCGGCCCGCCACGCCTCCGACCCCCAGCAGGGCGAAGGGAACGTAGGTGCCGAACACCAGCAGAAACACGTTGCAGTGGTCCACCACGCGCAGCACCTTTTTTCCCGTGAGCCGCGGCGACAGGGCGTGGTACAGGCAGGAGACGGTGTAAAGCAGGATCATGGCCGCGCCGAAAAACGCAGCGGTGACAAGGGACAGCGCCCCCTGCGCCCGCAGAAGCATCAGCACCAGCGCGGCGATCCCGAGCAGCGCGCCGACGCCGTGCGAGACCGAGTTGAACAGCTCCTCGCCGAGCGTGTACTGCGGGATGCTGACCCCGCGCCGGACCGTTCCTTCCATTTCGTTCCCTCCCTTGCCAACAGCCGGGTTGACAGCCGATGCGATCGCGCGCTGTGCGCGTCATCCTTCCTTCAGCAGCTTTTTGAGCGCCTTCGTCTCCGCCTCCACGTCCTTTTTGAGCTGCTTGTAGTTGTCCAGATGCTCCGCCTCCGCGCGCTCGCGCCCCTTGCGGATCTCCTTTTCCACATGGTGCAGCTCCGGTGCGGGCTCCGCGGCCTTCTTCACGCTGCGCGCCTCGGCGCGGACCTGCTTTTTGAGGTCGTCCAGCTCTTTTTTGCTCTTCTTTTCCGCTGCCTTGACCTCCGCGCGCAGCGCGCGCTCCGTCTGCCTGATGCCCTTCATCTTCTGTTCCTCCCGTTCCTTGATGCGCCGGTAAAAGGTGTTCGGCTTCAGCTCCAGCCGCGCCATCGCCTCGCGCGCGCTGATCTGGCCGTCCTGCCAGAGCGCGGCGACCGATTCAAACAGCTCCCCGTCGACCTCGATGGGCTTGCGGCCCCGGTATTTTCCGTCCTCTTTGGCCCGCTCGATCCCGTCGAGCTGCTTTTCCCGGTCCGAAGCGCGGTCCAGCGCGTTCAGCGCCCGGCAAAGCGAAAAAAAGACGCCGTTCGGGTCGTTTCGGGTGTCGATCCCCTCGCACAGACTGACAAAATCCGCGCCGTGTTCGGCAATCTTCACCGCCGCGGCGAGCAGCCCCTTTGCGTTTGCCGCAACAGCCGCAAAGCTCTCCACCTCCACGCAGTCGCCCGCGCGGAGTGTCTCGAGCGCAGCCTGCAGGTCCTTCCGGTCGCTGATGTGCAGCGTTCCCATGCGAATGTTCCCTCGCTTTCTTTGCAATCGCAGAATAGCATATTTTCCTGAGAGTGTCAATAGAGTATTCATCAATTATGAAACATTTCATAATGACGAATACTCTATTGAAATATTCTTGACCTGTCTACCGGCACGCCTCAAGGATGGCGAGCACGTCGTCGCGCGTCAGGTGGCCGTAGCCGCCCTCGGTGAGCTCGACGGAGTCGGCGATCTCCGCGAGCGGCAGCTCGTCGGGCAGGCCCAGCTCGCGAAAGCTGGTCGGCAGGCCCAGCTCCCGGATGAAATCCGCCAGCGCCTCCACGCCCGCGCGCGCCAGCTCCGTCTCCGTCCTTCCCTCCGCCGGGACGTCCCATACGCGCCGGGCGAAGCGGGAAAACTTTTGCGCGCCCTTTTCGCAGATGCGGCGGTAGTAGACGGGGTGCAGCACGGCGAGCCCCAGCCCGTGCCCGCAGTCGGTGTAAGCGCTGAGCTGGTGCTCGATCATGTGCGCCTGAAAGTCGAGCTTCTTGCCGAGCTTGATGATCCGGTTCTCCGCCATGGAGGATTCCCACATCAGGTTGCTGCGCGCCTCATAGTCCTGCGGGTCCCTTGCCGCGGCGCGCAGGTCGCGCACGATGCCGCGCATCAGCGCCTCGCTTATGTCGTCGGAGACGTTTTCTTCGTCCGGCGCGCTGAAATAGATCTCCATCACGTGCGAGAGCGTGTCGAAGCCGCTGGCGAGCATCTGCAGACGCGGCACGGAGAGCGTGTAGGCCGGGTCGAGCAGGGCGAAGCGGGCGTTGCAGCGTGGATAGTCGCGGTCGGTCTTGATCCGGACCGCCTCGTTGGTGATGACCGCGCCGCCGTTGCACTCGCTGCCCGTGCCGCAGAGCGTCACGATCACGCCCAGGGGCAGGGGCTCGAAATCCACCGTGCCGCGCCTTGCCCAGAAATCGTCCCACACGTCGCCGTCGTAGCGCGCCGCCATCGAGATCGCCTTGCCGCAATCCATCACGCTGCCGCCGCCGACGGCGAGGATCAGGTCCACGTTCCGCTCCCGCGCCAGCGCCGCGCCCTCGAGCACCCTGGCATAGGTGGGGTTCGGCTTTATGCCCGAAAACTCCACGACGGTCTTGCCCGCGGTGTCCAGGATCGCGCGGATCTCGTCGTAGACGCCGCTGCGCCTGACCGAGCCGCCCCCAAAGGCGAGCATGACCGTTTTTCCGTAGTCCGCGAGAAGCCGCGCGAGATGCTTCTTCGCGACGCCCCTGCCGAAGTAGACCTTCGTGCTGTTTTCAAAGACAAAATCGTTCATATGCTTCCTCCATCCCCGCGAAAGGCCGGAGCGGCCCGCCGCGGGATTCCTTATTATGCAGCACCCAGTATAGCGTAAAACCGAGCGGCGCTCAAGGGACCGGAGGATTTTTTTTCGTCCGACCCCAAAATGCGGCGCCGCCTTTCCGAATGGAATAGCAGAGGGCAAAACCTCCCTCACAAAAAACAACTTGACTTAACATAGGAAAGGTGGAATCCCCATGAAAAAGAAATTTGCGAAAAGCGCCGCCGCGTGCGGCCTGTGCCTCACCCTGCTTGTGGGCGGTACGCTCGCAAGCGCCGCGTTCGGCGGCCCGACGGGATGGCAGAACGGGCAGACGGACCGGCAGAGCGGCCCGACGACGCAGCAAAACGGCCCAATGGCGCCCGGACAGCAAGGCGGTATGCCCGGCGGGATGCAGCAGGGCTCGAACGTTCAGTACGCAGAATCGCCCACCGCGGTCGCGGAGGGCACGACCTCCAACAGCGCCATGTCGCTCACGGCAAATGAGTCGAACGCGACGACCGTCACGATGTCCGCCGACAACAGCGCGGTGAAGATCGACAAGGCGGGCACCTATGTGATCACCGGCATCTGCCCGGACGGCAATATCACCGTGAAGAAGGGCACGACGGGCGTGGTGCTGATCCTGAAGGACCTCGACCTGACGAGCACCACCGGGGCGACGCTCTCCGTCAACAAGGGCGCGGAGGCGAAGATCGTCATCTCCGGCAGCGTGAAGCTGACCGACGCCGAGGACCCTGACGATGAAAACTCGACGGACGCCGACGTCGCCGACGCCTTCGACGGGGCGGCGATCAAGGTCAAGGCCGGCGCGAGCGCCTGCATCACCGGCAGCGGCACGCTCACCGTGAACGGCAATGCCAAAAACGGCATCAAGGTCTCCGGCGACGAAACGGACGGCTACGGCAGCCTGATTTTTGACGGCGCGAGCATCACGATCAACGCGGCGAACGACGGCATCAACGCGGCTTATGACCTCGCGATCCTCAGCGGCAGCCTGACCGTCAACGCGGGCGACGACGGTATCCACGCCGACCGCATCCTGACCGTCGGTTCGGCGACCGCGTCCCCCACCGTCACGATCGGCAAGAGCTACGAGGGCATCGAGGCGACGGTCGTGAATCTCGCGGGCGGCACGATATCGGTGACCTCGAGCGACGACGGCATCAACGCCGCGAACAGCGACGATCTGTTCAAGAGCGAGCTGGATTACTCCATCAACGTCACCGGCGGCAGCGTGACCGTGAACGCCGGGTTCGACGGACTCGACTCCAACGGGAACATCAACCTCATCAGCGGCAGCGCGACGATCCAAAGCGCCAACCGGAGCGGCGACGCGGGACTCGACTACGACGGCAGCCTCTACGTCTCCGATTCGTTCGACCTCAACAACGCCAGCGGCGTTGCCGGGCCGGACGGCATGGGCGGCATGATGGGCGGCATGCCCGGCCAAACGGGCGGCATGGGCCGGAACGGCCAGGACGGTCAGCAGGGTCAAATGACGCCTCCGGAGTGGGGTCAGGACGACCGACAGGGTCAAATGACGCCTCCGGAGTGGGGTCAGGACGACCGACAGGGTCAAATGACGCCTTCGACGCAGGCACAGAACGGCGGAACGAGCCAAACCGCGCCGCAGCAGGCGCAAAACGGCAGGACAGAGTCGCTGAAGGTCGCGCCGACGACCCAGAGCCTCAGCGTAAACGGCACGAGCAGAAATGCTGAAATCTACAACATCAACGGCAGCAACTACTTTAAGCTGCGCGATATCGCGATGCTGCTGAGCGGAACGAAGTCACAATTCTCGGTCGACTATGACGCGTCGAGCAAGATGATTTCCGTTGCGACGGGCAGCGGCTATGCGCCGCAGGGGGGCGAGCTGGCATCCGGCGCGGACCGCTCCGCGAGCTGCGTCAGGAGCACGCAGGTCCTTGTGATCGACGGGCGCAGGGTGGAGCTGACCGCTTACAACCTCGGCGGCAACAACTTCTTCCAGCTCCGCGAGCTGGGCGCGGCGCTCGGCTTCGACGTCGACTACGACGAGGCGACGAGCACGATCCTTGTCACAAGCCGATAAAGTCCCCGCTCTCACGTTCCCCCGGCCGGCCGCGGCAGCGTCCGACCGGGGGCGCTTTACGCTAAAAAATCTTTCCGCCGACCCCAAAAAGGAAAGCGCGGGCTTCGAATACTGTACCAGAGGCGGAGGCAAGGCAATCACCGCCCCAGGGAGGCAAACGACATGAGCGAAATTCAGAGCTGCTTTAAGCGGTATGAAAAAAAGTACATGCTCACGCCGGAGCAATACCGCGCGATGCTCCGGGGCATGGCGTTCCATATGAGGCCCGACGAGCACCCGCGCTACACCATCGGCAACGTCTACTATGACACCGCCGATTACGATCTGATCCGCGCGTCGCTGGAGAAGCCCGCCTACAAGGAAAAGCTGCGCGTGCGCAGTTACGGCGTACCGGGGGACGACGGGCTCGCGTTCGTCGAGATCAAGAAGAAGTTCGACGGCGTCGTGTACAAGCGCCGCGTCACGGTGACGGCGGCGGAGGCTGCGAATTGGCTGCGCGGCGGCAGGCCGCCGAAGGAGAGTCAGCCTCGCGAAGAGGTAAGCTGCTCGGCAGACTCCGCTTTTATGCGGAGTCAGATCATCCGCGAGATCGACTGGTTCCTCGGCTTCTATCACCCGACGCCCGCCGTCTACATCGCCTACGACCGCGAGGCGTACGCGGGCGTCGAGAACAGCGAGCTGCGCATCACCTTCGACCGCGCGCTCCGCTGGCGCGACACCGAGGTCGACCTGCGCGCGGGCGACCACGGCAATCCGATCCTCCGCGACGACCAGATCCTCATGGAGATCAAAATACCCGGCGCCGCTCCGCTGTGGCTGGCGCGGCTGCTGAGCGAAAACCGCATCGTTTCCACGTACTTTTCCAAGTACGGCGCTTACTACAAGCAGGCCGTCCTGACACCCTACACCCTCATCGAATCCGCAAAGGAGGCGCGTTGCATTGCTTAACTCGATCATCACCGGCACCGAGATCACCACGTCCGCGTTTTTTGCCTGCACGGCGGTCTCGCTGCTGCTCGGCCTCGGCGCCGCGGCGCTGAGCATGTATAAAAACAAGTATTCCCAGAGCTTCGTGCTCACGCTCGCCATGCTGCCCGCCGTCGTGCAGCTCATCATCATGCTGGTCAACGGCAACATCGGCGTCGGCGTCGCCGTGGCGGGAACCTTCGGCCTGGTGCGGTTCCGCTCCGCCAACGGCACGGCGCGGGAGATCGGCTCGATCTTTCTCGTCATGGCGATCGGACTGGCGACCGGCATGGGCTATCTGCTGCTGGCGGCGGCGTTCTTCGCCATCATGGCGGCGTTTACGCTGCTGCTGACCGCGACCGGCTTCGGCGCGGGGCGCGCGGACGAGCGCGAGCTGAAGATCACGATCCCCGAAAACCTCGACTATGACGGGCTCTTTGACGATCTGTTCGCCAAATACGCCCGCAGCGCGGAGCTGGAGCGCGTGAAGACCACGAACATGGGCACGCTCTACGAGCTGAGCTACAAGCTTGTGCTCCGGGACGCGCACGCGACCAAGGCGTTTCTGGACGAGCTGCGCGAGCGCAACGGCAATCTGAGCATCGTCTGCGGAAGACCCGTGGTGAAGGACGCGCTGTGACGGCGAGGTCCTGACAGAGCGGGACAGACAAGCCTTGATGTTTCGGAGCGTGCATGGTATAGTATCCCCAATGAAAAGCAACGGCAAAGGGGTACCTCTCTATGAACGAGCTGGAACAAAATGTCCTCGCGGCCAAGACGGACGAAAGCCGCTTCAACGAGCTGGCGGAAAGTCACAAGGCCTGGATGCTGCGCGTTGCCTCGGAGACGACGCACCGCTATGTCACCGACAGCGACGACGAGTGGTCGATCGCGCTGATGGCGTTCTCGGAGGCGGTGCAGAGCTACGAAGAGGGCAAGGGCAGCTTCCTCGGACTCGCCGCCATGGTGATCCGCCGCCGCATCGTCGACTACCTCCGCACGGAGGGACGCCACGCGGACGAGCTGAGCGTCGCGCCCGCCGCGTTCGAGGACGCTCTGGACGAGGAGACGGGCGGGGACGACCTGCAGGTACAAAAGCGGATGGCGGAGGAGGCGGACGGCGCGCCGGGGACGGACGCCGCCAGCCTCGCGCGGGAGGAGATCAGCGAGATGCAGAGCATTTTACAGCGCTACGGCTTCTCATTCTTCGACCTCGCGGACGCCTCGCCGAAGACGGAAAAGACGAAAAAAAGCTGCGGTCAGGCGGTTCGGACGCTGATCGCCAGCGTGATCCTGATGGCGCAGATGCGGCTCAAGCGGCTGCTGCCGATCAAGGAGCTCAGCGAGGAGAGCGGCGTGGTCCGCAAGATCCTGGAGCGGCATCGGAAGTACATCATCGCCGCGGCAGAGATTTTGGACGGGGATTTTCCCATCCTTGCCGGGTACCTGTCGTTTGTCAGGAAGGCGTAGTCGATCGGGAGGGAACGGCATGAAAGCAGTCATTTTGGAACGGCGCGGCGACGAGGCGGTCGTTCTGTGCGAGGACGGGAGCTTCGTAAAGACACGCAGGGAAGGCGAGATCGGCGAGACCATTGAGCTTTCGGCGGAGACGATCGCGTTCCCAACGAAGAATCGAAGGAAGCGCTGGCTGCGCAGCGCGGTCGCGGCGGTGCTGGTGCTGGCGCTCACGGGCGGCACGCTGGGCTACATGGGCGGCACGGCGAGCGCCTACGTTTCGCTCGACGTGGAGGATTCCGCCATTGAGCTGACGGTCAACCACTTCGGCAGGGTCATCGCGGTGGACGCGCTGAACGACGACGCAACGGAGTTTGCGAAGCACCTGTCCGGCAAGGTGAGGCACCACAGAGCGGACGACGCGCTCGATATCACCATGGAGCAGATGCGCGGCAGAGGCTATCTGGACGACGGCGAGACCGCGGTGATCGCCGGCGTCACCGCCGACGACGCGAGACGCGCGGAGGAGCTGAAGGGCTTTGTGGAGCACTCCGCCGGGCACGGAGGGGAGCGTCCGGTCTATATTTCGGAAATGAGCCGCGCCGAGCGCGAGCAGGCAAGGGGGCAGCATATGAGCCCCGGCAGGTTCGGCTATGCGCGCGACCACGGCGGCATGCAGGGACCACCCCCGGGACAGAGGGATGAGGCGGGAGCACCCGTTCCTCCTCCGCCGCCGTCCCAGACGCCGCAGGAAGCTGCGCGGCCGGAAGGCGCCGAACCGTCCGCCTCGCCGAAGCCGATGACATAAATGAAAACAGGGATGCGTGCACGCATCCCTGCTTTTTTAACGGTGTGCGGTCAATCGACCCTGGGCAGCTTCTCGCGGTACTTTGCCAGCTCCTCGTCGGTGGGGATATAGTCGTCCATCTTGCCGTCGTGGAACTTCTCATAGGCCACCATGTCGAAGTAGCCCGTGCCGGTCAGACCGAAGACGATGGTCTTTTCCTCGCCGGTCTCCTTGCACTTCATCGCCTCGTCGATGGCGACGCGGATGGCGTGGCTGCTCTCCGGCGCGGGGAGGATGCCCTCGACGCGGGCAAACTGCTCCGCCGCCTCGAACACCTTCGTCTGCGGTACGCTGACCGCCTCCAGATAGCCGTCGTCATAGAGCTGCGAGAGGATGGGGCTCATGCCGTGGTAGCGCAGGCCGCCGGCGTGGTTGGGCGCGGGAATGAAGTCGCAGCCGAGCGTGTACATCTTCGCGAGCGGGCAGACCATGCCCGTGTCGCAGAAGTCGTAGGCATAGACGCCGCGGGTGAAGCTGGGGCAGGACGCGGGCTCGACGGCGATGATGCGGTAGTCCGCCTCGCCGCGCAGCTTCTCGCCCATGAACGGGGAGATCAGACCGCCGAGGTTGGAGCCGCCGCCCGCGCAGCCGATGATCACGTCAGGCTTGATGCCGTATTTGTCCAGCGCCGCCTTGGTCTCCAGTCCGATGACGCTCTGATGCAGCAGCACCTGATTAAGCACGCTGCCGAGGACGTAACGGTAACCGGGGTTCGAGGTCGCGACCTCCACCGCCTCGCTGATCGCGCAGCCCAGACTGCCGCCCGTGCCGGGATGCTCCGCCAGAATCTTCCTGCCGATGGCGGTGGTCTCCGACGGGGACGGTGTGACCGACGCGCCGTAGGTGCGCATGACCTCGCGTCGGAACGGCTTCTGCTCATAACTGACCTTGACCATGAACACCTTGCAGTCGAGCTCAAAGTAGGAGCAGGCCATCGAAAGCGCCGTGCCCCACTGGCCCGCGCCGGTCTCGGTCGTGACGCCCTTGAGCCCCTGTTTCTTCGCGTAGTACGCCTGCGCGATCGCGGAGTTCAGCTTGTGGCTGCCGGAGGTGTTGTTGCCCTCGAATTTGTAGTAGATCTTCACCGGAGTCTGGAGCCTCTCCTCCAGGCAGTACGCCCGCACCAGCGGGGACGGGCGGTACATCTTGTAGAAGTCGCGGATCTCCTGCGGAATGGGGTAGTCGCGTGTCTCGTTGTCGAGCTCCTGTCGGATCAGCTCGTCGCAGAATACGCCCGCAAGCTCCTCCGGCTTCATGGGCTCGTGCGTGCCGGGGTTGAGCAGGGGGGCGGGCTTGTTCTTCATGTCCGCGCGGACGTTATACCAGTTCTGCGGCATTTCCGATTCTTCGAGATAGATCTTGTAGGGGATATTCTTGTCTGCCATGGCGGTATCTCCTTTTTTATCACGATTTGCTTTTGCGTGATGCTATGATAACACAGGCAAGCGCGAAAGAAAAGCGTCAGATTTGCCAATTTTAGCCGTCGAAAAGCGCCTGAATTTGGACCTGCTCCGCATCCTCCGCCTTCATGCGGCGAGCGCCGGTCCGGTCTCTGCGCTTCCGCGTCATCCGCGGCGGCGCGACGGGATGATGCGATACCATGTCTATCGCGTGACCGAGGGAAAAATCGTCAAGGAACGATGAACTTGATGCAAAACCTCACAAAAAGGACAGCCAAAAGCAATGCTTGGCTGTCCTTTTTGCTAAATCCATACAGCTTGTGGGCAATTTTAAACGAAATAACAAGATATGGACTTGAAAACGAATTGGGGGTGTGGTAAACTACATAAAATAATATATGAGAATATGATATAATATGGGTTTGGTACGGTTGAGAAGCGTTGCGTCGAGTGAAATGAACTTCGAATATGAGGCCATATTAATACGGATAAATAAGCGAAAAACGAAATGTGGTCGGAGGACGTATGATTAGAAAATCGGTTTGGCTGGTTAACTATACCGGACGAAAGGGTGGTGGACCGCTCGACGCGATTTGTATGACCAAGGGGCTGCTCCACTGCGGAATACCGGTTGTTGCGGTTGTGTCGAAAGATGTAGAAAACCTTGAACAGTGGAAGCGGCTCTCGCTGGAAAAGCTTATCGTGATTGAGACGTATCATTCAAAGGTAGATTTCTTACTCAAAACCATGTTGTTCGCTCTGCGTCAAAAAAGAGAGCTTCAGGCCGCAATGCGTGGCTATGACGTGGAAGTCAGCTACAGTCCCATGTTTACGTTTTGGACCGGGTGGATAAACAAAGCTGTTTCCTGCCGGAAGAAGATCGGTGTTGTTCACGATCCATTGGCACGTTTCGGAGATAAACAGCTTTTACTCAGGTTCTTTCACTACGTGGCGTTGGATATGGACGTTCTTCTCGTACACAGTCGTCGTTTTGTGGACATCGTAGCAAAAGAATACCGAAAGCCGACCTATTACATACCGCTCGGTCGTCATAACATATATGCAGAGTGCCCAAACAAGGAGCACGCAATTTGTTATGACGCAACAAAGGTTAACTTTCTGTTCTTCGGGACGATTTCCAAATACAAGGGATTGAATGTTCTTGCGGAAGCGTATCGGGCACTTTCCGCGGACTATGGTGATAGAGTTACGTTGACTATAGCGGGAGCGGGGGATTTTTCTCCTTACCGCGCAAGCTTTGAAGGATTACCTGGGATTACGGTGATTAATCGCTGGATACGGAATGAAGAAACGGAAAGCTTTTTTATGGGCGATAACATGATTGTTGTTTGCCCGTATCTGGGCGCTACACAGTCTGGCGTTGTCCTTTTGACATATGAATATCAGATACCAATAATCGCAACGGATACGGGTGCCCTCAGTGAGCAGGTGGAAGACGAAGTAACGGGACTCCTGATTCCGCCGGGCGATGCGACCGCGCTGAAGACGGCGATGGAGCGCCTTGCAGGCGACGAAAAACTTCGCGAGAGGATGGCTTCCGAACAGAGAAAGCTGTTAAAGGAACTCGATTGGAACGTGTCTGCGGAAAAGCTGATCGAAATTGCGCGGGAGTGAATCGGACGACCGGCTTCATTTTTTCCGAAGAACAAGGCAAAAAGATAGGAGCGCTGTCACAGCATGGTTATTACAAAAACACCCTTTCGCGTGTCGTTTTTCGGCGGGGGAACGGATATAGAGGAGTTCTTCCGAGAAAACGGCGGTGCGGTGTTGTCGACGACCTTTGATAAATATTGCTATGTCACCGTTCGGCATTTACCACGTTTTTTTTCTTACAGCACAGAGTTGTCCTATTCCAAATTGGAGCAGGTAACAAGCATTGATCAGATCGAGCATCCGGCGGTGCGTAACGCTATGAAAATGCTGGATATGCACGAGCTGCGTATGGTTTATGATGCAGACCTTCCCGCCAGGTCGGGACTTGGGACGAGTTCCTCGTTTGCCGTTGGAATGCTCAATGCGTTTTACGCGCTTAAGGGTAAATTTGCAGATAAGAAGAAACTGGCGGATGAGGCAATCTACCTTGAGCGTGTGCTATGCAATGAAGCAGGCGGCTGGCAGGATCAGATTGCTGCGGCCTATGGTGGATTCAATAAAATCATTTTTTACGCGGACGGATACGAGGTTCGGCCAATTATTATCAGCCCAGAGCGAAAAAGGCTGCTCAACCGGCGTTTGATGATGTTTTTCACAGGATTTACCCGGCTTTCTTCGGATGTACAGCGGCAAAACCATGTTGCGGATGTTGAAAAGCACGCGCAGCTTCGCGAAATGCTTGCGCTCGTGGATGAAGCAGAAAAGGTCCTGACGGACCGGGAAGGGAATCTTGACGAATTCGGCCGGCTGTTGGACGCAACATGGCGACTCAAGCGCAGGATGGGTGCGGGGATTACGACGGACGGCATAGACAGCTATTATGAGAAGGGACTTCGCGCCGGCGCGACGGGCGGGAAATTACTCGGTGCCGGAGGGGGCGGTTTTCTGATTTTCTATGTCCCGGAGGAAAAGCAGGAGTCCGTCCGTTCTGTGCTGTCCGACCTGTTGCACATTCCTTTTGAGTTTGAAACCGGCGGTTCGAGAGTGATCCATTATACGCCTGAAAGCTTCATTCCGCAGGATGGGCGTGAGGTGGCAGCGCTGTGAAAGCAGTCATTATGGCTGGAGGTATTTGGATATTCAGGGGAAGAAATTGCTATTATGAATCGCTATTTGGATGGCCTGATCGATCGATACCCGAAACTGGCGATATGCCGGAACGATATTACGGCAGCGTACGAAATGATGGAGAGTTGCTATCGGCACGATGGAAAGCTTCTGATTGCGGGGAACGGCGGCAGCGCTGCTGACGCGGAGCATATTGCCGGCGAATTGATGAAGCGATTTAAAATGCCGCGGCCCGTTCCAGCGGAATTTGCGGCGCGTTTGAAATCCATCGATGAAAAGCGTGGGAGTGAGCTTGCAAAAAATCTGGAACGCAGCTTGATGGCAATTCCGCTGGTCGCGCATGAAGCGCTGACGACTGCATATATCAATGATGTAGATGGCTTGGGCGTTTTTGCACAGCAGCTTTACGGCTATGGCAGATCGGGTGACGTTTTTCTTGGAATCAGTACCTCGGGAAACAGCAAAAACATTCTAAATGCCGTTGTTGTTGCTCGCGCTCTTGGGATTGGCGTGATTGGGTTGACGGGACGTCAGGGCGGCGAGCTTGCAAGTGTTGCCGACATTGCGGTCCGCGTTCCTGAGACGGAGACATATTTGATCCAGGAATTGCATCTACCCATTTACCACTGCTGGTGTATGATGCTGGAAGAGCGCTTTTTTGGTGAGGCCGATAAAATCCGCGGAAGAGAATAAGTGAAAATGAACGCAGAAAACATTTGCTTCAGCATAGGGATTCCTGTTTATAACAAGAAAAAGTATCTGGATAGATGCATTTCATCCGTCTGCGGTCAGACCTATAAAAACCTTGAGATTATTCTCGTGGATGATGGGTCGACAGACGGTAGCGGTGCGATGTTGGATGAATGGGCTTTGCGCGATGAAAGAATAGCCGTCATTCATCAGGAAAACGGTGGGGCCGCTGTAGCGCGAAACACCGCCATAGATCATGCAAAGGGAGACTTTATTGTTTTCATTGACGCAGATGATTTCGTAGACGAAAGGCTTTGCGAACTTGTGCTGCAAAAGTTCTGCGAAACAAACAGCGACTGTATACTCTATGAGCATTATATTGTTGCGGAGAAGGACAAATGGATTTGCGCGCATTCCGAACAGCAGCTGTCGTGGGAAACGGGAAACGCGGATTTTTACAAACGATTGTTCGGAAGGGAATTGGCGTTGATTGGTACTTCGGCGTGGACGAAAGTGTTTCGTACGACACTTATTCGGGAACGAAATATTCGTTTTCCAACGCAAAAAGTCGGCGAGGATATGCAATTTTGCTTGATTTACGCTTGGGAATCGAAACGTTGGGATCGTATCAACAAGCCGCTTTACTACTATTGTCAAAATGCGGACTCCGTCATGCATGATTATAACCCGGCTTTCGAAAACGAGATTCGTATCCAAATGGAAAGCGTTGAGAGGTTTGCAAGGGAACGCGGAATATTTGCCGAGCTGGAGTCGGCGATATGCTGTGTTCAGCTTAGAGACTGCTTGACAATGTGCAAATACATCTATATGACGAGCAGAAATATGAGGGATACGATTGGCAAACTGAAGAAGTTTACCGGGGAGTCTTTTTATCGATCCCGTTTTTTGGGCGCGGACAGAAAGCTGTTAAATATGAAGTATAAGGTGTTTCACACTTTGCTCGTCCATCGTCAGGCGTATTTGCTGACCGCAATGATGCATTTTTATTTCAGGAGGTATCAGTAAAATGCAGGCAGCGCAAAAAAAGAAGATTCTTTTTACCTCGAAACCTATGCGCTGCGGCGGCGTTGAAAAGGCATTGCTCTCCGTTTTGTCCGTAATGGATTACGATAAATACGATGTATATTATATGCCATATACGGAAGACGCAGGAATATGGGATTTTTTGGTACCGAAACAGGTACATAGATTGAAAGCACCGGATTATTATCGTTGGCATCTGATGCAGCGTAAAGATGTCAGGATGTTTTTGCGATCGAATATCATGCGCCCGTCGTTTATCCTTGCGTATCTTTTGTCGCTGTTTGACGGAAAGCGCGCGGGGACGATGGAGGTCGGAAGGCACCGATTCTGGAACAGAATGAAAAAAAGATACCCATCGTATGAAGAAGCGTTTGATATTGCGGTGGATTTCGTTGGGGAAATCGGCTGCTGTATGATGATAGATAAAATCCACGCGGGGAGAAAATATGCGTGGTATCATGGCGATGTAAAGAATTTTACGCGGGATGAAGCGTTTGAGTTGTCTTACTGGCGTCAGTTGGACAGGCTTGTGCTTGTTGCTGAAACGGCAAAAGAACATGTCCGGGAATTATATCCGGTGTTGGACAGCACATGCATGGTTATTCATAATTTGGTTTTGCGGGATAAACTGTATCAGATGGCTGCACTTGCTTCGATATCAAAGACGGATTTTTCATATTATGTTTTGTCCGTCGGGACTCTGGAAAACAGAAAGGGATATGAAAATTCTATTGAGGCTTGCCGCATACTTGTAAAGCGCGGCCTTGACTTTAGGTGGCATGTGCTGGGAGAGGGGCCTCTGAAAGCAAAGCTCAGTGCTATGGTAAAAGAGTACGGACTGGATGATGTGTTCCTCTTTGAGGGGCGGCAGGACAATCCCTATCCATACTACAAAGCGGCGGATATTTTTGTTTTAACCTCATATTCCGAAGGAAAGCCGATTGTATTGGACGAAGCAAAGCAATTTAATTTGCCGATCGTATCCACTCGGTTTTCTACGGTGGAAGATCAGCTTATTGACGGCACCAACGGAACAATCACCGACTTTGAGCCGGAGCATATTGCGGACGCTATTGAACAGTTAATAGTTGATAAGGAACTGCGAACTCGGTATTCGCAGTGGCTGGAAAAGCATCCGCTGGACATGAGTGTGGAGATTAAAAAACTGAATGAACTGTGGGAGTCATAATTGCCATGGATGAGCGCCCTCCTTTTTTCTCTGTTGTTGTACCGGTTTATAATGTAGAGCCTTATGTGAGGCAATGTATTGAGAGTATCTTATTTCAGCAGGAAACCAGCTTTGAGTTGATTATAATTGATGACGGTTCTACGGATAACTCGGGCAAAATATGCGATGACTATTCGTCAAACCCAAATGTTCGTGTGTTTCATAAGGAAAATGGCGGCTTAGCAAATGCGCGTAATTATGCGGCTCCCTATATTCGTGGAAAATATGTGTTGTATGTCGATTCCGATGATTATTTAAATACACCTTTATGCTTGCGCAATTTTGAAAAGCTCCTCAACGATTATCCGGAAGTTGATGTGCTTGCATTTGGCCATGTAAAATACGATGAATCTATTCACGAATATCGGGAATGCCTTCCAAATATCAAAGAAGAATTTCGAATTTGCGATTTTTCGGAGTTGATCAGGGACAACCTCTATACCATCAGCGCCTGCTTTATGACATTCAGAGCAAGTATGATAAACCCCGAAATACTGTTTTTTGACGAGAACGTTTTAAGCGAAGACATGGTATGGAGCATCAGGCTTGCACTTTGTGCGCAAAAATATTTGGTTTATCGTACCGCTCCTTATGTTTACAGACAGCGCGCAAACAGTATTTCACATGTTGTATCAGATCGCAATGTATACGATATGGAAGGCAATACCGAGAGAGCGCTCGAATTGATTGAGAACAACATACCAAACAATAATCGAATGCCATATTATCGCGCGATAGCGCAGCATTATTCCATGTCAGCGTTTTGGACTGCTATGCTGCCGGAAAAATGCTGGAAGGAGCATTTTGGGTTTCTCGAGAAATACAGATTTTTACTTACATATGGCGTACGAAGAAGGGAAAAGCTTTTGCGGATTATGCTTGCCGTTCTTGGAAAAACATGGACATTTCGAATGATTGGAAAACGCGAGAAACGGTTAAACCATATTAAATGATTATAAGTACGGTTGTATAATACAACCCGGGAATCAGGCGAGAAGCGAAAGCGTGTTTTCTGGTAAAACGCTGATGATTACAGGCGGTACGGTCAGCTTGGGAAACGCTGTACGGAATCGTTTTCTGAATACGGATATCGGTGGGATCCGCTTTTTTTCACGCGATGAAAAGCAGGACGATATGCGCCATGCGTTTTTGTGTTTCTGCGCGCGGCTACTTAATCGGGACATAAAAATATTATGTGCAGGTGCAACAGTGTAAAACAATGATTCAACGATGCTATATCCGAAGCGAATTTCATTGAATTTTATCTGACGATTTGGAGACAAGGGAAATGATCATATCCAGAACGCCGTTTCGGGTGAGCTTCTGCGGCGGCGGAAGCGATTTGCCTTCGTTTTATAAGAGGCATGGGGGCTGTTGTTTAAGTACGGGGATTGACAAGTATATGTATATCTCCGTTCATCCATCCTTTGACTCAAAAAAAACGGCGCTCAAATACTCCAAAACAGAAATCGTAACCAATCTGAACGATATTGATCATGAATATTATCGGGAAATTCTGAAGGCATTTCATTTGCAGGGCGTCGAGATTACCAGTACGGCGGACGTCCCTGCCGGGACTGGGCTTGGATCCTCCAGTTCCTTTACGGTGGGCGTGCTTCATGCACTGTACGCCTATACTGGTAAGTATGTTTCAAAAGAAATGCTTGCGGAACAAGCCTGTGAGTTGGAGATTGAGCAGCTTCACAAGCCTATCGGCAAGCAGGATCAATACGCCGCGGCCTATGGAGGACTGAATTTTTATACGTTTAACCGTGACGGCATGGTGTATGTTGAGCCGGTTCTAATGGAGCATGAAAAATATAAGTCGCTGCAAAGCAACCTGATTATGTTTTACGTTGGAGGCGTGCATGCGGCCGCAAATATCCTTATGGAACAGGGAACGAACACCTCGCATGGCGGCAAAGAGCAGAATCAGCTTCGAATGTGTGAATTGGCAAAAGAACTGCGCAATCAGCTTACCAGAGGAAACATTGATGCGATGGGGGAATTGCTGGATGAAAGCTGGAAGCTGAAACGGACGCTAGCCTCTGGAATTAGTAATCCGATGATTGATGAGTATTACGAAACCGCGATGAAAAACGGCGCATTGGGCGGAAAGCTGCTTGGCGCGGGAGGCGGAGGCTTTCTGTTATTCTACGTCCATGAGCAGGAGCGTAACAGATTGAAGGCAAGCTTATGCCTCCCGGAATTGCCGATGCGTTTTGACGGACAGGGCAGTACCATCGTATATATTGGGAATAAAACACATCTTTGCAGATGAGGGTATCCGGAAAATATGGATATAAAACGGAACGAGACAGAAAAAACACTGATTTCTGTTCTATTGCCAGTATTTCGACCGAGAATAGAAGAACTAGCAACTTCTGTGAAGAGCATATGCGAGCAGACTTATAGCTGTTTTGAACTTCTTGTTCTCTACGAGCCAGTCGAAAAGGATGGTGTCCAGGAGTTTTTTTCCAATTTGGATGACCCAAGGATTCAAATTGTGAATACACCGCCCCGCTACGGCCTTCCGAAATCACTGAATATGGGACTTGAGCGTGCCAAGGGGCAATACATAGCAAGAATGGATGCGGATGATTTTTCCTATCCTCGCCGATTTGAGGAACAGCTAGCTTACATGGAGGCACATCCGAAAATCGATATTCTCGGCGCGACGATCCAAATCATGGACAGCAGGCGAACAGAATTCAACAAACGTGGGAAAACCCCGGAGAGGCGGGCTGCCAGACTGCTGTTTGAGAACGCTGGTATTGCTCATCCTACTGCGTTTATGCGTAAATCGTTTTTAAGGACCAATCATATAAAATACAACGAAGAGATACGCGGTTCTGAGGACTATCACCTATGGGTGGATGCTGTGATTCATGGTGGAAGCATTGATCAATTGCCAAATGTGCTTCTTGATTACCGTGTATCTGAAACGCAAGCAAGCGCCGTTTTATCGGACAAGATGAAAGAGTGGGATTTGCAAGCCCGTATGAAGCTGTTTGATGCAATCGGCGAGTTTTCTGAAGAGGAGCATACGCTGTTTGCTTTGTGGAATGACATAGGGCGTATTTATGAAGCTGACAGATATGTATCTTTTATAAAAAAGGTTTCCGAAGAGAATAAGAAAACCGGAATCCTTGACGCTGACAGCTTGCGAAGAGAACTGGCATATCAATACACGGTCAAAGCTCTGCTGCTGTATAAGCATGAACATGACAGCAGTCTGCTCAGGAAATGGAAGGAAGCAGTTACACCGCGCGACAGATCCTATATTTTCCGGGAAACCGCTGCTTTGGTTTATACCGCAAAGATGGATAAACTGAAACGCAGGCTGTCCCCTTGACAATACAAATCATTATAGGTGCAGAATATGCGAGAAGCAACAAACGAAAAAACCATTCTTGTAGCCGGTGGCGCGGGCTTTATCGGGAGCCATTTGATCGATGCGCTTTTGACTGCGGGGCATCGCGTGATCTGCGCGGACAAGCTTATCATGGGCGACAGCAATCTTCACCATTTGCAGGGAAATACCGGCCTTTTGGAGCGATTTTGCTTCCGTGAGGCAGAGCTTGCCGATCAAAGGCAGGTTGATGCGATCTTCGCCGAACATCAGATCGACGTCGTTTACCATCTGGCGGCGAACTCCGATATCCAGAAGGGCGGCAGAGAGCCGGACATTGATTTCAACGATACGCTCCTAACCACGCGCGCGCTGTTGGAGGGGATGCGCGGGTCCGGCGTGAAGAAGCTGTTTTTTGCGTCAACTTCCGCGGTTTATGGTGAGATGCCGGATGTGGCGCTGACGGAGACGACGGGAGGCCTTGCGCCGGTATCCTACTATGGCGGGGCAAAGCTCGCTTCGGAGGCACTGATTTCCTCCTATGTTTCCATGTGCGACATGAGTGCGGTCGTTTTTCGCTTTCCCAATGTCATTGGACCACGCCTGACGCACGGGGTAATCTATGACTTTATCCGAAAGCTGGGGCAAAACCCGCTTGAGCTGGAGATCTTGGGCAACGGCAAGCAGTGCAAGCCTTATATTTACGTGCTGGACCTTGTGAACGCCATTATGCGTTTGACGGAAGAATTCCCAGCGGGCCAGGAGGTCTACAACATCTCTGTCAACGGAGAGGGCACAAGCGTCACACGTATTGCGGAGATCGTAACCGAGGAATTGGGACTGCATAACGTTGCGTTTCGCTATACGGGCGGCGATCGGGGCTGGAAAGGCGACGTGCCGCGCTTCCACTATGATATTTCAAAGGTTCTGGCAACGGGCTGGACACCAAAACATACGTCGGATGAGGCGGTGCGGCAAAGTGTCCGGGACGCTGTTGCGTTGAAAACGAGGTAGTATGAAAGCTGTCATTATGGCGGGCGGCAAGGGAACCAGGCTGCAAAGCATTGCACAGGATATTCCTAAGCCGATGTTTCCCGTATGCGGAAAACCAATCCTGGAATACCAGATCGAAAGCCTGAAAAAGAGCGGCGTCCGTGAGATCATACTGATTGTCGGTTATCGGAAAGAGAGCGTACGGAGCTATTTTGGCAGCGGAGAACGCTTTGGCGTCCGAATCGACTATGTGGAAGAGGCCACGCCTCTCGGCACGGCAGGCGCGTTTTACTACCTAAAGGAACGTGTTCGGGAGAATTTCCTGCTGCTGTTTGGAGATTTGATGCTCGATGTGGATTTTGAGCGCTTTATGGCGTTCCACAAAGCATGTGGCGCGCGGATTACTCTGTTCGGTCATCCCAATTCCCATCCCTATGACAGCGACGTGATTGTTGAGGATACGGAACATCGCGTGAAGTGTATTCTCTCCAAAAGAGATCCGCGTGATTTTTACTACCACAATCTGACCAACGCGGGACTGTACTGTGTCAGCCCTGACGTGTTGGATACCGTCCGGGAGCCGGTCAGGCTTGATCTGGAGAAGAATGTTATCTCGCCTTTGCTCGGACAAGGCGTCTACGTTTATCGCTCCACCGAATATGTCAAGGATATGGGGACGCCGGACCGCCTTCAGGCGGTGGAACGGGACGTCAAAAGCGGCTTGGTCGCGCAGCGGAGCCTGCGGAACCGGCAAAAGGCGATTTTTCTGGATAGGGATGGCACCATCAACCGGCTTGTCGGTTTTCTTAGGAATGCGGAGCAGCTGGAACTCTTGCCCGGCGCGGCGGAGGCGATCCGCCGGGTCAACGAGTCGTCGTATCTTGCCATTGTTGCGACCAATCAGCCGGTCGTTGCAAGGGGTGAGTGTACTATGGATGAGTTGGACACTATCCACAGGAAGCTGGAAAGTGAGCTGGGCAGGCAGGGAGCTTTTCTGGATGATTTGTATTTCTGCCCGCACCATCCGGACAGAGGATTTGCCGGTGAAATACCGGAGCTGAAGATAAACTGCGATTGCCGCAAGCCAAAAACCGGCCTGTTAACAAGTGCCGCGGAACAGCATAATATAAACTTGTCTGCATCGTGGTACATCGGAGATTCCACAATGGATATCCAGACCGGATGCAACGCCGGGATGCATACCGCCCTGCTTCGAACGGGCGAGGCGGGAAAAGATGGGAGATACGATGCAAAAGCGGAATTGGAAGCGGACAATCTGTTGGATGCGGTGAATGAAATACTGAAGCGCTGAAAAAGAAAGGGCTGCTGCGGGATGGATTATACTGATAAGATTGCTCGCTATATTGAGCAAGAAATTGAAGTGATGCGGAGTCTGGACGTCACAGAGATTAACCGTGCCATGAATGCGCTGGAGACGGCACGTGAGGCCGGACATACCGTATACATCTGCGGGAACGGCGGCAGCGCCTCCACGGCGTCACATTTTACGGGGGATTTCAATAAGGGCGTCAGTGAATTCTATGAGAAGAAGTACAACTTTGTCTGCCTCAGCGACAACATTTCGTCTATGATGGCAATTGCGAATGATATCAGTTATGAGGAGATTTTTCGGACGCCGCTGGTTGGACGGCTAAGGAAAGGGGATATCCTCCTTGCGATTTCCGGCAGCGGAAACAGCGAGAATGTGGTACGCGCGGCGCGTTATGCGAAGGAGCAAGGGAATACGGTGATCGGACTTACAGGTTATTCCGGCGGGAAAGTTAAAGAATTGGCGGACATCAGCCTTCATGTGCCGATTGACAATATGCAGATTGCTGAAGATCTGCATTTGATGTACGATCATTTGATGATGTACATTTTGGCGTACGATAAGGATTGAGACTGGTTGCCTCGTGGAGAAACAGCATGGTAAAACAGACGATATATTTGTATATTAACGGTGCATGCGGAAATCAGTTTTTTCAGTATGCCTTTGCCAGAAGCCTTCAGGAAAAGACTGGTGCTGACCTTGTAATCAACTATAGCCTCGTTCGAGCCATGGGCGACAAGTTGTGGGCGGGAAGCGATAATTTGCTGAAGGATTTCAGCACGGTTGACTATACGTACGATCTAAAGGGGACATCGAAGGACATTATATTTCGCCTGATTGGTAAATGGCGGCGGGTTTTCCGACTCGGGGATTTTCAAAAGAGAACCTATCGTTTCATGCTTCGTCTGGCGCATTGGCTCCCATACTTGGGCGTTTACTATTTTGATGCGGCCTATTATCCGTTTTCTGCGACTAAGGCAAAAACAATCCTTATTCAAGGATATTTTGAATCGCCAAAGTATTTTTTCAAAATTGATGACAAAATAAAGGACGAGCTTTTGCCAAAGCATCCGCCTCTGGAGCAGAACCGAGAACTGCTGAAGAAGATCAGCGACACGGAGTCGGTTTGTATTACTATTAAGCGTCAGGATATCGAGAATCCGGACATCAGTGATGTATACACTTACGACGTTTCCTACTTTTATCGAGGAATTGAATACATCAAAAGCAAAGTCGAGCATCCGGTTTTTTTCATCTTTTCAGATGACGTGGCGTGGTGCCGGAGCAATCTTAAAATCGACGGAGAGGTGTATTTTGAAACCGACGGAAATCCCATTTGGGAAAAAATCCGTCTCATGTCCTCCTGCAAACACTTTATTATCCACAATTCAACCTTCAGCTGGTGGGTTCAGCATCTTTCCAAAAATCCGAATAAGATCGTGCTGGCTCCGACCAGGTGGATGCAGCGGGATGACCAACCAATCGACATTTATGAAGATAATTGGCTGTATATCACACCGGACGGGATAATTACCGATCAACATGAATGAGGTGCAAAAATGATTAATGTTTTT